>NZ_CP098242.1:2075000-2375000 GCF_027118995.1 Oxalobacter vibrioformis
GGCCAACGAGTTTGCGGAAGCGGCATCGACGCTTCATGTATCGAGTCTTTTTGCGCTGGGGCTGCTGCTGTTCCTCATCACGTTTGTCGTGCTGTCGGCCGCGAAGCTGATGCTGCTGCGCATGTCTCGCCGGGAGGGGCTGGGATGAGGGAAAAACGGGTAAAACGGATTTATCGCCGGCGCATGGCAAGGCACCGGATCGGGATGGCCCTGTCGGTTTTTGCGATGGGACTGGGGATTTTCCTGCTGATGTGGATACTGGGCACCCTGCTGGTGAAAGGCATGGGCGGGATGAGCTGGGCCATGCTGACGCAGTCCACGCCCGCGCCGGGAAGCGAGGGCGGGGGACTGCTGAACGCGTTTGTCGGCAGCGTGATGATGGTGACGGTATCGACCCTGATCGTGACGCCGGTGGGGATTCTCGCCGGGATTTACCTGGCGGAGTACGGGGAAAGCAGCGTGTTTGCAAAGGTGGTGCGTTTCCTGGTGGACGTGATGCTGTCCGCGCCGTCGATCGTGATCGGTCTCTTTGTGTACGCGGTGTATGTGATGCATGTGCGGCATTTCTCCGGCTGGGCGGGCAGCTTTTCGCTGGCGCTGATCGCGCTGCCGGTGGTGGTGCGCACAACGGACAATTTTCTCTCGCTGGTGCCGGTGAGCCTGAGGGAAGCGGCCTATGCGCTGGGCGCGCCGCAGTGGAAGGTGGCGCTGATGATCCGCCTGAAAGCGGTGCAGGCCGGGGTGCTGACCGGGGTACTGCTCGCGGTGGCGCGGATTTCGGGCGAGACGGCGCCGCTTCTCTTTACGGCGCTCAACAACCAGTTTTTCTCGGCGGACATGAATGAGCCGATGGCAAACCTGCCGGTGGTGATTTACCAGTTTGCCATGAGCCCTTACGACAACTGGCGCGAATTGGCATGGGGCGGCGCGCTCCTGATCACCCTGGGGGTGCTGGGGCTGAACATGGTGTCACGGCTGCTCTTTGCGAAGCGGGCGGCCGAATAAGGAAAGTGGATGATGACAGGACAGATGATGATGGAACAGGCGGTGACAAGAAACAGTATCGGGATTGAAAGCCTGGATTTTTACTACGGGGATTTTCATGCCTTGAAAGGGATTGATCTGACGATTGCCCACCGCAAGGTCACGGCGTTTATCGGGCCTTCCGGGTGCGGAAAATCGACGCTCTTGCGGACGATGAACCGGATGTACGACTTGTACCCGAACCAGCGGGCGGAAGGGATGATCGCATTCGGGGGGCGCAATATCCTGGATGCGGATGTGGACGTGAACCTGCTGCGTTCCCGTATCGGGATGGTTTTCCAGAAGCCGACGCCTTTTCCGATGTCGATTTATGAGAATATCGCTTTCGGGGTGCGGCTGTACGAGTCGCTGTCGAAAACGCTGATGGACGAGCGGGTGGAATGGGCATTGAAGCAGGCGGCGCTCTGGGACGAGGTGAAGGACAAGCTCAACAAGAGCGGATTGTCATTGTCCGGCGGGCAGCAGCAGCGGCTGTGCATTGCGCGCTGCGTGGCGGTGAAGCCGGAGGTGCTGCTCCTGGATGAGCCAACCTCGGCACTCGACCCGATCTCGACGGCGAAGGTGGAAGAGCTGATTGCGGAACTGAAAAAGGATTACACGATCGTGATTGTGACGCACAACATGCAGCAGGCGGCGCGCTGCTCGGACTATACGGCCTACATGTACCTGGGCGAGGTGGTGGAGTTTGACGATACGGCGAAGATTTTCATGAATCCGGCGAAGAAAGGCACGCAGGATTATATTACGGGCCGTTTTGGATAGGGAGGGAATATGACGGGTTTGCACTGGTCAAAACAGTACGATCAGGATCTGGAAACGATCAAATCGAAGGCACTCCTGATGGGCGGGCTGGCCGAAGAACAGCTTGCCAATGCCATTCATGCGCTGCAGGAAGGGGATGTGGAACTGGCGGAAAAGGTGATGGCCACCGATGAGCAGGTGAACCAGTTGCAGGTGTCGCTGGATAATGCATGTACGGAGCTCATCGTGCGGCGTCAGCCTGCGGCGGGCGATCTGCGTACGGTGATTGCGACGATGCGGGTGATAACGGATGTGGAGCGGATCGCCGATGAGGCCACCAAGGTGGCGCGTGCCGCGAAGAATCTGCAGACGAGAAACCTGTTGCTGTTGAACCAGTACCAGCCGATCCATGCGATTGCGGGGACGGCGCAGCAGATGCTGCGCGACGCGCTGGACGCGTATGCGCGGCTGGACAGGGACAAGGCGGTGAGGATGATGGCGCTGGACGAGGACCTGGACCGGGAATTCCATGACATGATGCGAAGCCTGATTACCTACATGATGGAGGAGCCGAAAACGATTTCGGCGTCGCTGGATATTCTCTGGGCAGCCAAGGCGATTGAGCGGATCGGGGATCATGCGACGAATATCGGGGAGTATGTGATTTATATTGTGGATGGGGATGATATCCGGCATTCGGATTATGCGAGGAAGGTGTTGGGGATAGTGAAGTGAGGGGGGATGTTTTGTTGGTGTAGTTAGCTACGATGAGATTGGCCCTCGGTTTGGGTTCATACGGTGGGTGGCTGACCCACGGCAGGTTACTTTTTTGTCTTGCCACAAAAGAAGTAACCGAAAAAGGCACCGCAACCCCTTGCCCCCTATCGGGGGTACCCGTGACTGCTCTTCGTGACAGGGGCGGCAGCCGGAACTCGCTGCGCTCAGACAGCCGTCTGCGAAGCTCCAGTCACTCCTTACAGTCCCGGCTGCGGCGTAATTGCGGAATTCAGTAGAGAAGTGACACCGCGTTGCGGTGTGGGGATGCCCCTGCTGCGCAGATGGCATGGCAGCAGAGCTGCCTTGGGGGGATAGCGTGGGTATGGGTGGGAATATGTTTCAGAGAGTTTTGACTGTATGATGTTTCTGTAACGGGAAAGGGATATACGGTGGCAGCGGACAAGGTGCAGGTACTGGTGGTGGAGGATGAACCGGCGATTATGGAGCTGGTGGTTTATACGCTGAAATCGGCCGGTTGGCAGCCGGTGATGGCGGAGTCTTCATCGGCTGCGACGCATGTGCTGGAGCGGATGACGCCGGATGTGATCCTGCTTGACTGGATGTTGCCGGATGAAAGCGGTATCCGGTTTCTGAAGCGCTTAAGGGCGGATCGCGACAGGAAACACCTGCCGGTGATCATGCTGACGGCCAGAGGTGGTGAGGAAGACCGGGTAATGGGGCTCGACAAGGGGGCGGACGACTATATCACCAAGCCTTTTTCCACGAAGGAACTGATCGCGCGGATCAATGCGGTGTTAAGACGCAAGGCGCCGGATCGGGCAAAAAGCCTGTTGACGCTGGGCAATATTGCGCTGGACCCGGATACGCGGCAGGCGCGTGCAGGGGAGACGCCGCTGGAGCTGGGCAATGTGGAGTTCAGGCTGCTGCGTTTTTTCCTGTCCAACCCGGAACGGGTGTTTTCCCGTCACCAGATCCTGGACAGGGTATGGCCCAACCAGCCGGAAATCGAGGAGCGCACGGTGGATGTGCATGTGCGGCGCCTGAGGATTGCAATGGGTGAGGATGGCTACATGGTCCGTACCGTGCGCGGTGTGGGGTATCTGTTTACGGACAGGCGGGAATAAACGTTTTCGATACCTGTTTCTGCCTGATCCCGGTATGCCGGGATACGCTCAAATGGGATAAATCAGAAAGTGGCGGTTTCGTTCTTGAAAGCGGTTTTTTCCGGCAGGAATCCGAATGGTTTTTTCTCGCTTGAGGGCAGTGCATCGGGTATACTGTGTGCTTCTTTTTTGTTTGTTTCCATAAGGTTTTTCATGAATCCCCATGTTATGTTCTGGATTCCTGCCGCGTTGAGGCTTGCGCTGACCTGGATTGTTGCCGGTGTGCTCTGGTATTACTACGGCCCGGTAATCGGCCTTCTGGCCGGTTTTGTCCTGATGACGGCCATGGTTTTTGTGCAGCTGTATTTTCTTTCCCGGCTGGATATCTGGCTGGACAATCCGAATAGTGCTGAGTCTCCCGGCGGCTGGGGCGCCTGGGCGGCGATTTATGACCGGCTGATGCAACTGCAGCGCGATGAGGAAAAAAGCCAGGCCGAGCTGACCGAGTGGCTGGTACGCTTCAGGCAGGCGATGGCACTGCTTCCCATTGGCGTGGTGATTGCAGATGATGTGATGTTTTTGGAATGGTGCAATCCGGCAGCAGAAAAACACCTGGGATTGTCCGAGACAGAAGACAGGGGGATGCGGATCACCAATCTGGTGCGCAACCCGGAATTTATCAATTACCTGGTGCTGGGACGGTACGATAAGCCGCTGCCGATGACGCTCAACGACAGGCGGCTGGTTTTGCAGGTGATCCCCTTTGAAAACCGCCGTCAGATTTTCGTCACGTACGATACGACGGAGCAGGAAAATATTGCCAAGATGCGCCGCGATTTTGTGGCGAATGCTTCGCATGAGCTCAGAACACCTTTAACGGTGATCAATGGCTTTTTAGAAGTGGCCGAGGCGCAGCCGGACATGGACAAGGATACCCGCACAGCCCATCTGCAACTGATGCGTGAACAGGGGGAGCGGATGCAGCGCCTGGTGGACAGCATGTTGCAGCTCACTGCGCTGGAGTCGCCGGATAATCCGGTGGTCCGGGAGGCGGTGAATATGTATGAGCTGATCCAGGGGGTATGTGACGAGGCCAATATGGTATCGAATGGCCGCCATGATATCAGCCTGGATATGGCCGATGGGCCGGAAACGATGTATGGCAGCGAGGACGAGATTCGTACCGCCCTGTGGAATCTGGTCAGGAATGCGGTTCGCTACACCCCGCCGGGCGGGAAGGTTGCCCTGAAGTGGGAAAATACGGAAAAAGGGCCGCACTTTGTGGTGACCGATACCGGGATTGGCATTGCTGCGGAACATATTCCGCGTCTGACCCAGCGCTTTTATCTGGTGGATAAGACGCGCAGCAGGAAAGAGCGTGGCTCGGGACTGGGGCTGGCGATTGTGCGGCATGCGCTCATGCGGCACAAGGGGGAGCTGCAGGTCAAATCGCAGGTCGGCGTGGGCAGCGAATTTACGGCACAGTTTCCGAACAGCGCCTTGGTGCCATAAGGCGTTTGCTGTTGTCCGGAATACCCGGGAGAGCATAAAAAAAGCAGGCTTTTCAGCCTGCTTTTTTCGTCAGAATTTGAGATGCCCCTTGACGAGGCCGCCAATGCTGTCGTGCCGTTCGGCATTGCCATGTTCTTCAAGCACGGGGGAACTGCGCAGCTCGAACCCCATTTTCCATTCGTTCTCGATCATGTCATCTTTTTTTGATGCCGCAATGGCCTGGCTGATTTTCCGGCTGCCGGCTCCCGGTGGGGGAAGGTTATTGATATCCGGATTCATATGGTGTTGTTCTTTTTCCGGTTTCCCCTTTGTGACGGGGGCTTTCCCGCTGCGGGACACAAGGGGTTGTGTCTGCTGATTGTCCGCAGCTGTGGCGTCTGCCTGGGTATCGGTATTTTCCGCTTCAGGATTGAAAGGCGGTGGTACAGCCAGGTGGTTGGCAAAAGGGGAGGTTTCCCGGGCCAGGGCATGGGCAGGAAAGAGGGATGAAAGGAAAATGACGAGACAGACCAGGGGAAGGAAAACCAGCCTGCCCTTGCGGCGAACCTGATGCGCGATGGCATGTAAGCGTTTCGAGGAGTGTGTACCCGTATTCATGTATGCCCTTGTATGGATAACGTGTCAGGGGCTTATTATGATTTTTGTTGTATTCGCTGTTTTTGCGCGGACTCAAGCTATGCGGATTTTCTGGCAGGAGATTGATGGTTCGGCATTCAGGATGAGGATGAGCAAGCGATTTTGTGCGCATCAGGCATTTTTTGGTGAAAAGCAGGAAATACCGCGTTTGTTATAATCTGTCGCCATTGGGGGCATTGCGTGATTTTGAATGATGGGCACATCCGAAACAGGGGGGAGGCTTTTGTCAGAAGCGGATATTTCCCTTGATGAGGGCGCCTTTACCCTCATTTCGTTGCGCGTTACCCGTGTCTTCAAGCACGGGTGAATCCCGAAGCTCGACTTCAACGCCCCAGTCGTACTCGCTTTTTTTCGGGTCTGCCAGCGTTTTACCCATTTTCCGGCCGATGTTGTCCTGACCCGGCATAGGGACAAGATCTGTATTGTCCAGGTAACCGTTTTTTATGGAAGCGCTGCGAGTGGGGTTTTGGCGGGCACTGATGGAACACACCATGGGGCGGGTACGGTTATTGTCTGGTACCGTGCAGTCAGGCTGATCTTCCTCTGTGCCTGTTTGCGGGGTAAAGGCAGGCGGTGTTTCCAGATGATAGGAAAAGCCGGTATGCGATTTAGCCGGTTCGGCATGCGCGGGGGATAAAACACTGCTGAAGAGGAAAAGGGCAAGAACAGCAGAGGGCAGCATGAAAGCCGATCGGGTAGGCAGGTGAAGCGTGTGCCGGGTGAAATACATGATGTCCTGCGATGATGATCTGTCTGGTGTATATTGCCTGAAAAAAGTATGGCATGGTTCAGGAAATTGCGGGTTTTCTGTAACGCCATGTAACGTTTTGCCGGGAAGAGGTGGCAGCGAACAAAAAAGCCGCCCCGGCAGTCCTGAGCAGGACTACTTGCGAGTAATAGCGGTCCGGAAGTCTTAAGACACACAAAAAATGCGTAATAGACATTATGGTGGATGAGTTTTTCTGAACAGGTTGTATTTTCATGATACACGTCACATAAGCGTTTTCCGGGTGATGCAAAATGGAAGTAAATGCGTTTTGTCAAAGGCAAAAAAGCAAAAATATGCGTTTTGCGCACAAGTTGAAAAGGCAAAAAGACATGACAAGAAAGGGGCTTTGATGAAGCCCCTTTTTTATCCGGCTGCCGGTTTTTTTGTTTATGCCGGGGGAATCAGGTCGTTGATGAACTGGATTTCTTCCGGGGTGAGTTTTATATGGATGGCTGCCGCGTTCTGGATGGCTTGTTCGGCGTTTCTGGCGCCCACCAGTGCAATCGTGATGCCGGGCTGTTCGATGGTCCAGCGCAGGACAAGCTGCGAAAGCGTGGCGTCCTTGGCTTCTGCCATGGGTTTGAGCTTGGCCAGAAAAGCATTGGTACGCTCAATGCTGTCATCGGTAAAGTAACTGTTGGTGGCGCGGTGGTCGCCTTCGGCAAATTCATGGCCGGGCTTCAGTTTACCGGTTAGAAGACCGCGCTCAAGCGGGCTGTAGGCCAGGATGGATTTGTGGTGCTTGATACAGTAAGGCAGGGTTTCTTTTTCGATGCGGCGGTTGACCATGCTGTAGGGAATCTGGTTGGAGGCAATAAAGGTGGTTTTTTCCGCTTCAGCCATCTGCTCGGCATTGTAGTTGGACACACCGGCATAGCGGACCTTGCCCTGTTCGATCAGTCTGTTGACTGCCTCAAAGGATTCGGCAATAGGGGTGGTCGGATCCGGCCAGTGAAGCTGGTAGAGATCAATATAGTCTGTTTTCAGGCGTCTCAAGCTGTCTTCGCATTCCTTGATGATGCTTTCTTTTCCGGCATAGATATGGATATTGATGCTTTCGCCTTTGAGGTCCTTGCTGCGCATGGAGAGCCTGCCCTTGTCGAGATCCCAGCGCAGGCCGAATTTTGTCAGGATCTGGACTTTGTCCCGCGGTATGCCGGCGATCGCTTCCCCCACGATTTCCTCGCTGTTGCCCTGTCCATAAATGGGGGCGGTGTCAATGGAAGTGATGCCATTGTCATAGCTGGCACGTATGGCTTGAAGCGCATCCTTTCTCTCGGTTGTACCCCACATCCAGCCGCCTGCAGCCCAGGCGCCAAAGGTGAGGGCGGAGAGTTTGAGATCGGTTCCTGCCAGGGTGCGATATTCCATAGTTTGCCTCTTTGTTGTTCTGTTGTTTTTGTTATTGTGTTATTCGATCAGGGGTTTCATGTGTTCGGGGCGGGCGTTTTCTGCTTTTTCACTCCATTTTAGCGCTTTTGCCTTGTCGGGCTTTTCGCCGAGCTCGCCGTTTTCATAAATCTGGATCATGCGCACCAGCGCGCGGGGTTCACCGGCCTCGGCGCTTTTTTTGTACCAGTGAAAGGCGATTTCCTCGTCTTTTTTGACAGCGGTTCCGGTTTCGTAAAAAACACCCAGATACAGCATGGCGGTGGGTTGCTCTGCTGCGGCTGCTTTTTCAAACCAGTAAAGCGCTTTTTTGCGGTCGGGCTTCATTCCCACGCCATCGTCATACATGAAGGCAAGCTGGACCATGGATAACGGGTATCCGGCGTTTGCGCTTTTCTCAAACCAGTGTTTTGCTGACCAGTAGTCCTGTTCAGCGCCTTCACCGGTGAGGTAGGAGTATCCGAGAATGTATTGGGACTGAAGGTGGCCGTGTCCGGCAGCATCCTTGAACGATGCCATGGCTTTTTCATTGTCCTGAACCGTTGCGATACCGTTTCGGTAAAAGAGTCCCAGGTAATATTCGGCTTCGGGGTTTTCCTGCGCCGCGCTTTTCTGGAATGCAGCAAAAGCGGGGGCATATTCACGCTTTTCGAGGTGGGATTTTCCGTCAGCCAGATCGTCAGCCATGACAGGGAGGGAAAGCAGCAGGCATGCAAAAAGAACGGGCAGCCTTTTCCACATGGCGGATGTTTTTTGCATGTGACCCCGGTCAGTTACCTTCATGGCATGTTGGCCTGCGTGATAAACCTGTCTCTCAGCGATGCTGATATACCAGACAGAATAACAGATGTTTCCGTTTTTTTTGCACCTTCAATGCCGGGTATCCGGCGTATGCCAGATATCTTATCAAAAATGCAATGTCTTGTGCCAGCCGGTGTGGGGAAATTGATGAAGAGTCGCTTAAAAGTGAAGGGTTCCCTTGACCATGCCGCCGAGGCTTTCATGTCTTTCTTCATTGCCGTGTTCTTCCTTGACAGGAGAGTTCACGGCTTCTACAGCGAGCGACCAGTTGCTGTCACTGATCTGGCTGGCGGTAACCGATACCGGTTGTCCTTCTCTGATGCTGGCCTTGTCTGCGGCATAAACCGCATAGATGCCATCTGAATACATGGCAGCCGCATTGTCTTTTTCTGCCATATATTCCGGGACGAAAGCAGGCGGGGCCTTGAGTGTCTCGGTAAAAGGGGATGTATCAGTCTGCGGTGCGGCATAAGCCCATGCGCAGAAAATGAAGAGAAGCAGAAAGCCCAGGGCGATTTTCATCAGGGGGAATCGCCTGGCCCTGCCTGTGAACAAGAGGCGGTTTCTTTCATTCATGGTTCAGGTTCCGTTTGCTTGTGTCTTGGGTAATAAATTCAGAAAGCTGTATTTTTTATTGCCTTAAAGAATGATAACGGAAAATTTTTGTGAAAATCAAGGGGGTGCGGCAATTTTGTGTGTGTGTGCTTGAGGTGTTTCCCGTAACTTTTATCTTTCCCGAGGGAAGCGGGCGGTTTTTTTCAGATTGAAAAAGGCCGGAATACAAAAAGCGGAAAGAAAAAAACGCCACACCCCCCTATGGAAAAGGGCGTGTTTGCGTGATGGGAGAATAGGTTATCTCACGGCAGTGAAAAAGAGGCGCGGGAAAGGCATGAGGATCTTGCCGTTTTCCAGTACGGGCATGTTCCGCGTGAAAGCGTCGAGGAGATCCGCTTCAAATTCGGGAACCCTGTCTGGCGAAAGCGCAGCCAGGTAGGGACGCAGCCGGGTGGAGCGGAACCATTCGATAATGTCCCGATGGGAAGGCATGATGTGGTAGTAAGTCGTTTCCCAGATATCAAAGCGCTCGGCGATATCACTCAGGATAGTGGCGTACTCCTGCGGCGAGAGATTGTTTCTCCGCTGGATGTTTCTCGAAAAAGTGCCTTTGTATTTTTCCTGGTTGGCCACGCTGCGGATGATGCGGTGAAGGGGATGTTTTTCCAGCAGCGGTGTCTGCACCGCCATGACGCCGCCGGGTTTTAAGCGCCCCATCATGTTTCTCAGCAATTCGTCATGCCGGGGTATCCACTGGATGGCGGCATTGGAAAAAACGATGTCGTAGTTGGTCTCCAGGCTTGGCAGTCCGGTTGCGGCATCGCAGATCATGAAGTCAAGATCGGCATCCAGATCGATGCTGGTGCTTTTTGCCACCTGGATCATGTTTTCCGAGCTGTCGATGCCGATGATGCAGGCATGCGGGAATTGCTGTGCAAGCACATGGGTGCTGTTGCCCGGGCCGCAGCCGATATCCAGGATCTTGTGCGGTTTTTTCTGGAGGCGGATACGGGATGTCAGGTCGATGGAGGGCTGGGTGCGCTCATCGGCAAACTTGAGGTATTGGTCAGGATTCCAGTCAGCCATGAAAGCCTCCGGATGGTTGTTGTCTATTTCTTAATGATAGGAGGGTTGGGGGAGGATGGCAAGGGGGAGGGGGCGTTGTTACGCGACGGCAGCGCGTTATTGTTATTACCCTGCGCGGGTGGGCGTGTCTACGATCAGATTAGTCCTCTATTTATCCTCATAAGGTGGGTGGCTGACCCACGTCAGGTTACTTTTTTGTCTTGCCACAAAAGAAGTAACCAAAAAAGGGACCGCAACCCCTTGCCCCTTCAGGGTACCCGCCCCGGCTACAGTGCAATCGCGGATTTCAGTAGAGAAGTGACACCACTGCGTGGTGTGAGATACCCCTGCGGTGCAGGCGGCATGGGCACCGCTTCGCTGGTGCCCATCCTGCACACTGCCTTGAAAAAGCGGCCTGGCGGGAAGTAGCGTGTGCTGAGCCTGTGGCGAAGCGCACGAACCCAAGCCGGCAAAAAGAAGAGTGCCCGCTCTTGCCGTGCGCTCATCGTGCGCCGCACTGCGTTTGGCACACGCTACAACGTGGTATCAAAACCGGTAATTAAACCTGACATTCCCCATAAACCCGTCCCGTTCTCCGGCAAAGCCTTCGAGTGCCAGGTCAAGGCTCATGTTGGGCTCATCCTTCGGTACCCAGGTAAGGCCCACTTCGCCAATGAAGGTGGAACCCCCCATATCGGTTTCCTTGAGGTTGTAGCCGTGTACCGAACCACCCGCCTTGCCGTCAAACTCAAATTCATACGCGACGCCTGCATAAGGCGTTAGGCTGCCGATAGTATGACCATACTTCATGCCGGTACGCCACCGGTGAGAATTGGTGCTGTCGAAGTGATATTTATCACCGAGTACCTTCACACTATCGCTGTCGGTGTAGGTCCAGAGGTACCGGGTATACACATCAAGCGAATCAGCCTTTGTCATTTCCCAGCGATAACCCACGCCAGCATGGGCGCCAAGGTAGAGGGAGCTGGTGTCGTCATAGGAGGCGTTCTGGCCGTAATTAACCACATTCGTCGAAAGATCAGACTTCACCCGTCCCGCCCTGAAAGACCCGTCAAGATAAAAGCCATTGGCCCATGTCAGCGAACCCAAAAGCCCCGCGCCGATGAAGTCAGTATCCCCGCTGCCCCTCACAGAAGCCATCCCCGTAAAACTGTTGGAACTGTTGTAGCTGCCGGTGCCCATTTCCACAAAAGCGCCAAGGGAGAGATCAAGCTCAGGGTTGATCCTTGATCCCCATGCCGCACCCGCCATAAAAGAAAAACTGTCCATATCAATGCCCGAGCCGGTCCTGTAACGGGAAGACCCACCCTGTACGGCCATGAAGCCGCGATGGCCTGCACCAGCAGAAGCCTTCATGGCAGCCATGCCGCGTCCGGCGGCAAGATCAGCACCCTGCGTAAGCAAGGCGCCCTGGGCAGAGCGGCCTGAGAGCAGGGCGTGGGTTTGGGGGTTGAAGCGGTAGCCTGCAACGCGGGCGGTGAGCTGGTTGTTGCCGCCGCCGGTAATGGCGATATTGTCCCACTCATACAAAAGCGACATACCCTTCATACCGGAGGCGGTCTGGGGTGCTCCGGCAAGTGAGCCGCCAATGACGCCACCACTTTCGAGCAGCACGACAGTTTCACCTGCGCCGGGGACATAGCTGCCGCCCATGAGGTTGACGCTGTCAACGGTCACGGTAGTGCCGCCAAAGAAAATGTTGGTAGCGCTCACATGCCCGCCGTCACCGGCCAGCGTGATGTTGAGGTGCTCGAAGCTATAGATGCCGCCTACCGTATGCTGCCCGGCAATATTGAGGGTGTTGCCGGTGAAGCTGTCGCCGCCGCCAGAGCCGCTGCCGCCCCAGAGTTGGGTTGAGTTGGCAAGAGTGGCGTTTTGTCCGATGGTCACTGTGTTGTAGTTTGCGGTAGCGGTGCCGATGCCGCCGCTGGAGAGGGCATACCCGCCGTAGACAGTGTTGCGAATGGTGCCGCCGGTAATGTTGACGGTGTTGTAGTTTGCGGTAGCGGTGCCGATGCCGCCGCTGGAGAGGGCATACCCGCCGTAGACAGTGTTGCGAATGGTGCCGCCGGTAATGTTGACGGTGTTGTAGTTTGCGGTAGCGTTGCCTGTGCCGCCGGTGGAGTTGGCATACCCGCCGTAGACACTACTGACACTACCGCCGTTGATGATGACGGTATTGTAGTTTGCGGTACTGCTGTCGGTGCCGGTGGAGTAGACCTCCCCGCCGTTGACATTGAACCGGACATTGCCATTACGGAGGATAACGGTATTGCAGGAGGCCTCAGTTTGTGATAGTCCGCCGGAGACGTAGCCGGGATTAGCCATACCGGTAGCGGCGGGATCATAGTCGATGATGATGGTATTGCCGGAACCCGAAGGGTTTGCCCGGGTGCCGGGGTAAAGATCGTTGGACATGCCTGGCACCCATGCCGGTATGAGCTTCAGGTCACTGGCATTACCGGTATAAGTGAGTGTATCGGCGTGCGTCATGGCCGGACTTGCGGCAATGGCAGTGGCGATGAAGATGGCAAGGGTTGATTTGCGAGCGGGTAAGGGGGTGCGGAGGGGAGCGCGTGGAGTGGTCAGGTCAGACTTTTGCTTGCTTGCTTGCTTGCTTGCTTGCTTGCTTGCTTGCTTGCTTGCTTGCTTGCTTGCTTGCTTGCTTGCTTGCTTGCTTGCTTGCTTGCTTGCTTGCTTGCTTGCTTGCTTGCTTGCTTGCTTCAAGGTATTGTGCCATGTTTTCTCTTTAAAGTCAAAAGGTTATGTCAATTTTCCCCCTCAAAAAAGCGGGGAAAAAGGGTGTGTTTCGGATGGTTTTCTGCATCCTGTGGCAGGGGAAAAAGCCGGTTTGTGCGTCAGGCGCATATTTAATGAATTATCGGGTACAGGGTGTGGTGTTGTCAATATGTCAAGGGTGGTTTTTTTGGTGCTGCGAGGGATGGTATTGCGGGGTACAGGAGGGTGCTGGGTGCTGTTTTTGTCTTTTGCCGGTGGCGCGTCGGATGATAATGCTTCACCGCCGCCCGTATCCAAACACCATCTCATAGCCGCATTGGTTTATCACCGGCATGGGCACCGCTTCGCTAGTGCCCATCCTGCACTCTACTGCTCACCCCTAGCGGTGTTTCTCGTGTGCCGCATTGTATTTTGCACCTGCTGCCGGTGCAACGCGTCAGAACGCATCGTGCCAGGGAATGGATAAGCGAATCGCGCACTGCACGATTCCTACCATGCTATAGGTTTGGGGGAAATTGCCCCAGAGTTCGCCGGTGAGCGGGTCGACATCTTCCGAGAGCAGGCCGAGATGGTTGCGCTTGGAGAGGATGTTTTCAAAGAGTTCGCGGGCACGGTCCGTCTCGCCAATGTAGGTGAGTGCCAGTATCCACCAGAAAGTGCATACGACAAAGGCGGTTTCTGGCATGCCGAAATCGTCCTGTTCGTCGTAACGCAGGAGGTAATTGCCCCGGCGCAGGAATTTTTCCACGGCGGCAATGGTGCCGGCAAAACGCGGGTCGTCCGGTTCCAAAAAGCGCAGTTCGCCCATGAGCAGAAGGCTTGCATCCAGCCGGTCTCCCCCGAAGGTGGAGACAAAACTGTTTAGCTCCGGATTCCAGGCCCGGCGGCAGATTTCTGCATGCATTTCGCGGGCATTATCTATCCAGTAGCGGGCACGCTCATCCAGCCCCAGCTGTCTGGCGATGGTGCCGAGACGGTCGCAGGCGGCCCAGCACATGACGGAAGAGAAGGTATGCACCCGCTTGGTGCCCCTCAGTTCCCAGATACCGGCATCCGGCATGTTGTAGTTGCGGATTGCCAGTTCGCCCAGGCGTTCCAGGTCGTTGTAGATGTGGGTGTCGGCAGGGCGCTCAAGCCGCCCGTCAAAAAAGGCGTGGGTACTGGCAAGCACGGCTGAGCCAAAGACATCGTTCTGGATCTGGAGGTAGGCCAGGTTGCCAACGCGAACCGGTCCCATCTTGCGGTAGCCGGAGAGGCATACCGCTTCGCGCTCTTCAAGCACGGCATCACGGTGAATGCCATAGACAGGCTGGATGGGTGCATCACGTGTGTCGGCAATGATATTGAGAATGTAATCGAGATAACGCTGCATGGTGCCGGTGGCGCCCAGGGCATTCAAGGCAGAGACAACGAAGTAGGCATCACGCAGCCAGCAGTAGCGGTAATCCCAGTTGCGTCCGCTGTCAGGCGCCTCGGGGATGGAGGTGGTGACTGCGGCAATGATTGCCCCGGTATCGTCGAAGGTGTTCAGGCGCAGGGTGATGGCAGCCCTGATGGTGGCTTCCTGCCATTCAAAGGGAATGGCGAGGTTTCTCACCCAGGCGTACCAGTAGCGCTGGGTGCGCTCTAAAAAGGAGCGGCCGACTTCACGCGGGGCGCCGTCCACAGTCTGATCCGACCCCATCAGCAGGGTGATGGTGTCATTGAGATAAAAGGGCTGCTCGGCCAGGATGGTGGAAACGGGGGCATCGGTGGTCATGCGCATGGCCTGGAGCGATCCCATGTAAGTGATGTGATGGGCGCCAGCCCGGACTTCGGCCTGTTCTGTGCCGTAGTTGACGGTAGGGCGGATACGGATGGTGATGCGTGGCCTGCCGGCTATCCGGCGGATGATGCGCACCAGCATGGAGGGGGCAAAAAGGCGCCCGTGCATCTGGAAGCGCGGGGCAAAGTCGATGACTTCAAAGCGATTGCCGTTGTGGTCTTCAAAGTGGGTGGAAAGGATAGCGGTGTTGCGCTCGTATTTCTGGTCGGATTGCTTCAGGTTGTCACAAATCACATCGATGAAACCGGCTTCGCGGTCTTTTACTTCGGGTGTCAAGAGCCTGCTGCAGATCGGGTCGCTGTCAAAGTAGGGGTAGCACCACCAGACGATGGAGGCATTTTTGTCGATGAGTGCATTGGTCCTGGAATTGCCGATGAGTCCGAGAGCAAGGTTGTTCATGTGTTTATCCTGTCCGGGTTGCCTTGAATGATTGTAAACGATTGATGAGGTCATCAAGCAGTTTTATCATGTCTTCATGGGTTTCGATATACCAGGGGGCGGCGCTTGCCGGGCTTTTTTCCACATGGATGGAGACAAGGTCTTTTCGTTTGAGCTTAAAGACATCCTCGTCGGTGATGTCGTCACCGGCATAGAGCACCGATGGGGCCTGGCTGATGGTCATGAGTTCATTCAAGGCAATCCCCTTGTTTGGCGCATCCGGCGGCACTAGGCTGACCATGTATTTTCCCGGCACGATGAGTGCGTCCGGCGCGGCTTTTTTCAGGAAGGGCAACAGGGCTTTTCCGGTTTTGTCCGGATCGGCTGCGTGGCGGTAATGGACCGCTAACGAGTAGGTCTTGTTTTCGATGTCGATACCGCTGTCATTGCCGGACCAGCCGGGCAGGGTCTCGCGCAGGGTGCTGTCCCATCTGGCGCAGAGATCGCGGTACATGCTGCTGTATTTTTCCCAGCCGGGAATGCCTTCCAGCCCGTGGTTTCCGATGAGATAGGCCGGGGTGAAGGTCAGGCGCGGCGTGATGTCATCAATGGCGCGGCCGGTGAGGATGGCGACCGGGGTGAGCTGCGTCAGGGTCGCCATGCGCTTCCCGATGGCGTCAGGCAAACGGGCATCATCAGGTTGGCTGACGATGGGGGCCAGGGTGCCGTCAAAGTCAAAGGCGCACAGGACGCCTTTTTTAATGATTTTGTCAAGTTGTTCTTTTCCTTTTTGTGAAAAGATCGAGTTCATAGGGGGTATCCTCGATGGCGGTATTTTCTGCTGTAGGAGTAGATGCGCTGCTGGACGCGCTCGCGGTTTCTCAGGCGGGCGGCATCGGCCAGCATCCGGCCAGCCCAGCGGTAGACATTGTATTCCTTGATCTGGGTGCGCATGGCTTTCATGCGGTCGCGCTGTTCCGCTTCGGGCATGATGAGGGCACGGTACAGGGCCTGGGCACTCATTTCGATATTGTACGGATTGACGATCAGGGCTTCGTGCAGCTCACGCGCAGCCCCGGTAAACTGGGAAAGAATCAGTACGCCGTGGTCGTCGCTGCGCTCGGCAATGAATTCTTTTGCCACCAGGTTCATGCCGTCATGCAGGCTGGTAACGAGGCAGGTGTCGGCCGCCCGGTAAATGCGGCGCACATCATCATTGGTGTGATGTTCTATTCTGAGGATGATAGGGGTGTAGCTGTTGTTGCCGTATTTTTCATTGATCCGGTTGGCCAGCTCAAGCACACGGCTCTCGAAAAACTGGTATTCATCCAGCGATGAGCGGCTGGGCGCTGCAATCTGGAGCAGGGTGAAGTGGCCGATCATATCAGGATGCAGCTCCAGCATGCGTTCAATGGCTTCAAAACGCTCGATGATGCCTTTGGTGTAATCCAGCCTGTCCACCCCCACGCCGAGCAGGATATTGTCTGCAATGCCGAATTGCTCCCGCACGCTGTGACGCGCTTCAGGGATGGACGGCTCGGCGGCTTCTTCTGCCGGGTCGGGCCAGGCAATGGAGATGGGATACGGCCTGATCTGGGTCAGCTTGCTGTTGTACGAGATGGTCGAGTCTTCATGTTCAATCCGGGTTTCCAGGTAACGGTCGACTGTCTCGATGAAATTCTTGCAGTGGTACGGCGTGTGAAAGCCCAGGATCGTGCTGCCTAAAAGGCCTTCGAGGATTTCCTCACGCCAGGGACAGATGCCGAAGGACTCCGGGTTGGGCCAGGGGATATGCCAGAAGGTGATGATGGTTGCCTTGGGCAGGACTTCGCTGACCATGCGGGGCAACAGCGCAAAATGGTAATCCTGCACCAGGATGACCGGGTTGTCCGTGCGCGCTTCCTTTATGACGGCATTGGCAAAGCGCTGGTTGACTTCAACATACTGCTCCCAGTCAGAGGCACGGAAGATGGGGCGCACGTGGGCGATATGACAAAGCGGCCACAGGCCTTCGTTGGCAAAGCCGTAGTAGTAGCCCTGTTCTTCCTCTTCGGTCAGCCAGACACGTCTCAAGGTGTAGCTGGGGTTTTCCGGCGGGACACGCACATGGTCTTCGGCATCGACGGTTTGCCTGTCGGCAGAGCCAGCGCCGTGGGCGATCCAGGTGCCGGAGCAGGCGCGCATGACCGGCTCAACCGCGGTGACAAGGCCGCTTGCCGGGCGCAGGACATTGATTTTGTCGCCGGCCTGGTTGTGGATGTAGGGTTCCCGGTTGGAAACCACGAGGATTTCATCACCGGATAGCTCGTCATGCAAAAGTGAGCGAAGGCGGTCCGGGTTCCATATTTGCGGCAGTCCCTCAATTTCGCGCTGTTCCATGGAGACATCCCGCATCAGCGCACGGATTTCACCCAGGATATGTTCAAATTCAGGTGGCGGCGGCTCATCCGGGTTTTCGCGGAGCTCTCCCCGGATCATCTGTTTCATGGATTTGTTCCAACTGCGCCAGGTCAGGTGGGCAATGACGACAGTGATTGCGGAGATGATGGCGCCCAGCAGGATAAAAGTGGCGATGATCCACATTTTCGTGCTGGCACTGCGGTTTTGCATGAAACTCATGTCCTGAACCAGGATGAGTTTGCCGATCAGGGTGTCATCCTCGTTGCTTTCGATCAAATGCTCGGTAATATGCACAGGACCCTGCGGCAGGTCGAGAAGCGAAGCGGTCACTCCGCTTTCGCTGTGTTTTTTCAGAGGCTGGCAGCCCAGGCTGTCCAGGTAAAATGAGGTCTTGTACCGGATTTTGTTGCTGGGGTCGCAAATGGCAATGCCGAAGAGGCGTTCATCCCTGATGGCACTGTCCAGCAGTTGCCCTATCCTCGCTTTTTCGTTAAGCGGGATAAATTCCGCCAGGGGTTTTTCGAGGGTATTGGCCAGGAGCTGGGAGCGGGCTTCGACATCACGGACAAACCAGCGCTGGGTCAGGCTGTCAACAAGCGGCCAGGCGGCCAGGGCAAAAATGCCCAGCACAACCAGAAGTGGCAGGATGAATCGCAGTGACTGGCGTGAAAATCGGATATTCATCGGTGCTTGGGCCTGTTGTTTTCTGCCCTTGCCGATAGCGATCCGGCTTGCGCCTTGTGCGTGGCGGGCAGCGTCCCCATTGGTGAATAAAAAAGCCGGACGCGAATAGTGTAAGGTTGTCCGGTGACCTGCTTTTGGACAGCAATACTGCTTTTTTGTTTATTCATACCAGAAGATTATAGCCTATCGCGTTTTTTACCTGATTTTCGCCCGGGAAAGGCGTAATGGGGGCATGTGGCTCAATATCCGGTTTTTCCTGCCTTTACGCGGGTGTGTCACTTGTTTTTCCGGTGCGGATCGCTTTATCTGTGCTGTCTTTTCATCCTATAATCAAACGAAATAAAAGCTATTGATGAAACCTTATTTTTTTTCGCTGTTGCTGTTGTTTACCGTTTCGGCGGCCCATGCCTGGACCGGCATGGTGGTGCGTGTGTCGGATGGGGACAGTATCACGGTCAGAACGGACGATGGTGTTTCCCACAAACTGCGGCTTTACGGGGTGGATTCGCCGGAAATCAACCAGGACTGGGGCAAGCAGGCGCGGCAGGTGGCTTTCACCCATGCGATTAACCGCACAGTTGGGGTGACGCCGATGTATAAGGACAGGTATAAGCGGACAGTGGTGATTGTGGTATTGCCGGATGGCCGTATCTTGCAGGAAGTGATGCTTGATGCAGGTATGGCCTGGGTGTATGACCGGTATTGCCAGGAGGATTTTTGTGACAGCTGGCGGATCAGAATGCGTAATGCCCGTGCCTCGCGCCGGGGGCTGTGGCAGGAAATCTATCCGTATCCCCCATGGGAGTGGCGCAAAGCCAAGCGTCTGGAAGGGCAGAAAAAGAAACGGCAAAATTAATGGGTTTTGCTTGTAATTGATGGAAAATAATGGAAAAACATATTTTTACATTCACTTTGCTCAGGATGAGCGTCTGCTGACAAAGCCGGTTGCCTATGCCAGTAGTGAATGGACGTCTGAGTTGCAGCAGATGGGGCCGGATTTTCATTTTGCTGTGGATGCCAGGCGGCTCAATGACTACCTGACAAACAATGCCAACCCGCCGCTGATGTCCGAGCGGATGAAAACGCTGCTTGCCGGGGTGAGCGGCGCGGAAAAGGCGAGCTGGTACCAGGTGGATGTTATCGACAGGGAAGGGCGGGCATGGCCTTACCATATCCCCGTTTTCAGGCAGGCGGCGAAGGTGTTGAACAAGCGGAAGTCGGAAATGGTGGATGGTGTCCTGGTTGAGCCGGTTTTTGAGGCCAGAAAGATTAACGGGCTGGATTTTTTCCCGGTGGAGCCGGGAGCCGAGATCCGGTTGGTAGTCTCAGGCAGTGTAAAAGACAGGCTGGAAGCGGTGAATATTACCGGGGTAGAATTTGTTCCCGTGAAAGTGGCGTGAGAAAAGAGGAAAAGCTGACAGGAAAAAGATGGTCAGCTTTTTTTGGGCAAAGAGACGTCGGGTCGGCGTGGCAATGGATGATGGTGCAGGCTCCACAGGAAGGTAATGCGGCATGAAACGATATGGGATGGGGTGGCCGGTTTTTCACCGGGTGACGACCGGTTTTTGCAGGCAGGTGATTGTCCTGCTTTTCGGGATGGCGGGGCTGGGCTTGGGCGGTGTGGCGCTGGCTGATGATTTCCGGGAGGGGATGGCGCTGTATGATAGCGGTCGTTATGCCGAGGCGTTTGAGTTCATCAGAAAGGCAGCCGAGGCCGATAACCCGGATGCGCAATACCGTCTCTCTTCCATGTACTGGCATGGCAGGGGAGTAGATGCCAATTATGAAGCGGCTTTTCTGTGGGTCAGGCGCTCGGCATTCCAGGATCATGTCAAGGCGGCTTATGCGCTTTCCGACATGTACCGCAAAGGTATTGTTGACGACGACAGCTACCAGGCCTATTACTGGTTCAGGCGGGCGGCCGAACTGGATATGGAAAACGGGCGGCTGGCTATGGCACTGATGTATTACCGGGGAACCGTCACCGAAAAAAATGTGGACAAGGCGCTCAAGTGGTTTCACAAGGCAGCCGAAGACGGCAATGTGACTGCGCTGACCATGCTGGGGATCATGTACGAGAATGGCGAGCAGGTGGAAAAAGATGAGGCTATGGCACTGGCGCTTTTTACCGAAGCCGCCGGCAAGGATGTGGAGAAGCTGACTTACCGAAAGGCAGCGCTTGAAAGCCGCTCGGAGGCGCAGTATCACCTGGGCAGGATGATCAAGGAAGGCCGGGGTGGTGTGGCGGCTGATAATGATATTGCACTTTCATGGTATCGGAAAGCGGCCGAAGGCGGGAACCGGGCGGCTCAGGCCAGGCTGGATGCCCAGCGGGCCTTGCCAGGGAAAGAGTAGCTGTGGGTGCGGCGTGTTTTTGTTTTTTTATCCTGCGCATGTTGGGTACGCTACGATGAGATTGGCTCTCGAGATTGGGCTGATACGGTGGGTGGCTGACCCACGGCAGGTTACTTTTTTGTCTTGCCACAAAAGAAGTAACCAAAAAAAGGCACCGCAACACCTTGTCCCGCCAAAGGCGGGATTCCCGGAACTGCTCGTCGTGACAGGGGCGGCAGCCGGAACTCGCTGCGCTCAAACAGCCGTCTGCGAAGCTCCAGTCACTCCTTACAGTCCCGGCTGCGGCGTAATCGCGGATTCTTGAAGAAGTGACACCGCGTTGCGGTGTGAAGATGCCCCCGCTTCGCGGACGGCATGGCAGCTACGCTGCCATTGGAAAAAAGTCAGCAGCGGCTGGACGCAGGGAGACTAACGCCTTTTTCGCTGTTCAGCACATCACCCTGCAAAAGTTTCTCTGAACACTGGATGTCTGTTTTTTTCTACTACTTTTTCCTGATTGGGAAAAATAAGGGGAAAGACTGTCGTGCTACAGCTCACCCATAATCTTCAATCCAGCAGCCATTTCTTCCATGATGCCGTATTCAATCACGATCAGGGTGGTCTCGACATCGTTACCCTCCACCAGTTTTTTTTCTGTTTCGTCGATCAGTGCTGACCAGTCTTTGGCGGTGCGCGGAAATTGTTTTTCTTTGAGTTCGGCATCGTGTTTTGCCAATGCGGGCAGTACGTCACGCAGAAGGGAAAGCGTTGCCAGTACCGGTGCGATCAGTTCGTGGTAGCGGGCGATATTTTCCGGGGCACGCAGTTGTGCATCGAGTGTTTCCCGGTAGATTTGCGGGTATACCAGCCGGAAAGTGATGTCGTATTGTTTGCTGCCGGCATCAGGCGGAGGAATTCTGCTGATCCGGCGCTCCACACGCTCTACCAATTCGTTTGCGGCCTGATTGGCGAAGGTGGCGGCAACCTGATGGGCTTCTTCCTTGTTGCCCACCCCGCCCGCATCTGATGCCGCGTCTTCAGCTTCGTCGATTGCTGTATCGGCGGCGGTATTTTTTGCTTTGCGGTACAGGGCGTCAATGCGATGGTAGACGGGCAGCCTGATAAGGGAGGCGAAGCTGGCTTGCGCTTCTTTTACGGTTTTTTTTGGCGGCTTCGATTTCGGGTGTTTTGCACCAGGCCGATGCGATGCCCACAAAGATGAGCGCTGCTGACAGCAGGAAGGAATGGGTGATTTTTTTCAGTTGCGGTGTCATGGTTTTTCCGGCGGGGTTTCGTTTTTGCCGACGTCGACGGTGTCGCCCGGCTTGATCAGGGCATTGGGGTTGAGGATAACACGGTCTGTGGCAGACAGGCCCGAGGCGACTTCGACCACGGTACTGGTATAGCGGCCGGTGACGATGTTTTTCAGTACGGCCCGGTTTTGTTCATCGAGCACCATGACGGCAGTCTTGCCATCGTGCGTGCGGATGGTGTTGTCGGGAACGGTGAGTGTTGTGGAGTCTTTTGCCGGGGCAATGCGGATTTCACCGGCTATGCCGGCGGGCAGGCGGTGTTCGCGGTTGTCCAGCAGGTATTCCATGCGCATGGTGCCAAGGCTGGGGTCGACTTCGTGCGAGGTGCGGTCGTAGGTAAGCGCAAAAGCCTTGTCAGGCATTTCTGGCAGGGTGAGTGTTGCTTCGCCGGTGGCGTCAATGGCGTAGATCTGGGTCTGCGGCACATCGACGATGATGCGCAGGGTGTCGTCGCGCACGATCCGGAAAAGCGCAGTGGTGTCCGAGCTACTGATCCTGTCACCCTTGTCAATGTTACGCACGGTGATACGTCCGTCAAAGGGGGCGGTGATGCGGGTGTAGGCATATTCGTTTTCCAGCTGCTCCCGTTTTGCCCGTAGTGTGGCCAGGGTGGCAATGGCGACCTGGTTTTCGGCGTCACGCTCATCGTATTCGGTCTTCGAGACAGCGCCGATGTCGATAAGGGCTTCGGCGCGCGCAAGCATTTTTTTGGCGAGATTGACGATGGCTTTCTGGCGGTTGATGTCTGCCTTGACCTGCTTGATGCCTTCTTCCAGTTCGGGGGATGACAGGCGCGCCAGGAGCTGTCCCGCTTTGACATCGTCGCCGATGTCAACCAGGCGTTCTTCGACAAAGCCATTGGCGCGGGCGAAGACGGATGCCTGTTCGATAGGTTCGACGCGGATGTTGTAGATGAGTGGGGCGGTACGCGCCAGCGAGGCCGGGTGGATGATGGTGACCCGCTGGATGGAGCGCGTGGCTTCGGGTGGCACGGCAGCCTGGATGCGGCCTTCGCCATAAAAGACATACCAGAGGGTGCCGGCGCCGAGCAGGAGGCCGGCTACAAGGGCCAGGATGCCGGTTTTTCGTCTGTTACTCATGTTGGGGTGTCTCCAGTCTGTTGTCAGGGGCCGGGCGGCGTACGTGGCGCATGACGATGCCAAAGAGGGTGGGTACCAGTATAAGCGATGCACAGGTGCCCAACAGCAGGCCGCCGATCACGGCGCGGGCCAGCGGTGCGTTTTGCTCACCCCCCTGTCCGGCAGCCAGCGCCATGGGAACGACGCCGACGATCATGGTGATGGCTGTCATGAGCACCGGGCGTAATCGGGTGGTTGCTGCGCTTCTTGCCGCTTCGATGGCATCCATGCCGGCGAGCCACTGATCGCGGGCAAAGGTGGTAACCAGTACGCTGTTGGCGGTGGAGACGCCCATGACCATGATAAAGCCCATGAGTGCCGGAACGGAAAGGGTGGTGCCGGTAAGCGCCAGGGCAAAGGCCGCGCCGGAAAGCGCGATGGGCGCGCCTGCCAGGGCAATGACGGGCAGGACCCACGAGGCGAAATTAAAGAGCATGATGATGTAGATGAAGAAAAGTGCCAGGGCAAAGCCGAAGAAAAGATCGCCGTAGGCGTGCATCATGGAGTCGGCCTGTCCGAGGATACGCATGCTGTTGCCGGGCTTCAAGCGCGGCTTGAGTTCGGCAATGCCTTTTTCAACTGCTTTGTAGACAGTGCCGATATCGGTGTCTTCCGTGTTGACGAGCACATTGATCATGGGCATGAGGGTCACACGCCCGACAGAGGCGGAGACAAGGCGCGGGGTAACCGAGGCGATGGATGCCAGCGGCACGGTGCCGGTTTCAGCACGCTGGGCCGGTACCCTGAGATTGGTCAGGATATCGATGGTGTCCATGCGCTGCACGGGGGCCTGTACCTGCACGGTGTAGGAAAAGCCGCTGACGGGGTCGACCCAGAAGTTTTCGTTGACTGAGCCGGCTGAACCCAGCGCAGCCAGGAGGACAGACTGGGCTTCGCTCATGTTGACCCCGAGCTGGATGGCGCGGGCGCGGTCGATGGCGACATAGTATTCGGGCTGGTTGAATACCTGCTGGATGCCGATATCCACGGCGCCTTTGACATCTTTCAGTTTGTCGACGAGTTCGGCAGCCAGGATGCGGTTGCCCGCGGTATCGCGCCCGGCAATGCGGATATCCAGCGCGGTGGGCGTTGCCCCGGCGAGCGTGAGGTTGGTGGTGTCGGCTGGCTGTGAAAACATGACAACATCAGGGTATTTTTCCTGGAGCATGGCGCGGATGGCCTTTTCATACCCGGCGCTGGGGTGATGGTTTTTTGCTAGCTGTATCTGGAGTTCGCCATCGTAGCTGCCTACGGCATAGCTGTCGACCCAGCCGAGATTGGCGGCTTCAGGCACGCCGATGTTTTCGACGATAGTGTCAATCTCGTTTTCGGGAATGATGTTGCGGATGTCGCCCTGGATACTGGCATAAATGTCGCTGGTGTTTTCAATGCGGGTGCCGGGTGCCACGCGGATGTAAAAGCGCATGAGCCCGGCATCGGTTTTGGGAAAGAAATCGCGCCCGAGTGTCATGAGGGTAAAGGCGCCCCCGGCGATGACGATGAGCATGCCGATAACAGCGATGAACCATGCGCGCTGGATAACGCCAAGCAGCCTGCCGACAAGGGCCTGAATACCATCCAGCCCGTGTTCGATGTGGTGGTGGATGCGTGCCAGGCGCCCGTGTGCGGTTTTTTCACTGCTGGCCGGTTTCATGAGCAGCATGGCCAGTACCGGCACGACAGTGCGCGAAAGCAGGTACGACATGGCCAGCGAGGCAATGACGACGATGGCCATCGGGCGGAAGATAAAGCCGGCCACGCCACTCAACAGGAAGATGGGTGAAAAGACGAGGCAGGTGGAAAGTGTGGAAATGAGTTCGGGGAAGGCGACCTGGCGCGCGCTTTCCAGCGCGGCTTCGCGCGGTTCCAGTCCCAGCCCGATATTGCGGGTGATGTTTTCGATTTCGACAAGCGCATTGTCAACGAGGATACCAATGGCCAGTGCCAGCCCGCCCAGGCTGATGAGGTTCAGGGTGTGGCCGGTGATGCGGAGCATGACGAGCGCGGCCAAAAGCGACAGCGGGATCGAGGTGAGGACGATCAGGGTGGCGCGCCAGGAGCCGAGGAAAAACATGACGACAAGGGCGACGAGTGAGGCGACGATGAAAATCTCGCTTTCAATGTGGGTCATGGCGCCGCTGACGAAAACAGACTGGTCAAAGATGGGGGTGATGGTCATGCCTTCGGGGGCTGCCTGCCGGATTTCCGGCAGGCGTTCCTGCAATTGTTTGATGATGCTGATGGTGGAGGCATTGCCGATGCGGATCAGCGAGACGATGACCGCGTTTTCACCATTGACGCGTGCCACGTTGGTCTTCATGGGTACACCGTCACGCACATCGGCCACATCCCGCAAGAGGACGGTGCGCCCGTCTTTTGCGCGTACCGGCATCATCCCGAAAGCCTCGACGGAATCGGGGCTGGTATTCAAGGTGATCTGGAGGTCTTTTTCATTTTCGCGGAGTGACCCTGAGGGCAGGGTGGTGTTCTGGTTGTCGACAGCTTCGGTGACTTCAGCGGCAGTGATGCCGTGCACATGGGCGGCATCGGGCTTCAGATCGACCATGATCTGGCGGTTGACCGCGCCATAGGGAAGCGTCAGCAGCACGCCGGGGATGCTTTGCACCATGCTGCGAAGCTGCATGCGGGCGAAATCGGCAAGCCTGGAGTCGGGCAGGGTGTTTGAGGAAAGCACCAGCTGCATGATGGGGGTGCGCGACTGGTTGTACTGCAAAATATTGGGTGGCGTGATCCCGCGCGGCATGCGCTTCATGATGGTCTGGGTGATTGCCGTGATCTGCGCGAGCGACTTGGGAATATCGACATCGGGCTGGAAGGCCACCCGGATAACGGAAATGCCGCTTAGGGTCTGGGAGGTGACTTCCTGGACATTGTCGACGTTGTTGATAACGGCGATCTCGCTCCAGGAGGTGATCTTGGCGGCCATCTCGTTGGCGTTCAAGCCCTTGTAGTTCCAGACGATCTTGACAGAGGGGATGTCGACATTGGGAAGCACGTCAACGGGCAGGCGCAGGTAGCTGATGATGCCGGCAATGAGGATGATCAGCGCCATTGCCGCAACGGAGTATGGCCTTCTGAGTGCGTATCTGACTATCCACATGATTGATTTTTCCGGAAATGATTCACACCTGCGGGCTGCGTATTATCCGCCATGACAGCGGGAAAGCCAGGGTGTGCCGATCCTTCATTTTGTTTTGCAAATGCTATTTGCCTTGATTGTTACCATGGTAAGCACATATAATAACCATGGTAACCAATGGAGTCAATCAAATATGTTCTTTCTTGATAATCTGCCCACGGTAGAGATGATGGCGCGCCTGGCGTCACGGGTTCCCGAGATGGAGCCGGATACGGTGGTGACCTACCTGCTGCTGGCCAAAACAGCCAGTGAACTGTTGCGCCAGCAGGACCGGCACCTGGCGAAATTCGGGCTGTCGCAGGCCCGCTTCCAGTTGCTGATTCTGCTTGAACGCAGCGGCAATGGCGAAATGACACCGGCCGATCTGACGCGGGAGATGGGGATTGCGATGAAAAATACCCTGCGGCTGATCGGGTATATGGAAAAGGACGGGATTGTGTCACGTATGCCGCATGAGACCGACCGCCGTGCGACGATCGTGCGGATAACGGAAAAGGGCAGGGAACTGCTGTTTTCGCTTTTACCGGGCAACTACGGCTTCATGAACCGGGCGTTTGAAAAGCTGGATGCGGCGTCACGCGCGGCATTGCGGGAACTGCTGGAAAAGGTTAATCTCGATTTTTCAACAGGATAACGGATGAGGGCAGAGGGAAATACAATGCGTGTCAAAGCGGGAGAAAAGAAAGGGATTATTGCGATGGCGGCAGGAATAGCGGTGCTGTTGCTGTCATTTTTCTGTGCCATGCCGGTATCCGCTTCGTCGGCCAGTGAAAGAAATGCTGAGGAATTGTCCGAAATGCGCAAGGACCTGCCGGAAATGATCAGGAAAGCGGAGTCCGGCAATCCTGAAGATCAGTTCCTGCTGGGCTTTGTCTATGCGGCAGGCATTGAGGGCAAACCCGATTACAAAAAGGCGCTTTACTGGTATGAAAAGGCGGCATCACAGGGAGAAGAAACCGCCTGTTATATGGCCTATGTCCTGTACGTGGAAGGCATGGGGACAAAATGCGATCTGGCAGGACAGAAAAGTGGGCCAGGAAACTGATTGCATCCGACAAAAGTGAAGGTTACCTGCTGCTGGGCGCGCTGTATGACGAGGGCTCAGGCAGCCGGCGCGATTATGCCAAAGCGGCTGAATACTACCGCAAGACGGATACGGGCCGCTCGGATATCGGGGGAGACTACCGTCTCGGGATGTTTTATCTTGAGGGAAAAGGGGTCAGGGCGGATAAGGAAAAGGCGCTGGCGCATCTTGAAGAGGCTGCTGACAACAGGGACAACCATGCGGCATTCCAGCTTGGGATGATGTATTACGAAGGCAAGGGAGTCCCCCAGGATGATAAAAAGGCGCTCGGCTATTTTGACAGGGCGACTTACAAGCGTTCTCCGGGGATGTTTAATTTCGGGCCTGATCTTTTTGGTGAGGCTTACCTGCCGGGATACGAATACCCGAGAGGGGTTGGCAAACTCATGGGCAAGGACCCGAACGTGCGGGCCGAGGCTTATTACATGATGGGGCTGATGGCAGAACGCGGTAGCGGGATGAAAAAAAGACCGAGCTACGCCATGCAGTGCTATGAAAATGCGGCTGAGGAAGGCCACTTGCTGGCAAAACAGCGTCTTGCCGTGTTGAAGGCGCCAGAGGAGGAATAGCCGTTTTTCTTCCTGAGCCTGAGGGGATTGGCATGGACGAACTGGTTGTCAGGCAGAAATCATCGAAGCAGATCAAGCTGGTTGTGTATGCCATTATTCTGGTGGCGGCTTCTGTATTCTGTGTGCTCCAGCCAGGAAAAACCTCCGGAATTATCCGGATTATCGGTATAGCCGGCGGGGTATTTTTCTCACTTTGCCTGGTGTTGCTCTTGGTACAGCTGGCGCATCCCAGGGTGCTCATGGTCATCAACGCATCCGGTATCAGCGGGGATTTCAGCGGTGCGCTCAGCACAGGGCTTATTCCCTGGCAGTCTGTAGCAGGATTTGGTGTCACCGCCATGATAGGACAACGCTTCATTTCTGTTGACGTAAACGATGTGGATGCTTTTTTGGCGACATTGCCCGCCTGGAAGGAAAAGGCGGTCAGGGCAAATATGGCGCTTGGCCATCCTCTCTTTTCATTTCCCATGCAGACAGCAGACCATACCGTTGATGAGGTGCTGGAAGCGATGGGTCGTTTTTATGCGGCGGCTCGGGCCGGTTTTGGCGGGTAGCCCACTGTCATAAAAATGATCTTGAACCGGTTTTTCATGTCTTAGTTTTCATCAGTTTCCATCAGCAGGCGGAAGCTGTCCATCAACTCATTGCGGGAAAGTCCCTGTTCCTTCATGGCTTTTTCTGCCTTCACTTTCCATTCGGCTGCTGTTGCCTTGTCCACGGTTTGCCCCAGTTTGCCGTATTCGTAAATTTCATAGAGCCGATGCATGGCCTTGGCATTATCTTTGGCAGCAGCTTTCAGGTACCAGTCCATTGCGGTCTGGGGGTCTTTTTTGATGCCGATGCCGTAATCGTAATAAATCCCGAGGTTATACATGGCTACCTCGCTGCCAACTGTTGCAGCTTTTTCGCGCAGCTCGATGGCTTTTTTGTTATCCATTTTGACACCCCACCCGTTGGAGTAGAGTTCGGCCATGCGATTCAGGCAACATTCGTTATTTGGCTTGAGTCGAAGACATGTTTGCAAGAGAAGATAGGCATTGCGGTAATTCCTGTCAATGGTTTTACTATAGGTGAGTATTCCTGCCAGGTTACACTGGGAACGGGCATGATTTTTTTTTGCGGCTTTCAAGTACCACTGAGCAGCTTCATAGTCGCTTTGTTTTACTCCTGATCCTTCTTCATACAGAATGCCCATCGAATTTAGTGCCGGTGGATAACCACGTTCTGCTGTTTGGGTGAATAGCGCCAAAGCCTTGTTATAGTCTTGTTTTACCCCGATGCCGTTTGTATAAATCAGTCCGAGATGGTACTGGGCATATACATTTCCTTCTTTTGCGGATTGACTGAACCATTCAACCGATCTTTCTGAATCGGGTGAGCTGAGATAAATGTTCCATATACGGAACTGCACAGGTGTTTTGTCGCGGTTTCCAGGCTTCAGATAGATTTCGAGTGCTTCCCTGATTTTTTCTTTTTCATAGAGAATATCTGCGGTTTGCAGATCATTGGCAATAGAGAGGGTGGCGGTAAAGCCGCTTATGACGAGCAACAATGTCTTAAAGAGGTTTTTCATTTATATCCCTTTTTAATTCGGCATAAGCCAAAGCTTATCCCGAATTAAAAAAGAGGGGAACAGACATTATGGTTTTTGTCGCCGGCTATCAGGATCAATTATGTTGATAGGGTCAAGTTCTAATCCCTTCATGTATTCGTGATATTCATCAGGATCCACTTCAATAAGAATCCCCTCCTCGTTTTCTGCCCAGTGATTTGTGCCTTTTACTTCACGTAATTTGATAGAGGGATTTTCACTCTTACTTTCATGAGCTTTTGAAACATCCCTAATAGAATTATTATCCTTCTGCTCATAGTCCTCCATCATCCCCTTGAACATCCGCTCCTTCCACTCATTGCTGAAATTGTTATTCATCATGATGAGGCCTGCGCGCTGGTAGGCTGGCAGTGTGTTGGCGACTTCGCCAATGAGAAAATTCCAGCTTTCGACGGCGCCGCCAGCGCCACCGCCCTGTATGAGGGCTTGCATCAGTTCATCGGAACGGGCATTAAAGGAGGCGATGCCACTCATGATGCCCATGGCGATGTTGCCGACAGGGCCAGCCGGGTTTTTGGCCAATTCGATGGCAAGGCCAGGTAGGTGCTCTCCCGCAAATGATTCCCTGAGCCATTTACCAGCGGTTTTGATACCCAGATCAGGGCGGTTTTTCCAGTCTATGTCGCCGAGTGCCGGGATATCGGTGGTTTTGATGGCAGCGATGTCTTTTCTTTCCTGGTTCATCCATGCTTTTTCTGCCTTGTGGTCAAGGTATTTACCTTCGGGATCAATGACCTTGTCGAGGAGGTATTTGTTTTCTGCTGCTGAGAGTTTGAGACCTCTCCATGTTTTCTCGAGGCCGTTTAGGGTATCCGGGTCGGGGTTTTCAAAGTCTTCTGGATGTCCATGTGCTTCTCCGTTGTTTACGGCATCCACCGCTTTCTCATGATTGCCGGTGGTGTAGGTGTTGTCGAGGTAGTCGGTGATGCCGTCCCTGATGACGCCGGTGGTGTTGACGAGATCGGCTTCAGGCGTGGCAATGAATGGCTTTTTGTTTTTTGCGGCTTCGATGACGCTGTTTTTGAAAGCGCCTGTGAGATTCACCAGATCATCTTCTGCAGCGGAAACGGGTACCTTGTTTGTGACGGCTGTTTTGATGGTCTTCACGGCGGGCTCAACCAGATTGTCGATAGTCCTGTCACTTAAGGGTTTAACGAGCTTTCCCATGTCATTGTACGGGTAAGTGCTGGCAGGGGTGTTGGCTGCCGGATTGGCCGTAAGGGGTTGATGTTGTTTCAGGGGGGCTTCTGTTTTCCCCATCTGTTGTCGCACGTTTTTTTGCCAGCCTGGGAGATCGGGTGTTCCTGACGGGTCACGTGTTACAGAAGGTGTGGCGCGGTTGTTGAAGAAATCGTCTATGCGCTTTTTTTCCTGACGCTGATAAAAGCTGTTTTGTGCCGCGTCTTCGACCATGTTGCTAATGTCGTTTATGGTGCTATCGGTACCCGGGAGTGACGGGGCAGCGGGTATCTCGGGCAGGGGAAGGGGGGGGTACGGGTTGTCTTGCCTTTTCTTCAGTGGATAAATGCCAGGGAAGGTTTTCCCGTAATGCTCTGGCCGCCGGAGTCTCATCCTCCCAGATGTTGTAATCCGGACTGCCCAAAAGATTTTGTTTCATGGTATCTCCTCTCGATTGTATCGTATTGGGTATTGCGCTTTGCGCGATATGGTTTCGTCGTGAATGCGTTGCTATACCACTATACGTCTGCAGCCAACCCCTTAAGAACATTTGTCCAATGTTTATCATGGCGCGTCGGAAAGCCTTTGTTCATGCGGGTGTAGAAGGTAGGGGCAAACGCTGTTTTTGAAGAGGTTTTTTCCGGGTAAAAGTTTTCCGGCACGTCATCAGTAAAAGGCGTATCAGTTTATCAACTGATGGAATCGATCGATAGCCGCCGCCCGATTAAAAAAACGGCAGCCTGTGACGGGCTGCCGTTTTTTCGGGTGCTGCGATGTTATGCGCCGCCTGTCTTGCAGATCTGGCGCACTTTTTCGGCGGCCTTGACCATGTTGGCAAGTGACGCGCGGGTTTCTTCCCAGTTGCGGGTCTTGAGTCCGCAATCCGGGTTGACCCATATCCGCTCAACAGGCATGGTTTCCACGGCTTTTTTCAGCAGGCTTTCGATTTCTTCTGCTGATGGCACGCGCGGGCTGTGGATGTCGTAGACGCCAGGGCCTGCCTCATTGGGATAGGCATTGTCGGCAAAGACGTCCAGGAGTTCCATGCCGCTTCTGCTGGCTTCCAGGCTGATGACATCGGCGTCCATATCGGCGATAGGGTCGATGATCTGGTGGTAGTCGCAGTAGCACATGTGCGTGTGGATCTGGGTCTGGTCCTGCACCCCGCTGGTTGCCAGCCGGAATGCCTCGACGGCATAGCGCAGGTATTCATCCTGGTGGGCCTTGCGAAGCGGCAGGCCTTCGCGAAGCGCCGGTTCGTCCACCTGGATGACCTTGATGCCTGCTTTTTCCAGATCGACGACTTCATCACGCACAGCAAGCGCCAGCTGTTTCAAGACGGTTTCCTGGGGGATATCGTCGCGCACGAAGCTCCAGCAGGCAATGGTGACCGGGCCGGTGAGCATTCCCTTGACGGGCTTGTCGGTGAGTGACTGGGCGTAGGTGATCCATTCCACGGTCATTGGACGCGGACGGGACACATCGCCATAAAGAATGGGCGGCTTCACGCAGCGGGTGCCGTAGCTTTGTACCCAGCCGTTGGCGGTAAAGGCAAAGCCGGCCAGTTGCTCGCCGAAATATTCCACCATGTCATTGCGTTCGGCTTCTCCGTGAACCAGCACGTCCAGGCCAAGCTTTTCCTGTTCGCGGATGGTTTCTTCAATCGCTTGTTTCATGGCTGCCTGATAGTCGCTTTCGCTGATCTTGCCGTTTTTGAACTGGCTGCGGGCGCCGCGAATCGCCGGGGTTTGCGGGAAGGAACCGATGGTGGTGGTGGGCAGGATATCCAGCCCGATGGATACGCGCTGGCTCTCGATCCGATCAGAATAGGCTTTGGACCGGTGCAGCATGGCCTGATCGACAGCCGCGACGCGTTTTTCGACAGCGGGGTCGTGCAACAGCGGGCTTTTTTCACGGGAAATCTGTGCCTGGCGGTTTTTTTCCAGTTCGGTAACAGCCCATTCCGAGGGGGAGTCATCCACGGTTTCGGCAATGAGACGGATTTCCGCACATTTCTGTTTGGCGAAAGCCAGCCATTCTTTTACCTCTGCCGGGAGGTTTTTCTCGGCATCAAGGTCAACCGGGCTGTGTAAAAGTGAGCAGGAGCTGCCAATCCAGACCCGGTTCCTGCCCAGGGCGGCAACGGCTTTTTTCGCTTCGGCAATGGCGTGTTCTGCATTGACCTTCCAGACGTTGCGCCCGTTGACGAGGCCCAGCGACAGCGAAATGTCTTTGGTGGCCTTGCCGTCAGCAATGAGTTTGAGTGCGCGGTCAAGGTCCTGCGGCGCGCGTGCCAGATCCAGGTGGAGCACGTCAACCGGCAGGGTAATCGCCGTGACCAGGTTGTCATCAAATCCGGCGAAATAGCTGGCAAGAATGAGAACGGCTTTCGTTGCACTGCGCAGCCTGGAATAGACGTCGGGGAAGCTGGCCCGGATGTCCTCGGGCAGATCAAGGGCGAAGATGGGCTCATCGATCTGGATGTACGAGCAGCGGGTGCTGAGTTCGGCCAGGATGCTGATATAGGCTTCGGTCAGGGCATGGAGGAATTGCCACTTGTCGCTGCCGTCCGTGGTCTTGGACAGCCACAGGAAAGAGAGCGGGCCCGGGATGACGGCTTTGGGGGTATAACCCGCAGCAATGGCTTCATCGATCTGGGCCAGGAGTGGCGAAACATCCGGTTTGAAGACGGTGGGGGCTTCCAGTTCGGGGACGAGGTAGTGATAGTTGGTATCGAACCACTTGGTCATCTCGAGAGGGGTGACGGCGTTTGCCCCGTCTTCGCCGCGTGCCATCCTGAACATGCGGTTGACGCCGGGCGCATCGCCTGCAAAGCGCGGCGGAACAACGCCCAGCATGAGTGCCATGTCGAGGATGTGGTCATAGCTGGAAAAATCGCCAACAGGCAGGATCTGGATGCCGGCTTCTTTCTGGATGGCCCAGTTTCTCAGGCGCTGTTTTTTCCCTCCATCAACCAGTTCCGGCAGGGTAAGGGTGGATTTCCAGTAATTTTCAATGAGGGTTTTCTGTTCACGGTTTTCACCGATCCGGGGAAAACCCAGGGTGTGTGTACGCATGTTATCTCCAGTTGTTACAGTGATCAACACACGCGCAAATGGCCGCCCTGAGGTGGCAAGCAAGCCCGGTTTTCAGCGGAATAATTCCGGTAAAACCCTCCCATGGCAAAGCTGCCAGAGGAAAACTGCCTGCGCCCAAAGGCGTAAACGTGCAGCCATCCCGCCTCTCATAAGGGCGTGGATGGTGGCATGCCGATTTCCGGTTCGCGCGGTTTCAACAATTCACGTTCGGGACGTCTTCCGACTTACGGGTACTGCAACAACTGTCCGGCATCCTTCCCGACTATGGGACCTGTTGGCACAAAGAAACCAGCTGCAAAACCACTGTGTCACCAATGGCGGTGTTGCAGCGAGAAATCCAAGCTTGACGTAGGTCGACTACGCCTGCGCTCGTCTTTCCCGCTGCGCCTTGCCCTTTGCAACACATTGGTTTTTCACAAATGGCATCCTTGTGTCAACAGGCCCCTGCCAGTGAATACCGGACGGATTACCCCGCTTACGGCAGCGCGTCTGTACCGGATTTGCACCGGTTTCCGTTTCCCGATCGCTTGCCTTGCCGGAAACGATGAAGCTTCTTTCCGGCAGAGGGTTACTATATCATTGTTTGACTCTGTGAGGCACAATCCGGCGAAGGGCTGAGCCTACAGCCAGTGCCGCGGGTAATGGCGGTTTTCGGCTGATGAGAGGTTGTTGACCAAGAGGGCAATGGCCAGCATGATCAGTACCCCCACAAGGACAGGGGAAAGGGCATAGCCAAAGCCCAGTTCGCGGATGGACGGACCGCCGATAACGGCGATTAAGGCGGTGGCGCCGCCCGGGGGGTGGGTAGTGTGCGTTGCCATCATGAGGGCAATGGCAACCGAGACAGCCAGTGCTGCCGCCAGGGGCTGGTTTTCGGGGAAGAGCATAATGGCGGCAACTCCTGTGAACGCAGAAATAACGTGCCCACCGATAAGGTTGCGCGGCTGGGAGAGGGGCGCTTCGGGTGCGGCATAAAGCAAAACGGCGGTGGCGCCGAAAGAGCCGATCAGGAAAAGATTGTCGTTTTTCTGGATGCCCATGAGATGGTTGAGTTGCCAGATGGCGTAAATGCCGGCAAAGGCGCCAAGCCAGGCCCAGAAGATGTCGGAAAGCGGCTTGCGGGTGTATTTTCCCGGGGTGCCCCGCATTTTTCTGAAATAGCGTTTCATGATTTTTCCTGTGAGGACCGGTATATTGCCTTAAAATGAAAGTTACGCCCGAATCCCCGGGCCTGTTTTTTCCGGATGACGATGCGACTTTCTGCCAATACACGGTATGCGATCCGAGTGATTTTTGAGCTGGCCCTGGCCGAGGGGCCATTGCCTATTCCTGCGTTGTCCGAGAAAGCCGGTATTGCCCAGCGTACGGTGGAAAATATCCATACTGTCCTGCGCCAGCATGACATTACAGCAAGTACCATAGGGGCAAAAGGCGGTATCCACCTGGCGATGCCGCTTTCCCGGATCAGCCTGGGGCGGATGGTGACGCTTTTTGATGACGGGGTCGAATTTGCCGTATGCTTTGGCAACAAATCCAATGACTGTCCGCGCCAGCTCGTGTGTGATACCCGTTCGGTGTGGGGCAGTGTCTCAAACCGGATACAGCAGGAACTGGACGCGGTTTCGCTGGATTCGATCCTGACGCAGTACCGGCGCGAGGAAGAGAGAGAAAAGCCTATCTTCATCCACGGCATCAACCGGTAACGCAACGCGGTTTTTTCTGCTGCCAGTGCTACTCCCGTTTTTATCCATTGCGGCATGTGCTGTCCCGGTCATTTTCCATGGACAAGCTTATCAATAGGATGATGCGAGAAAAACCCTGTTCCAAAGGGGGCTTTCCGTTTTTCGCCCGCTGTCGGCAGGTAAAATACAGGCCGGAAATAAATATATTGCCATTCTGTATAAAAAATCAGGGTTTTCAGGATAGAAAATATTTCTTTGTGGAAATAATTGTGGTTAAATTATCACCATAAGTATATAAACGCTATTGTTAATCCAACGGCAACAGCATGAGCAGTGAGGAGGAGGTGCTCAAGGATCCCAAGCCTGAAACCGAGGAAGGTTTCAAATACATCAACAAGCGATATGCGGCAGCGCTGCTGGTAACCGCGTCGCTGCTTTTCGTCAGCCAGGTGATCATCCAACTCACCATCATGAATATGAAGAGCGACGCACGCGTGGTGAATCTGTCCGGCCGGCAGCGGATGCTGAGCCAGAAGATCACCAAATCAGCGTTTGGCGTGGTGAAGGCGCAAACCGGGGCGGAGCGCATGGTGTATGCTGCTGAGCTGGAAAGTGCCAAGGAAATATGGGAAAAGACCCATAAGGCGTTGCATTATGGCAGCAGGGAACTGAAGCTGCCGGGAGATAACAGTGCGGCGGTGAATGCGCTTTATGGAAAGATGGAGCCGCATTATGAGGCCATGATCCATTCCGCAGAAATGATCATTGCCCTTTCCCGGGAGCGGGCGGGGTCAGAGGCATTGCTGCCATATGTGAGAACGATTCGCGCCAATGAAATTCATTTTCTGGATTACATGAACCGGATAGTCTTCCAGTATGACGAGGAATCCAATTTCAAGCTGCTCATGCTCCAGATACTGGAGTTGTCCATTCTTTTCGTCGCGCTGGTGGTGCTGATTTTCGAGTGGCGAATCGTGTTTAAGCCCGCCCAGAAGGAAATCCGGGAAGGCTTTGAAAATATCCGGAAAAATGAGAAGTACCTGAACCAGCTCTTTGAAACCTCGCCGTCGATTACGATCCTTTTTGACGGGGAAAGCTTAAAGGCGGTGAAATACAATGCGATGGCCATCCAGCTGATCCGCGAGTGGCTGGGGATCGAGCTGTCTGAGGCGACGTCTTTTGCCGATATTATGCCTGGCGTGGATGATCCGGATCTCCCGGTGCGTCTGCTGGAACGGATACGCGGCGAGAAGGAGTTTTCCAATCTGGAAGTGGGGATTTGCCCGGATAGGGTTGTCATGCTTTCCGCCAAGACGGTTCAGTCCGGTGACAGGGAGCTATACCTGATCGGGCTGTCGGACATCACGACGGTCAAGCAGATGGCTACCTTTGATGGGATGACCAACATGCTGAACCGGCGCGCCGGCATGGAGCTTCTGAATTATCTTTTCGAGCAGGATGCCACCCGACAGGTGTCGATCGGCATCTGTTTTATTGATATCGATAATCTCAAGATGGTCAATGACGAGTATGGCCACCAGGAAGGAGACTTTTACATCCAGTCCGTGGCACAGGCCGTGCATGATGTCGTCGGAAAACGCTACAAGAGCATCCGCTATGGCGGGGATGAAATGATTGTCCTGGCCGAAGGCGAGGATATCAACGGCTTTGAAAGCCAGATTGATGCGGTGAAGGACCGCCTGGAAGCGATCCGGAAAGCGAACGCAAAATCCTACCGGATGAGTATCAGTTATGGTTTTGCCTATTATCCGCAAGGCAACAGCACGACGTTTACCGAACTGATCGAGGAAGCGGATTTCAATATGTACGAACACAAGAAGCAAAAACGTGCAGCCCGCCAGCAGGCTCTCACCGAAGCCACGCGCTGAATATCACCCTGTTTTCCGGAACACAACAAAAATACAGAAATATCCGGGAAAATAGTTTCCTTTTTTTTCAAATTATTGTTAAATGTAGCTTAATGGGTTTCCTTGAGGCATCTTTTTGATGGAAAGGTGGCTAAAAGCACGGCATTGATTGAGTAACGGCGGCGGCTTTCCCTGTACACCCCTGACCGACCTGGTTGTGGCAACCCCGCTTTTTTGGTGTTGTCTTTTTCGTTTCTGGTAACCGGGTATCCCTCTTCGTTCCGGTTTTGCTATTCCTTTTTTGCAGAACATTTATTTTTGAAAAGGCAGAAGAATGAAAATTGGTGTGCGTCTTATCAGCGGATTTATTGCAGTGCTTTTTCTGATGCTTGTCCTGGGGGGTACCGGCCTGTGGGAGATGAAAGACATCATGACATCGTCCAAGCGTATCGACCAGACCATTGCGTGGGAACGGGAGGGCCGTGAGTGGAAGGAAAATGTTGAAAAGCATGCTATCTACGCTTATGCGGCGACGAGAGCCGCCAACCAGTCCAATTATGCATACTATAAAAAGCAGATGGATGCCCCCATGAAGAAAGTGGATGTCCTGATGGAATCCATGGATGCCGTTGAAGGCGAGCCGGAAGAAGATGCGGTATATGCGGAAGCAGAGGCGCTTCATGAGGAATATATCAAGATCGTTGATGAGATGCTGGAACTGTACGAGGCAGGCAACCAGGAAGCAGCCATCGAACTGGCCGACAAGCGCTTTATTCCGGTAAGGGATGCTTATCTGGGCAGGGTGGAACGGTACAAGGAAATCGAGGTAGAGATAACCCAGCGGGCGTCTGACAATATTGTCAGGATTTACAAGGAAAGCCAGCTGACAATGAGCGCTATCATGGTAGTTGCTGCCATATTGGGATTGCTCATCGCCTGGCGTTTGACGGCAGGCATCACCCGTCCATTGCGTGAGGCGGTGTCACTGGCGGAGCGGGTGGCAGGAGGCGACCTGACCAGCCGGATCGAGGTTACCGGCAAGGACGAGACAGGGCAACTCATGCACGCCTTGAAAGGCATGAACGAAAGCCTGCTGCAGACCGTATCCCAGGTGCGGATGAGCGCAGATGCGATCGCCACCGCCTCCGCAGAAATCGCCTCCGGCAACCAGGACCTTTCCAGCCGGACAGAAGACCAGGCCCAATCCCTGCAGGAAACCGCAGCCTCCATGGAAGAACTCACCTCCACCGTTCGCCAGAACGGCGACAACGCCCGCCAGGCCAACCAACTGGCGGGCTCTGCCACAGACATCGCGGTCAAGGGCGGAGAAGCCTCTGCGCGAGTAGATGAAACCATGGGCATCATCGACTCCTCTGCCAGAAAAATCGTCGACATCATCAGCGTCATTGATGGCATCGCCTTCCAGACCAACATCCTGGCCTTAAATGCAGCAGTAGAGGCTGCCCGCGCAGGAGAGCAGGGCCGTGGATTTGCCGTTGTCGCCACCGAAGTCAGGAGCCTTGCCCAGAGAAGCGCCTCAGCGGCACGTGAAATCAAGACACTGATAGATGACTCCGTCGAAAAAGTCAGCACCGGCAGTGCCCTGGTCAAGGAATCCACAGCGACCACCCAGGAAATCGTCGACAGCATCCGTCAGGTCAACGACATCATGAACGAAATCACCGAAGCCACCCAGGAACAGGTGCGTGGCATCGAACAGGTCAACCAGGCAGTAACCCAGATGGACACGGCCTCCCAGCAGAATGCGGCACTTGTAGAACAATCAGCGGCAGCAGCCGAGAGCCTGCAGAACCAGGCGCAAAACCTGGTGAATGTGGTGAGCGTCTTCAAGACAGGGCAGGATCATATTACCGGGGCAGGCGGGACAAAGCCCAAAGCCGTAGCGGGCAAAAAGCCTGCGGCGGCGTCGCTGGTGAAAAAGGCAGCGGCGTTGCCGAAACCGGAAGCGGCGCCCAAGGGTGCGGTACCGAAAGCGTCAACTGACAACGAAGAGGATTGGGAAGAGTTTTAATTGCCCTGACAGGAAGGCTCAGGCAACGACCGGGTATTTCTGTGGTGGCACCTGGTTTTCAATGCCGTCGAGCATGTTAAAGAGCAGCATGACGGTGTTATCGTTTTTGCCATCCAGCCCGGTGTTTCCCCCAGAGAGAATCCGGTCCAGGAAATAGAGTGGCGGACAGCAGTAGAGCGCCTGGGGTGAGACAAGGTAAATGCCCTGTACCTCATCCCCGAAATCGAGGTATTGCCATTGTCACTGGTACCGGCGCGCTACCATCATGCCCCACAGGCAGCCGAGCTGGAGGGCATATTCCCTTAAATTTTCCGGATCATGGTTTTCTGACAGCAGCCTGTCCACGGCGTCACGGATTTTTCCGACCACAATTTCCGGCGTTTCATTGCCGGACAGGGAAAGAAAGGCGTTGGCTTCCCCGGTCTTGTTATTGATGGCGCTGGTGAAATCGTCATTCAAGGGGGAAGCGGTTACTTCTGTGCTCATGGGAAAGTCCTTTACGAGCAGGGCAGGGGGTTCAGGGCTGGCTGAGAGGAAGGCCGAAGGCGAGAAGTTCCTTGCGCAGCCTGTCGGGGTCGGTGAAATGCAATGCCTGAAATCCCGCCTGGCTGGCGGATGTGATGTTGGGCATGGAATCGTCAATGAAAATGGTACGGGCCGGATCAAGCGTATAACGCGAGATCATCAGGCGGAAAATCGCCGGGTCAGGCTTGATGAGCCGCTCTTCCCCGGACACGAGGATGCCTTCAAACCAGTGCAGAAAGTCGAACATACGGTGCGCGACAGGAAATTTTTCAGCCGACCAGTTGGTCAGGGCTAAAATCCTGACGTCTTTTTCTTTCAGTTCCCTGAGAATATCGACGGTACCCTCAATGGGGCCAAGGATGGTTTCTTCCCATCTTTCGTCGTAAGCGCGAATGAAGGCTTCCTGTGAGGGGTGGCGGCCAATGGCTTCTTTTATGGCTTCTGCCCAGGTACGGCCCCGATCCTGTTCTTCGTTCCAGGCTGGAGGGCATACTTCGGTGAGAAAGGTTTCCATGGCGTTTTCATCATCACCAAAAAGCCTGCGGTAAAGATTGCGCGGGTTCCAGCGGATGAGGACATTGCCAAGGTCAAATACGACGGTGGGATGGAGTGACATAGTTTGTTTTCCGGGCGGTGAAATGCTGATTATGCCACTTGAGCCCCGATGAGGCCAATGGGGATTCTCCTTGCATTGAAGCGACAAGGCGGTCCAGCATGGGGGTATAGTCAATCGGGTTTTGGGCCTGCCACCGGAACTGGAGGTACAGGGTGTCGCTGTCGCTGTTTTTCAGCACAATGAGATAGGTCCGGCAGCGCTGGTTTCCCTGCAGGCTTGTCGAGGCGTATACGGTATGGCTGTTAACCGTGAATTCATTGATTTTTTTTCCGCCCTGGCGCGTGATCAGCAGCTCGGTTGCCGCTTCTTTTGTTTTCCAGCGGGACGATCCGGTGCTGATTTGTCCGGAGATGGCTTTTGTCTCCAGGCAAACGCCTTTCGTGGTTTCTGACAGGATGAATTGTGCCGGGTAGGCAAAACGTACATTGCCGACTTCGCAGGAGGCAGTGAAGGTGGTCTCAAATTGTGTCGTCCACGCGTCGAAAGCTTTCGCGTGACTGGCGGGAAGAATACCCGCACAAATGACAAGCAAGAGAGATAAAAAGAGGGTGCGTGTTCGCATGATGTTTTTTCCGTGGATGGGTTTTTATTGTACGGTTTCGCGTATTCATCGATGAAACGAATAAGGACAGGGAGCATTGATAGATGGTGTGAATAAATCGCATGTGAAAAGACAATTTCTCTTTTGCCCGGTGGTTTTCTATAGTGGATGCAACAGCACTTGAGCTGGAAACTTTGAAAAACCAACAAGGAGAAACACCATGGCTTATCTTGAAATCACTCTCAAAATCGCAAACGAAAACCGTCCGGCTACCGCAGGGGTATACAACGAATACAAGCAGCCCTTCCTGACACAGATCACGGGTGCCAAATCCAAGGAACTGCTGATCCGCGATGAGGATGTCCAGGTACTGCACGGCTTTGATACCACTGCCAATGCAAATGCCTATCTCGGCTCGGAGATGTTCAATGCGGATGTGGTAAAGGGGCTGGCCCCTTACCTGACGGCTGATCCGGAAATCCGTATCTACGACGTGGCGTAATGTCTGACGGCGTGAAAGGCCCATCCGTTCCAGGGGGCTTTTCACGCTTGCTGAAAAATGCTTTATGCCCTCTGAAGGTTTCGGCCCGGAGGGAAAGGAGAAAGAAAATGTGTCAGTTTATTGAAGGTAACAAGTATACCGGGGAAGTATTTTATGGCGGTTGCGGCTGTATGGATACGGTCAGTATCACTGTCCAGAAAAGGCATGATGATTCGATTACATTTGAAGAGAAATTCGGCAATACAACGATTCGTGTCGCTGAGGCAAGCATCCAGTCGGAAGACAGCTGGAGTGAATACATTGGGACAGCGGATGATCGTTTTTTCGCCTATGCGGATTATGTATAAGAAATTTTTCATCAGGCAAAAGGACTGAACGGCCAAAGCCATAAGCGGTCGATCGACAATGGGGATAAAGCCCTGAGAGAGGCCGCAAGATTGCCTATCTGGAAAAGATCAAAGATATCCGCAAATCATCTTTAAGCGCACAACGGAAAATCTGTACAAAGAGCAGGAACGTTGAAGCGCTAAAAACATTTACTGCGAGAAGAATAAAAAAAGTACATATTTGTTTAGTTCAGTGTGCCAATATCTCTATACAATTGTTTTAAATGATCGGTTCATACATGAAAGAATTAATGTGTATGTTTTCTGGTGTCATCAAATTTACTCTTTCAATGATTTTCATATTATTTTTTTCATTAATATTAGTCATATATAATTTTTTATATTTTCTTATGAGCTTTCCTGTTTGGTTGCTATTTATATTATTAATAAAATTTAAATCATTTATTTTATTAATCAAGAATTCTTCAGTCTTTAATCTTATAGCAATTGACAGCGCTATTTTTTTATCAAGTTCTATTCCTTCTGATGGTTCGAGAATTAGTTTTTCCGCAGCTTCGTAAATAATTTGCTTAACAGTTGAATCTAATCTTTCGTTTGGACAATTTAAATTGTCGCTTAGAATTTCTCTAAAATTTTCCAAAAGTTCTTTAATTGTAATAGTATCTGTATCACTTTTGATATGCAAAAGTGATGTAAGCTTGTTTTCCACTAAGCTGTTTCCGCAAAATTCTGCAAGATTTCTCACAAAGGGTATCATAGCAATGAGATTGTGAGAATTGTTCAAATCATGGAATTTTGTTTTCCATGAATTAAATGGATTTTGATACATTGTTTCTTGTTCTAATTTTATTCCATTCTCATCTTTGACCGCATGGTATCTGGTTCCATTAAGCTCTAACCTGCTACTTATGGTTCTATAAAAATCATAATTATGTGTCAGGATTAGTTGATAAAAGTCACCTTCATTTAAAATATCATGTAAATATTCTACAATTGCATATTTATTTTTATAGTCAAATGAATCGGCCACATCATCAATTACAAATAAAGTTTTTATATTAGCTGATTTTCTTGCCTCGATTTCAAATATTATATTTAATATGTATAAAGCTCTTTTCTCGCCATTGCTTAAAACGTCAATCAAATCATCTCGATCTACAGGTACCGGTATGGTATTTTCATCCATTTCCGTAAACTCAAACTTTATATTAGGAGTAATATTTTTTAATATGACATCTTCTTGATTTTCAATTGAAACTTTAAATGGAACGGAAAATCTTTCGTTAAATATGTATAAAACTTCCTGCCATTTAGTGGCTTCAAGGCTTGCTTGTCTAGTAATTTCGTCAATACGGGCCTTGCCTGCATTATACTCAGTCATTAATGCTTCATATAAATTTTTATGCTTTACGAGATATGCTTTCCATAAATTTTCTTTAAATAAATCAATGTTTTTTAATTCTATTATTATTTCAGGCTTGCTTAATAAATACTCTCTAAATTCCCTCAATGCAGCATTTTTATCCATTTGCTTTCCAATTTCTTCAAAGCATTTTATTAATGCTGGATCATTAAGAATATTTTCTTTTTCTTCTTTAATAATGTTTTCTAACTCATTTTCATCTAAAACTTCTTTTTTTGTTGTGCTTTTATTTAAATATAATGAGTGATCAGCTTTGAAAAAACCATGATTTTTTAAAATTTCTGCAATCGAACTGGCATGATAATGATTGAAGATGCCTTTTTTGAAAAAGGTAGATTTACTTAATAATTGATCATAAGTCTCGGTATATTTCTTTAATTGCTCAATTACATCTTTTCTTTGTAAAAAAGTTTCAATTTGTGGGGTAAATATTTTTGAATATAAAACATCAGATAAAATTGTTAACGATTCGTCGTGAATTTCTTTTTCGACTCGTCCTAATGCTATGTAAAGCTTATCTTCTACTCGTGCAATATCTTTTGAAATTGATTCTTCAATTTTGTTTTTCAATCCGGAGTCTTTGCGGAGTTCTTTAATTAACTCATCTTTTCTTTTTTCTATAGATTTTAAAATTTCGTCATATTCTGCTTTTAGTCTTTGATTAACTAATAATGTGGAAATTCTATTAGATTCGTATTTTGGAATATAAGGTTCTATAACAAATATATTTTCAGCAGGAATTTCATTGCCATTTTCGTCTAGAATTTCTCTAGAGGTTACCCTCGCTGTGTAGATACGATCTGCCGATAATAATCCTTCAGAAAAATCCTTAAAGGTCTTGGCAAGCGAAGATTTCATAGCGCCATTTTGCGCATAAATAACATTTGCTTTGTTGCGTGTAAAGTCAAACTCTTTTTTGAGAGATTTGATTCCATAACAGTTTTGCAGATCGATACATAGGCGCTGCATATATTCCTCCAACAGTAAGCAAATAATCTAATTATAAAACGGCAAGCTCAATAAGGAAAAAAGCCCCCGGTATGCCTGGCAACCTCAAACCAGGCATACCGGGATGGCAAATCTCCCGCTATGGGGCTTCATGGGGACCCCGGGGAGCGCACTTTACACCTGCACACTTCAGGGGTAACGGGCCAAGGCAGTGTGTGCGGTCTGCGCTGGCCGAAAGTATTACCGGCTGTGATGGTTTTCGGCCACTTCCTGCCAGCCATAAGGACGGCATCCGGCGTACCGGTTCACCGGCTGTCCGGTTCTTATGCTGATGCCAGCCTGGTTTTCGCGTTCGATACGGTTGTCATCAGCCGTGATGTAGCCGCAGGCCCAGAGGGTGATGCCGGCCAGTGTCAGAAACCACGGACTCTTGTAAAAATCGGCGTTCATCGTTTTCCTTTGTCTTGTCAGCTGTGCTATGCGCTGTATCTTTCGATCTGGTCCTGTGCTTTTTGCTCGGCGATGAAGCCAATGGATTCTTCCGTCATTTTGCGGACCAGTTCGTGCATGCCATAGCGGTCTCCCCTGATCGATGCGCGAATGATGTCGACGATCATGATGTCGCTGATATAGCGGCCGATGTGACTGGCGACTTCAAGCGCGGCCTCATCATTTCGGGAAATAGCGTTCCTCAGGTGCGTGGCATTGATCCGGGTGAGCCTTTTCAGGCGTTCTTCCGATTGGGCCTCTTCATTTTTGGGGTCAGCCGACTGCCGGGGGGGCGGCCCCCAGATGACCGGATCAGACCAGGCAGGTTTGTCGTATCGCATGTTGTCTCCATCAGGCCTTCAGCCTCGTTCGGTTCGTTTATGGCTATATATTAACCATAAACGAACCGTTAGTCAATTGTTTTAAGCCATAAATGGTTAATTCGTGGTAAAAAGGTTGTGAAAAAGAGACGCGAATACCTGGCAGCCTGAAGCTGCCGGGGAGAAAAGAGAGTCTGTCGCGGGTGATGCTTAGGGGGTGATGCGGATGTGGAGTTCGACGGGGCAGTGGTCGCTGCCGGTAATGTCGGGGTGAATCGTGGCGGCGGTGACATCCTTCATCAGGCGGTCAGATACAACGAAGTAATCGATCCGCCACCCGACATTATTGGCGCGGGCATTGCTGCGAAAGCTCCACCAAGTATAGGCATCGCGGGCATCGGGGTGCAGGGCACGGAAGGTATCGGTAAAGCCCGCAGCAAGCAGTTCGGTCATTTTCGCGCGTTCTTCATCGGTGAAGCCGGCGTTTTTTCGGTTGGACTTCGGGTTTTTGAGGTCGATCTCTTCATGGGCAACATTAAGGTCGCCGCAGAGGATGACAGGCTTTTCCCTGTCCAGACTCTGCAGGTAGCGGCGAAATTCATTTTCCCAGCGCATGCGGTAATCGAGCCGTGCAAGCCCCTGCTGTGAATTGGGGGTGTAGACATTTACGAGGTAAAAGGTGCCAAATTCCAGCGTGATTACCCTGCCTTCGTTATCGTGTTCGGCCATGCCGATGCCGTAGGTGGCGGCGAGGGGCTTTTTGCGGGTGAAGATGGCGGTGCCGGAGTAGCCTTTTGTTACCGCGCTGTTCCAGTACTCTTCATAGTCCGGCAGATCGATGATGGCCTGTCCCTGCTGCATCTTGGTTTCCTGCAGGCAGATGATGTCGGCATCGAGCCGGGCGACGGTATCAAGAAAGCCTTTGCCCAGTGCGGCGCGAAGGCCGTTTACATTCCAGGAGACGAGTTTCATCGGGATGATTTATTTTTCGGTGTGTTTTCGTGACAGGCCGGGTGAAGCGGCCTGAGGTGTCCTAAAATGCGACCGGCTTGTAGGTACTCTCAAATACATCCGGCTTGCAAAGCAGGTGTTCTCCTGGCGCGCTGGTGATAATGTAATCCCCCGGCGAGACCGGCAGCAGTCCTTCTTCCTCTGTTTCAATGGCGTATACCAGGGTGACCATGTCGCCGATGGCATATTCCCAGGCGGCATAAATAATCGAATCTTCCCTGACAGTGCCTTCCGGTGTAACCAGTATCTTGACCACTTCGGGGTGATCTCCTTCCTTGAACCACTGGACCGCATCAACGACGGTGCCTTCTCCTGCCTTTTGGTATTTCATTTGTTTTCCTCATGCTCCCTGAATTTATGACAGACATCCTGACGATGGCAGGTAAGGCTGCACTGCTTTCACCTCCGTCACCCGCAAGATGTCTCTATTGTACCTGTAGACATCATGCAAGACACCCCTTCTTTATCTTTGTGCCCAGGCAAGCCTGGCGGCCAAAAGCCCGAAAGCGGCAGCAAAGCTCCTGCGCATCCATTTCATGATGACGGGGCGATTGATGACGTTTTCACGCATGAGCCCCGCAAAGACGCCGTATACGATGAATACCACCTGTGTCATGAGCATGAAGGTGACAGAGAGGATGGTCATGGTCACGAGCGGCGTGGTGTCTTTGGGATCGATGAACTGCGGCAAAAAGGCCAGAAAGAAGATCGACAGCTTGGGGTTGAGGATATTGACCAGGATGGCGTCGCGGATGATTTTCAGGCCGGATGTCTTTTTCTGTGCTGTTGTTTCGAGAGCGAGGGTGCCTTTTTCACGAAGAAACTGCCATGCCATGTAGAGCAGGTACACGATACCGGCGTACTTGATGATGTTAAAGACAACGGCGCTGGCGTGCAGAATGGCTGTCAGCCCGAAAAGGACGGCCATCAGGTGGGGGATGATACCGAGGGTGCAGCCGATGGCGGCATAGGTATGCCGGCCTTGGGGCCGCGCGACAGTCCTGCGCCAAGGGTATAAATGACGCCGCCGCCGGGGGTGATCACGATGATGAAGGCGGTGATGAGGAATTCGATTGACATGGGATGTGTGCAGGTGTGTTTGCTGAAGGTGTCAGTGTAGCGGGTTTTGAGATTATGTAGAGAGTTGGAGTTGACTTTGAAAAAAGACAATAATGTTCTCTGCAAAATTGAAGTTGCATATGAGAGAATTTTATGGGGCGCTTTAACTTGCCCGATAAAATCTAAATGGAAATTATAGAAATTTTTTTTTAATCTTTTTTATTTTTAAGCCAAAGAACATACGCATCAATGAAATCAGTACAAAATTTTGCTGCGCCAAAACCTGTAGGATTTTTAGGAATCATTCCTTCTTGAGATTCAAGAACTTTAAAGAGAGCTTCTGTTGCTTGTTTTAGTTGCCAATCTGACATTTGATATCCTTTCATAAAGGTATTTTTAACCCCTATAATTATAATAAAACCCTGTTTTTTTATACAGCATTTCAAATTTGAATCATATAATATTAATTAGATACTGTTTTTTTATGATGACGGCTTTACCTTGACAGACACCGCCACTTCTACATTGCCACCTGATGCCGATGCTGCTCGTGAACCGGGAAAGCATGATGCGGCGGTTGCCCGGTTTTTTGATCCGGCGGGGCCTTTTGCGGAGACGATTGAGGGGTACCGCATGCGGCCGCTGCAGGTGGAGATGTCGCAGGCCATTGCCGCGGCGATTGAAAAAGGGGAGACACTGGTGGCCGAAGCCGGCACAGGAACGGGAAAGACCTTTGCCTATCTGGTACCCGCGCTGCTCTGGGGCGGCAAGGTGATTATCTCTACCGGGACAAAAAACCTGCAGGACCAGCTTTTCCTGAAAGATATGCCGATGGTCAGGAAGGCATTGAATGCGCCGGTGACAATTGCGCTGTTGAAAGGGCGGGCCAATTATGTGTGCCATCTGCACCTGGAGCGCACGCTGGACCAGGGGCGCCTGACGTCGCGTGCGGATGCGGGGTACCTGCGCTCGATTGCGCGATTTGCCAAGGCGACAAAGACAGGGGACAAGGCCGAGCTTGCCGAGGTGCCGGAAAATGCGATGGTGTGGAATATGGTGACCTCCACGCGGGACAATTGCCCCGGCGCGGAATGTGCGTATTACCAGGATTGCTTCGTGATGAAGGCGCGGGCCAATGCCCAGCAGGCGGATGTGGTGGTGGTGAACCACCATCTCTTTTTTGCGGATATTGCGCTGAAGGATTCCGGTGTGGCCGAGCTGTTGCCAACGGCCAATACGGTGATTTTTGACGAGGCGCACCAGTTGCCCGATACGGCGACGCTTTTCTTTGGTGAGCTGGTATCGACATCGCATGTGTTTGACCTCACCCGCGAGACGCTGGTGGAAGGGCTGGCGCACGCGCGGGATGCGGCAGACTGGGGCAAGCTCGTATCTGCGGTGGAAAAGTCGGCACGTGATCTGCGGCTGTCTTTTTCCGAGGATTATCTCAAGCTGGCAATCAACCAGGTATCAACGGAAAATCCGTTGTTTGAGCGGGTGGCTGATCTGGCGGCAGAGATCGGCAAGCTGGTGGATGTGCTGGACACGCAGGCCGAGCGGACCGAGATGCTGGCACTGTGCCGTAACCGGGCACAGCAACTGGCTGTCCAGTTCAGGACATGGTTTGATGAAGCCAAGGGGGAGGGTGACGGGGAGCATGTGTTGTGGGTGGAGGCGTTTGGCAATTCGCTCCAGTTGCACAAGACGCCATTGTCGATCGCAACGATTTTTACCCGCCAGCGGGAGGAAGGGCCGCCGCGCGCCTGGATATTCACATCAGCCACGCTGGCCATCCGGGAAAATTTCAATTATTTTGCCTCGCAGCTCGGGCTGGAAACTGTGCGTTCGCAGACCTGGCCGAGTCCTTTTGACTACGGGACACAGGGGCTTTTATATGTACCGGACAATATGCCGCAGCCCAATGCGCCTGCCTTTTCGGATGCGGTGGTCGATGCGATCCTGCCGCTGATTGAGGCGGCAGGCGGCAAAACCTTTGTACTGTGTACGACGTTGCGCGCCGTGGACAGGATTTCCGCACGCCTGAAAGCAGAGTTTGCGGCGCGGGGCTGGCTTTTTCCGCTTTTTGTGCAGGGGGAATCCAGCAGGACGGATCTGCTGGAACGTTTTCGGGATGCGGGCAACGGGGTGCTGGTAGGCAGCCAGAGTTTCTGGGAAGGGGTGGATGTACGCGGTGAGGCGCTTTCTCTGGTGGTGGTGGACAAGCTGCCGTTTGCACCGCCGGATGATCCGGTGTTGGCCGCAAGGATTTCGGTGCTGGAAAAGGAGGGGGGAAACGGCTTCATGGATTATCAGTTGCCCGAAGCGATCATGAATCTCAAGCAGGGCTCAGGCAGGCTGATACGTGACGAGACAGACCGGGGGGTGCTGATGATTTGCGATACGCGCCTGATCTCGAAGGGATACGGACGGCGCATCTGGCAGAGCCTGCCGCCTTTTTCGCGCACGAGGAGCCTGGATGATGCCTGTTTATTTTTCAGGGATAAAAAGGAGGAAGATGATGTCTGAAAAAACAGCGGGAGAAACGCCTGCAGCGAAAGGGGAGATATTGCAGGGGGTCGGCGGCTGGCTGGCTTTTCTGGTTATCTCGATGGGCATCTTAAGCCCGATCTATTCGCTTTATTCTTTTTTCCGTGGGACGACTGAGTGGCATGCCGCCGCCATTTTGATGCTGGTGATTAATTTGGCCGCCTGCGGGTTTTATGTCTATGGCGCCTGGCGATTGAACAGCCGGCATGTGTGGCGTTCGGTGCGTTTAGCGATCATCTGTTTGTGGGTGGGCGGCTTTCTTGCGACGGTTTTTCTTCTTCTTGTCGGGCTGATTTTCGGGGGATGGGCCGGGGTTGCCAGTGTGCTTTCCACCGATAAGGACGGCGTCAGGCAGTTTATCTACCCGACGGTATGGACGCTTTATCTGCTGCGTTCGGTCAGGGTGAAAAATACCTATCGCAGGGAAAGTGACAAGGAGGAACTGGCGCAGTACCTGGGGGTAAAGGAATAAGGGGGCAGGCTCAGAAACGATGGCAGAGAAAACGGAACTGAAAGGGGTCGGCGGATGGTTGGCCTTTCTGGTGCTTTCCATGGCGCTTTTAAGTCCTGTGCGGACGTTGTACGGGTATTACCGGGATGTGGTCGTCACCGAGCACAATATGGGGCTGGCAGGCAATCCGGTATGGGAAACGTATACGACGATCGTGCTCACGCTGGTAGTCATCAGCTGTCTGCTCTTTTTCCTGGCGGCGTACCGGCTTTACCGGCAGCATGTGTGGCGCTCGGTGCGCTTTGCGATTATTGCGATGTGGGTCGCATGCGCCGGGATGGATGCGGTAGGGATGGTTGCGCTTTACGTTGTCTTTGGCGGGGAATTTGCTGTCGTGATCTTCCAGAATGTGACGGGAGAGCTGATAAAAGGGCTGGTATACCCGACAATCTGGACACTGTACCTGCTGAAATCAAAACGGGTGAAAAATACGTACCGCAGGGAAACGGACATGGAAGAACTGGCGCGTCACCTGGGGGTCAGGGAAAAGTAAGGGGAGAAAGTGATGATAATGGGACGGGCAGGGATTTTGCTGCTGGCGGTTTTAGGGTTGGCAGGCTGTGCGGCGACGATACCGGGAAACGTGTATGACAGCGCGGGTGAACCGAGGGCACTTGGCGTTCATGTGCAGGTGAATTTTCCTGAAGAAGGCTGGAAAAGAGGACATGGTGACGATAAGAATATACTCGTGGAATTTACCCGGAGAAATGAAGCGAGTGTGGAAATGCTGATGCTTCAGGTGAATGCTTTTGATGAGAATGAGGCGAGATTCATGCTTCCGGTGGCAAATGCCGAACCACAGGAGGCACGCTATGTCATGTGGAAACGGACGATTGATTCACGCCCTCACACAAAGCTGGTTTTTGTCGCAGACACTGTGGTGCCAAGCGGGCGTCCTGCGGCCATGATTGAACTGGTGAGCCTGCCTTCCGGTTCAAAAGACGATGTCTATCTCCGTATGAAGATGCTGTATGTGTATGAAAAGGGACGGATGGTGGTGCTTACCTGCACTGCAGGTAGCGTGATGGAGAAAAAGGCAGGAGTGGATGTGCTCATGGAGAACATGATGACCCCTGTGTGCCAGCCGTATTTTGACAGCCTGCGGTTTGTGGATATTACGCCATAAATGATGAAAAAGCGCAGGAGCAGATAGAGGAACAGGTGGAAAAAAGATGCGGATGAAAGTTTTTTTAGTGCGCGCATTGTTGCTGGCAGGTGGTTTGATGTCGTCAGTGGTTTTTGCGCAGGAGCCGGTGACGTGGCTGGATACAACAGGTAATCCCCTGGCGAAGGGATTGCAGATGCGGATGAGTTATCCCCTGCGCGGGCAGCCATCGGATAGCCGTGACAAAGACGAGATACTGAGCCTGAATTTTCCAGGGAAGGAGGTGCTGGAGAGCCTGGAGATGAAGGTATATCTGATGGATAGCCGCGGCATGGGCGATATCTTTCCGGTCAAGGGGGCAAAGGACAGGAAAACCCGGCATGCCTATATCAAAAAGATATGGGGGGATGCGCATCAAAAAAACCTGTCTTCCATACAGGATCGTTTTGTTGACGGGCAGCCTGCCATCCAGTTTGATGAGTCCTTCTCTACCGGTGGGGATCGTCCGGTTTATCTCGTGCGCAGGGTGCTGCGTATTATTTACCAGGACAGGCTGGTTGACCTGGCATACAGCGTGGGAGGCCGGGCGGAAAACAGGAATCTTGTTGATGCGGTTTTTGCACAGGCAGAAGGGGGCCTTTTCGGGCAGAGTGTCGGCAGTATCCGTATTGCTGGCATCGAGTCTTCTGTTGCGCCCGTCATGACAGGGTTTGATTCGACGGGGCACCCCCAGGCAAAGGGGGTGGAAGTCAAACTGGTTTATCCGGAAAGCTGGCAGCTTTCACTGAAAGGCACGAAGAACACGGTCCTGTTTGCATCCATGCACCGGGGGGCTGTCACCGAAAAGCTGAATCTGGCTGTGTATGCAGCGCCGCCGGATGAGACAAAGGCGCTTTTTGATATCAAGGGATCGCCTGCTAAAAAGGTGAGGCAGCAAAAATGGCAAAAAATGCTGGAGTCTCCGGAGAAAAGGATCAGTCTTATTGACGATGTGACAGTCGATGGCCTGCCAGCCGTTCTCATGGAAAAGGTACCCGTCGAGGGAGGAAAGGCCATGGGGAGGGTGACGAAAAGCCGTGAAATGTTTATTCATCATCCGAAAGGGCTTGTTGCCGTAACCTGTGCGGTAACAGCGAATAATGGCAATCGCAAGGAACTGGAAAAGGCGTTTTCCGTTATGGAAAAGGGGGTGTGCCGCCCTGTTTTTGACAGCCTCGTTTTTGCCGACAAGCCACCGCCGGAAGCATCGGGCGCCGCACAGCCGAATGCAGAAACCATGACGCTTTTTGATACGGCAGGGCATCCTGTTGCGGGTATGGCACACTTGCAGGTTCGTTATCCAAAAAGCTGGCAATCGCATCCTCCTCACGAAAAGGATGGCCTTCTGGAACTGACAAGACGGCAGGATAATGTGCTGGAGATGATGGAACTGAAGATGGCTGATCTGAGCCAGGAGGATGCGGCTTCGATATTCGGCATGGAAGGCGGCTTAAGCCAGAAGACACGACTGGAAGTCGCCCGGAAATATATGAAGGATATGCGGGATATCCGGGTGGTTTCACTTAAGGATGTCACGGTGGATGGGCAGCCTGCCACTGTATGGGATTTTGAAAAAGTGCATGCCACCGGCAAGGTCACGCTTTTCGTAAGGGCAAAAGTGCTTATGGTTTATTACGGGGAAAAGCTGGTTTTTCTTAATTATATGGTGGGATCAAAGCCGGAAAACCGGGCTGCCGTTTTAAAGCAGTTTGCACAAGGGGAACGCAGTATTGTTCCTGCCTGTTTTGGCAGTCTGCGTTTTTTGAATAAAGCCGAAATGGCAAAGCAGGTAAAAGAGAAAAACCGAAAGGCGCCGGTTGTTTCGAATGCGTTTTCCCTGGTTGACGCGACAGGAAATCCACAGGCGAAAAACGCCAGGATCAGGCTGCTTATGCCTGCCGGGTGGGAAAGCAACCCCTCCCCGGCCCAGGATACGGTAGAAGAACGCGCCTCGCCTGACGGATTGCTGGTCAAGGGGATTACATTGAATGTGTACAAAATGGATGATGCCGCCAACCGCTCCATTTTTGCACTGAAAGGCGCTTTGCCGGAAAAAGAGCGGCGCGCCCACTTGCGCAAGCTGTACCAGCCGGGGCTGACATTGCTGGGATTTGATGCACAGGATACGGTTTTCAAGGGGCGGCCTGCCGTTTTGTCTGATCTGGCTGTATCGAGAAGTGCGGGCGGAATGCAGATGTATATGAAATCGCGCGTACTGGAAGTGTATGACGGTGAGCGCCGGATTACTGTACTGTGCTCCACGGTTGGCCCTGAGGAGATGAAAAAGGAGGTGGACGCGCTGCAGGTGGAGAATCTGGAAAAAAACTGCAATCCCATGTTTGAAAGCCTGGAATTTGTGGAGTAAGCCAGGCGCGGGCCTGCGTAAAAACGGGAGGAAGGAATGAGGCGGTTCTGGATATCAGTGGTTTTTGCCATTGGCAGCCTGTGGGCAGGAATGGTGCAGGCAGACGTGACGATGGCCATACCGAATGTGACGGGTGACCCGGCGGCGGATATCCGGTTTCGTGTGGTTTATCCTGACGGATGGGAGCCTGTGCCGACTGCGGAAAAAGGCGTGGTGCTGGCGCTGGGCCGCGGGGATGCAAATCTTTCCGAAATGCTCATGCTGCGGGTGGAGAAAATGACAGAGGAAGAGGCTGCATGGGTTTTTGCCGAAAAGGGCGGTATGACGCCGGAAGCGCGTTTGTCGCTGGCGCAGCGGGTTATTGGTGTGGCGCGGGAGGTGAAAGTGCTTTCGCTGGAGGATATCCGGATAGCGGGGCAGCCTGCCGTGCTCATTACAATGGAAGAACAGGTGAAAAATGCGGCCGGCACGTTTTTTCACAAGGAGATGATTCAGGTGGTCTGGGCCTGGGGACGGAAAATTACCCAGAATTATCTGGTAACCGGCCAGGTGGAAAACCGGGTGGCCGTGGTGAAGCGCTTTGCCCGGGGAGAAAGGGATGATCCCGGAACATTCATGGGCAGCCTGCATTTTCTGAACAAGGCACGGATGGAAAAAGCAGCGCCATAAGCGCCAACGGCAGGGTGAAGAGATAACAGGAGTGACGATGAAGACTATTTTTCCCAGATTGCTGATGACGGCAGGGCTTTTTGTGCTGCCTGTTGCTGCGATGGCTGCTGGCATGTCTGTCTTTGATTCGACAGGACAGCCCAGGGCGAAAGGGGTTCGGGTGCAGGTGGCTTATCCGGCGGGGTTTGAAAGCCGCGAGGATGCGGAGGCCGATGAGGTGCGGAAATTCACGAGGAAAAGCGGGGAGCTGGAGGAGATACTGATCCTGCAAGTCTTTCCTGATGTGTCTGAAAAGCGGGTGAAGCAGGCCATGCCGATACCCAGCGCGCTTTCCCAAAAGGAGCGGCATAGCCTGTGGAGGAAGATGCTGACCGGGAAAAACAAATGACTGCGGGATATCCGGGATACGAAGGCCCACGGGCGGCCTGGGGTCTTTGTTGCCGGGACGGATATCACGAAAAAACGGGGAAAACCGTATTACTCACAGATAGAGGTGCTGACTGTGTATGATGGTAAAAACATGATCATGCTCTCCTGTACGGTAACGGGTCCTGAAGAAAGGAAAGCGGCTGTTGACAGGCAATATGCGAAAAGCAGCAAAACGGCTTGTCAGCCTTTTCTGAAGAGCCTGCGTTTTATGGAAAATACGGGAGTGAACGGGCCGGAGGTGATCGAGAGGATGGACGATGAAATACTTCAGATGGATGATGGCGGTCCTGGCCCTCTTTGCCGCAGGAGTATCCGCCGCTGACGGCAGGGTTTTTGATACGGCAGACAATCCGGAAGCGCTCGGGCTGCATTTGCAGGTGAGCTGCCCCGGAAAGTGGAAGGTGTTAAAGCCGAAGGGCAATGTGCTTTTTGCTGCGGGATATGGGAAAGATAATGTGGCACAGGTGCTGGAACTGCAGGTAAATCCCATCACGCGGCAGGAGGCAGGGGCGCTTTTTGCGTTGAGACCGGGAGCGGACAGGAAAACGCGTGAAAGAGTGGTTGCGAGCTGTTTCAGGAAGCGCGCCGGGATGAAGTTGCTGTCATTTGACGATATGGTGGCGGGTGGATACCCTGCCGTTGTGGTGAATCTGGAACGGCCGGATGAGAAGGGGCCTCAGCCGATTTTCATGCGTGTCCAAAAGCAGATGGTTTATGCAGACGGGAAAATGGTATTGCTGAATTATATGGTCATGGCCCGCCCGGAAGACCGGGAGAAGGTGCTAAGGTATCAAAAAGAGGGTGAAGCGGGGGATGCCGGGATGTTTTTTGAGAGCCTGGTGTTCAAGGAGAGTACGCCGCAAAAGCGGCAGGAGGGTGGGAGAAAATGATGATGAAACGGCTGGCGGGGATGCTGCTGGTGATGGCGGGACTGTTTTTTTCAGGGTTGGCAGCAGCTGACGGGACGGTTTTTGATACAGCGGGCCATGAGAAGGTATCGGGTATTCGTATTCTGGTGACTTCTCCGAAAGGGTTTGGCGCACATGAGCACATGGATGGCTATGTGGTGCAGGAGTTTACCCGTAAAAGCGGGGAGTTGGAGGAAAACCTGATGCTGCAGCTTGTTGACCTGGATGAGGAGGATGCGAAGGCCGGTTTTGCCCTGCCAGGCTCACCACCGGCAGAAGAAAGGCAGCAGTACTGGAGAAGACCGATGGCGTTTTTGCCGACTGCGACAGTACAGGAGATAAGCGATGTGACGGCAGATGGCCGACCGGCTGTTTTTATGGCAGTTACGATGCGCCCTTCCGCTGAGGATGAGATGCGCTATGTGAGAATACAGACGCTGAATATTTATGATAATGGCAGGGGAGTGATACTCACCTGTAGCGTGAGTGGCCCGCCGTCAGAAAAGGCCGCAGTGGACAAGCTGTATGCGACCAGTGCAAATATGGCCTGCAAATCTTTTTTTGACAGCGTGAAGCTGTTGCCGGAAAAGCGCAGAGGGGACTGATGCCAAAGGACATGAATAGATGAACAGGGAGGATGCGTGATGATGAGAATAATAAGGCCAATGGTGCTGGCTGCGGCAGCTGTACTGCTGGCATCGTGCGCCACGACAGCGACTGACGGCTATGCAGTGTACGATACGGTTGACGAACCAAAGGCGCTGGGGATGCGGGTGCAGGTTTCGTATCCGGCTGACTGGACGATGGAGGAGGATCAGGCGCGTTCGACGATCATCCGGACTTTCCGCCATGAAGCGGATGGCTACAATACGCATCTGCTGTTGCAGGCGATGGCGCTGGGCGAGGATGCCGGGATTCTTTTCGGGGATGAGGCGGGGTTTGACAATTCTCCCCGGCGGGCAAAATGGATACATGTGCTGGGCAGTGTCTCGGGAACACAGGTGGGTGGCCTGAAGGCGTTAACGCATGCAGGAAGGCCTGCTGTCATGGTTGACCTGAAGGTGAACCGTACGGGCGCACAGTCAGAGACGTATCTGGCCAGCCGTATGCTGATGGTGCAGGACAAGGGCAATATGCTGATACTGACCTGCGGTGTCAGTGCGTCAGCGTCTGAACAGGAAAAGGTTGATTCGCTTCAGAGAATCCATGAGGATGGCCTGTGCCGCCATTATTTTGACAGCCTGAAATTCATGGAATGATCTTTTTTTCTTATCGGAAAACCGCGCTCGGGTGGTGAAGTGAACGCTTAATATTGGACATTTCCTGCGGTTATTGAAATGGCCTGAGTACGGTATTGCCTAGATAGTGTCTACATGAGATATAAGGCATAAAAAACCCTCTGTTTGCCAGATGGCAGATGTTATGAAGCGATGATCATTATAGGAAGACCACCCTTTAACAGGAGATTCCATGAGACCAGCGTACAGACGTCACGACATATCCGACCAGGCCTGGGCTTTACTTGAGCCCCACCTTCCAGGACAGCCTGGTCAATGGGGCAGGATAGCCAAAGATAACCGCACCTTCATTAATGCTGTATTCTGGATATTACGCACAGGCGCCCCCTGGCGTGATCTTTTGCCGGAGTACGGAAAATGGGGAAGCGTTCACCAGCGCTTCATCCGCTGGCGCGACAAGGGCATATGGGAGCGCCTGCTGGAAATCCTGATAGATGAGCCTGATTTTGAATGGCTTTTGATAGATGCAAGTCACATCAAGATTCACCCCCATGCTGCTGGTGCAAGAGGAGGCAACCAGGGCATGGGGCGCACAAAAGGGGGCTCAACTCAAAAATACATCTGGCCGTGGATGCGAATGGTATGCCGGTCAGATGTCTTGTCACATCGGGTACCGTTGCAGATTGTACGCAGGCTTCACGGTTAATGGATGGGATATCCCCTCGCCATCTGGTGGCGGATCGGGGTTATGATTCAAACGCCATTCTTGACCATGCAAAATCCCGCAACATCATACCGGTCATACCCCCAAAAAGGAATCGCAAGGTGCAAACAGACTATGATCGGCAGATTTATCAGAAGCGTCACCTGGTGGAAAATGTCTTTCTTTATCTCAAACGCTGGCGGGGTATTGCCACAAGATACGCAAAAAATCTCGCGACATTTGCCGCCGCTGTGCAGGTGCGCTGTATCTCTCTTTGGCTGAATGCATTAACCACACTCAAGTAGACGCTATCTAGGGCTCAGGCCGTTTAAATTCAGTTTTATCCGTTCATTGTTGTAGTCGAAGATATCCGATCTGGCCTGCGCGCAAGATCTGTAAACACGCCTGTTAACCCGTTCCCGTTTCAGCGGGCCAAAGAAGCGCTCCGCTGCGGCATTGTCTGCACAACTGCCAACGGCGCTCATGCTGCAAATGAGATTGTGTTGCTTTAAAAAATGCTGATATTCATCGCTGGTGGCGCAAGGCTTTCCAGATACGCGGACTTCCCATGACCCCATCGCTTTGCTGATGCAAGGCTTTTATGTGTTTGCCAAGCCTCTGGTTGTCCTGCCGGCGTGCACTGGATACTCGCGATTTCCACGCATAGTAATCGCCTGGCGAAATATTCAGGCAACGGCACATCAGCCGGATGGGATAGTGACGGCGGCAGTGTTCTATCGTCTTGTCTTTCACTTCGATTCTTTCGCGAAGAAGACTGCCGCGTCCTTTAAAAAATCACGCTCCTTTTTGACCTGGGCAAGCTCTTTTCGCAATCGCGCCAATTTTTCATCACGCGGATTCCCAGATTGCCAGCAACCTGCCGAATCGACTGACCGCTGCTTATAACCAGTTGAACCGCTTCATGTTTGTACTCCGATGTGTATTTGCGTCTTGTTTGCATGACACTCCTCCTGCCTTATTATCGGCTCTTTTTCAAAGTGTCCATCATGCAGGGGGAAAACCCTACCCATCGTGCGCCGCACTGCGTTTGGCACACGCTACACATTCCGGCAGAGAAAGAGTAGCCACCTGTATCCTGTGCATTAGCCTTAGCATGAGAAGATACCCTGCTAATATCTGTATCACTATTAGCAGGCAAGTGCGTTACGGCGAAGCCGATGAGGTGATGAGTGGCTGGAGCAGGAGCGGTTCTGTTTGAGCCCCGAAGGGGCGAGTTAAGCGCGACGCCCCTGCCGCGAAGCGCCGAATCAGGAATCCCCCGCATAGCGGGGGACGAGAAGTCCGCACAGCACTTTTTGCGTTTTTTTGCTGCCGGGCCAGTGGGGTAAGAACGAGCGCAGCGAGGACAAAAAGATCGTTGCCGTGGGTCAATCACCCACTTTATGAGATGAAATCGAGAGGAAATCTGATCGTAGGGTACCCGACACACGACGGGTACTGTCATGAAGAGAATTAACTGCAACGGTTAGGGTATGATAGCGGCTGTATTCGGCAAAACAGGAAAACGGAAAATGAAGGTAAAAGCACAGGCTCATCACAGTGTTCTGATAAAGGCAGGCGTGCTTTTTCTGGGATTGGTGTTTTCAGGCCCGGCGGTGATGGCGGCCAGTCCGACTGCTGCCCAGGAACAAAGTTATGACCGGGAGCAGTACGTTCGCTCATTCAATTCCTTGCAGCGCGCAGCGGCCAGAGGTGATGCGAGTGCCCAGGTTGGGCTGGCGATGATGTACCGTATGGGCAGGGGTGTCCAGAAAGATCCGGAAAAGGCGCTGGCCTGGTACCGGCGGGCTGCCGAGCAGGGGTATGCGCCGGCCCAGTACAACCTGGGGGTGATGTATGCCAAGGGTGAGGGCGTCAAAAAGGATGAAGCGCGGGCCGCTATCTGGTATAAAAAAGCGGCCGGGCAGAAAGACCCGATGGCGCAATACAATCTGGGCATGATGTATGCCGAGGGGCGCGGTGTGACACGCAATTTGCAGCAGGCACTGGCCTGGCTGATCAATTCCGCCGAGAATGGGGACCCGCAGGGGCAATTTGCCCTGGGCGTGATGTATACCCGCGGTGAGGCTGTTGAGAAAAATGACCAGAAGGCGTTTTCCTGGTATGAGAAGTCCGCCGCGCAGAATTATCCGGAAGGGCTGTTGGCTGCCGGGCTGTCTTACGGGCTGGGCAGGGGTGTCGCACAGGATGTGGACCAGAGCGTGAAGCTGATCAGCCGTGCTGCAGCCCTGGGCAATGCCGAGGCACAGTTCCAGACCGGGATGATGTTCGAGACAGGATACGCTGGCTTGAAAGATATCCAGCAGGCGATTGCCTGGTATGAGCGGGCAGCACAAAGCGATAGTGTAAAGGCCATGCTGCGGCTGGGCGCGCTGTATGGCGACGGGATCGGGGTGGCTGCTGATCCGCAGGCATCCCGCAGCTGGTATGAAAAAGCCGCTGCAAAAGGGTCTGAAGAGGCGAAGGCAAAGCTGGCGGCCCAGCCATGATGCTACCGCTCTGGTAGCGGAATAGCCCTGCTGATATATCACAATCAATCATTTGATATATCAGATGTATAATACAGCTTTAAGAACATGATGCACGATTTTCCATGGGAACCAATAATCCAACTCACAAAGCAACCTCAGCCGGGGCAGGAATAACACGTACCGCGCATGGCATGGTGCTTCCCGTGCTGGTGGCGGTGACGATGGGGCATCTCATCAATGACCTGATCCAGGCTGTGCTGCCCGCAATTTATCCGATGCTCAAGGTAAACTATCATTTGAGTTTTTTTGAGATCGGTATTATTACGCTGGTTTACCAGGTATCGGCTTCGCTTTTGCAGCCTCTGATCGGCTGGTATTCTGACAGGCGCCCGCAGCCATGGCTGTTGCCTGCAGGCATGGTGTCCATTCTGGCTGGTGTTGTCCTGTTGGCTTATGCGCAGACTTTTCCGCTGATCCTGGTGGCATCGACCCTGATCGGCATCGGCTCATCCACTTTTCATCCGGAAGGTTCACGCGTGGCGCTGATGTCGTCCCCCGGGCGCTTCGGGCTGGCCCAATCGACTTTCCAGGTGGGAGGCAATGCGGGGAGCGCACTAGGACCGCTTTTGGCTGCTGCTGTCGTGATTCCTTTCGGGCAGACGCATGTGGTGTGGTTTGCGCTGCCGGCGGTGGTTGCCATTGTCCTTTTGCATTATGTCAGCCGCTGGTATAGCCAGCAGAGCGGGCTTTTCTGGAAGCGCGGGGGGCAGGCGTTGACACCTGTGCATTCCAGACAACAGATTCTTCTGGCGCTGGGCGTACTGGGCATGCTGGTTTTTTCCAAGTATGTTTACATGGCCAGCCTGCATAATTTCCTGACGTTTTACATGATGGAGCGCTTCCAGGTGTCGATAGGGGCATCACAGATTTATCTTTTCCTCTTCCTGGGCGCAGTGGCGGCAGGTACTTTCCTGGGCGGGCCGATTGGCGACCGTTTGGGGCGAAAGGCGGTGATCTGGTTTTCTATCCTTGGCGCGGCACCCTTTGCCCTGATTCTGCCTTATGCCGATCTTTTCTGGACGGCGGTGCTTACCGTAGTGACCGGTTTTATTCTCGCCTCGGCCTTTTCTGCCATCATTGTTTATGCGCAGGAGCTTATCCCGGGCAATCCGGGCCTGATCGCCGGCGGCTTTTTCGGACTGATGTTTGGCATTGGCGGTATTGCGGCGGTCTTTCTCGGCTGGATGGCTGACCTTGAAGGGATTGTCACCGTTTATCGGCTTTGTGCTTTCCTGCCACTTTTGGGCATCCTGACCATCTTTTTGCCTTCGCAGGAAAAATCCCGTCTCCCTGAGTGATCGCGGCCTGATGCTGCGATACAATAGGGCAGCCTGGCAACAGGCTGCCCTTTTTGCGTTGTTAAGTTCGGTTAATTCTTGTTAATTATTTATAAAATGCTGAAAAACGCGTTAATTATGCCTTTTTTCTTTTTTGTGTGTTCTGCGGGCGCGTGGGGGCAGGATAAAGCGGAAAAGACGATTGCTGATGTGAGACTGGAGGAAAAGGCCAGCGCAGGTGATGCAGATGCGATGTACCGGCTGGGCGTCAGGCTTGCCAGCGGGGAAGGAAGCATACCGGATGCGTTTGCAGCGGTGAGCTGGTACCAGAAAGCTGCGGTAAGGGGGCACGCTGCTGCACAGCATGCCCTCGCTCGAGCGTATGAGATCGGGGAAGGGATCACAAAGGATGAAGAGACGGCGCTGGGCTGGTATATGCTGGCAGCAAAGCAGGGATATGCGCCAGCCCAGAATAACCTGGGGCTGATGCTTCGTGATGGCAGGGGAGCGGGGCAGGATGGGGAAAAAGCGGTTTTCTGGCTTGAGGCCGCCGCAAGGCAGGGCAACGCCTATGCCCAGCTTAACCTGGGTAACCTGTATTACGATGGCAGCCTGGTGAAGCAGGACCTGGCCAAAGCCGGGCGGCTTTTAGAGCTGTCTGCCAGGCAGGGTGAACCGCAGGCGCAATTCAACCTGGGGACGATGTATCTTACCGGGAGAGGGGTGCCGCAGAGCGCTCCCCATGCGGCACGTTACTTTCATCTTGCTGGTGAGGGAGGGGATAAGGAGGCGCAGTTCAACTATGGCCTGATGCTGGAATACGGCAATGGGGTGCGGCAGGATTTTACCGAGGCAGCCCGATGGTATGAAAAGGCGGCAAACCAGGGCTATGCCGCTGCGCAGACCTCACTCGGAAAATGTTATGCGCGCGGGATGGGTCTCGAGCAGGATGTTGCCAAAGCCATGCACTGGTATACGAAGGCGGCTGATCAGGGAGACGCGCAGGCAATGTATCTTGTCGGGACCATGTATGAAAAGGGCCAGCTGGCCGAAGCAAGTGATGAAAAGGCGCTCATCTGGTACAAAAAGGCGGCGGAAAAAGGACTGGACCGCGCGCTTTTCATGGTGGGCACTTTTTACGAAGCAGGCCGGGGGGTGGCTCCTGATGCCAAAGCCGCGCTAAAATGGTACGGGATGGCTGCCGAGGCAGGCATGCGGCAGGCACAGGTGAAGGCTGGCCAGCTTGAAGCTCGCCTGGGTGCAGTGCCGCAGGCGGTATCCGGTGATGAAAAAAGCAGCAATGCCGTCCCGGCAAATGAAAAACAACGCGAAGGAGATGGGAGTCAATGAGGCAACAGCTATCCGGTAAAGACCAGTCTAAAAGCAGCAGGATGGGTATCAGGGGTGTTTTGCTTGCAGCAGTCCTTTTCCCCCTTGCGATGGCAGGTGCTTTTGCCCAGTCACAATCACAGGGACAGTATGTGGATGACTATGCGTCGGGCATGAAACTCTACAAGGAAGGGCATTATGAGGAAGCGCTGTCGCATATCCACAAGGCCGCTTCCGAGGGCCGCCAGGAGGCGCAATACCAGCTTTGCCTGATGTTCAAGCGCGGGCAGGGCATGAAAGCGCCGGATGCCGGCGAGGCATATGTCTGGTGCAAGAAATCGGCCGATCAGGGGTATGGCCCGGCTGAACATGAGATGGCTTCGAGTCTTCAGACAGGCTGGGGCGTGGCAAAGGACCCGGCAGCGGCGCTGGACTATTACCTGAAGGCTTCCAGGCAGGGCGTACCCGAGGCGCAGTATGCGCTGGGGCTTTTGTACGAGTTTGGTGATGGTGGTGTGAAGCAGAGCTATTACCAGGCTCGCACGCTTTACATGTGGGCATCCGGCAAGGGGTATTCTCCTGCCACGTACCGTGTGGGCACGTTGTACGAGGAAGGCAAGGGGGTAAGACCCAGCATGGCGGCAGCGCTTTTGTGGTACCGGAAGGCTGCCACCATGGGCAATGAGGATGCACTGGCCCGCCTGGAAACCATGAGAAAGCAGGAAGAGGAAATGGATGCGGCCGCACGTGCCGCAGACGAGGCGGAGAGGGAAGCAGCAAGGGCAGCGAAGGAGGAGGCTGCGCAACCGCAGCAGGGGCGGCCATAGCGCGACGGCGAAGCGTATTTTTTACCCTTCGCTTGTTGGGTTCTCTGCGATGAGATGCACCTCGAGATGGGTTCATAAGGTGGGTGGCTGACCCACGGCAGGTTACTTTTTCTTGCCACAAAAAGCTAACCAAAAAAGGCACCGCAACCCCTTGCCCCGCCAAAGGCGGGGTACCCGTGACAGCTCGTCGTGACAGGGACGGCAGCCGGAACTCGCTACGCTCAAACAGCCGTCTGCGAAGCTCCAGTCGCTCCTCCCTGTCCCGGCTACGGTGCAATCGCGGACTATAGAAGAGAAGTGACACCACTACGTGGTGTGAGATGCCTCTGCGTTGCAGACAGTATGGCAGCGAAGCTGCCTTGAAAAGTCGGGCATAGCGAGGAATCGTAGCGTGTGCTGAGCCTGTTGCGAAGCGCACGAAGCCATTGCTCCAGCAAAAAAGAGGATGCCCGTTCTTGCCGAGCGCTCATCGTGCGCCGCATTACATATGAACTATACGACTTTGGCTGATCAGTGATATGCGCTGCGCGTTGGATAAAAACCAGTTTGAGGTGGTTTACCAGCTGATACTCAACCTGATTTCAGGCAGGATAGACCATGCCGAGACGCTTATCCGATGGCATCATCCTGCACGGGGTGTGATCGATCCTGCTGAATTTATCCCACTGTCAGAAGAGACGGGCATTATCCAGGAGTTCAGCGACTGGGTCTTCCTCCAGGCGGCCAGGCAGGTCAGGAAGTGGCGGACATTCATACTGGACTTCAGGATGGGGCTGAATATTTCCCCGGTTCAGTTCAAAAAGAAGGGATAAATATCAATGCCTGGATTGATTACCTGAATGGTCTCGGGCTTTCTCCTGAGGCCATTATTATTGAAATCACCGAGGGGCTGCTCCTGGACGTCAACGACAGTATTGTCCATCAGCTGTTGAAGTTTCGCGATGCGGGCATTTCGGTTGCTCTGGATGATTTTGGAACCGGTTATTCTTCCCTTTTCTATCTGACCCGCCTGGATATTGATTATGTGAAGATTGACCGGAGCTTCACCCGCAATATTGTTCATAACAAGGATGACAGGACACTGTGCGAAGCGATGACGGTCATGGCGCACAAGCTGGGTATGCAGGTTATTGCAGAAGGGGTGGAATGCCAGGATCAGCTTGATGTCCTCATGTCGATGGGCTGTGATTATGTGCAGGGTTTCAGGGTGTCAGAAGCATTGAGCGCCGAAGAATGTGAAAAATTTCTCCCCTATCCGCCGGACCGGATAAGCCGGTCGTCCTTGCCCTGATAACCTCTTTTTCCTTTTTCCGTCATTCGCCTGAAAAAATGACGAAATCCGCAAGAGGTGAGACAATGGGAACCGGAATCAATCAACAACCTGCGGAAGGCCAGCTTGACGTACAGTGTTCGGGAAATTTTCTATACCCTGCAAGGCGAGGGTGCCCAAAGTGGCCGTCCTGCTGTGTTCTGCCGTTTTTCGGGATGCAATCTCTGGTCCGGGCGTGATGAGGACCGCCCGACGGCCGCCTGTCGCTTCTGTGATACGGAATTTGTCGGAACGGATGGGGAAAACGGCGGGAAGTATACCGGCAGCGGTATGCTGGCTGACCGTATAGCGGCGTTGTGGCCGGACCCGACTGTACCGGCAAAGTATGTGGTTTTCACAGGGGGGAGCCGCTTTTGCAGCTGGATAAAGCCCTGATCAATGCCATGCACGCGCGCGGGTTCGAGGTGGCCATTGAGACAAATGGCACGATAGCAGCACCCGCTGGCGTTAACTGGATATGTGTGAGCCCCAAGGCAGGTGTACCGCTGGTTCAGGACTTCGGGAATGAATTGAAGCTGGTCATACCGCAAAACGGCCAAAATCTGGCAGACTATGAGCATCTGGCATTTGATCATTTTTATCTCCAGCCGATGGATGGGGTTGAGCGGGATAAAAATACGGCACTGGCGGTTGAGACATGCCTTAAGCATCCCCGCTGGAAGCTGAGTCTGCAGACACATAAATATTTGCAGATTCCATAAAGGAAGGGAGAATAGAACAAGATATGCTGACGATTACACGAAAACTCGAATTCGACGCCGGGCACCGGATTCCGAATCATCGGAGCGAGTGCCGTAATGTGCACGGCCATCGTTATGTCATGCATATCACACTGACAGGCAAAGTGCAGGAAAAGAAGGGTTCCTCTTCAGAAGGGATGCTGCTGGATTTTTCCGATGTGAAAAAGCTCGCCGAAACCCACCTGGTTTCCCATTGGGATCATGCCTTTCTGGTGTATGAGCACGATACGGCGGTGCGCCAGTTTTTAGACAGTCTGCCCGGCCACAAAACCGTTGTTGTCGACCGGATACCGACAGTTGAGAATCTTGCGCAGATTGCGTTTGATACGCTCAAGGACGTCTATGAGACACATTATGATTCCGGCCTGACATTACAGAGTATCAAACTGTATGAGACGCCCAATGCCTGGGCGGAAGTCACCTCATCTTCGCTGTAGTCTCTCAATGGGTAGCGACCAGGATTTCATGCGGCTGGCCCTTCTTGAGGCAGAGAAAGCGGGCGCAATCGGTGAGGTGCCGGTTGGGGCGGTGATTGTGAAGGATGGCAAGGTCGTCGCAAGAGGGCACAACCAGCCTGTTTCCGGCCATGATCCGACGGCCCATGCGGAAATCATGGCGCTCAGGGAAGCCGGACAGGTGCTGGGTAATTACCGTCTGCCGGCATGTGATCTGTATGTTACGCTTGAACCCTGTGCCATGTGTATCGGGGCGATGATTCATGCCAGAATCCGGCGTGTGATTTTCGGGGCACATGATCCAAAAACCGGTGCGGCCGGCAGTGTGATTAATCTTTTTGAAGAAAAAACGCTTAATCATCATGCCACGGTAACCGGTGGCATTTTAGCGTCGGATTGTGCACAGTTGCTGAAGGCGTTTTTTGCCATGCGAAGAAAAGAAGCCAAAACACCTTCGCTTTCCGGGTAAGGCCAAAATCCCCTTGGCAATATAATTTCAGGAAATATTGTTTCAGGTTCAAAAACAGGTTTATGCGTAAAAACACGACAGGTATTGCCATTGTTGCGCCGGGAGGGTATGCCCCGGACAATGATGCTGTTGAGCGCGCTATCGCGGAGCTGGAGGCGCAGAATTGCCGTGTTTACAATTATTACCAGCATGCCGAGCGCTCCCAGCGGTTTGGCGGTAATGATATCGCCCGGTTGAGCCAGATACAGGCAGCGGCTTTCAACCCGGATGTGGATGTCGTTATTGCCCTGAGAGGCGGGTATGGCATGTCACGCCTGTTGCCGCACCTGGATTTTGATATGTATGCGTCCAGTGGTAAGCTTTTTGTGGGACACAGTGATTTCACGGCATTTCAGCTGGCTTTTCTGAGAAAAACCAATGCGATCAGTTTTGCCGGCCCCATGATCTGTAATGATTTCACGCGTGACGACAAGAGTGAATTTACCCTCAGCCATTTCTGGAATTGCCTGAATGGTCCGGACTATGCTGTCGAGTGGAAAGCCGAGGAAAATCCCGAAGTGGATGTGGTCGGGACACTCTGGGGCGGTAATCTGACCATGATTACACAGCTGCTTGGCACCCGGTGGATGCCAAGAGTTGAAGACGGCATTCTTTTTATTGAAGATATCAATGAGCATCCATACCGTATTGAGCGGATGCTTCTGCATCTTTATCACGCCGGTATTATTGCGACTCAGCAGGCACTGGTTTTCGGGGATTTTTCCGGGTATTCCGTGACAGAATATGATAACGGGTATGACTTTGAATCCATGCTGGACTGGATTCGTTCCCATATCCCGGTTCCTCTTGTTACGGGATTACCTTTCGGACATATTCGTGACAAGGTGACATTGCCTGTCGGCGCCTACAGCCGTCTTGTTTCCGACAGCGGAACCGTCAGGCTGAAAGTGGCGGCCTATCCTACGCTGGAAAGTCTGAAACAGCGATAGGAAGCTTTTTTCTGGTTAATGCAGTAATGGAAAGTTTCTTTGGCATACTGAAATCTGAAGGCTGCTGCTCTTCGGATTTTACTGATATACAACAACTGAAATCCGCAATAAATGCGTATATCCATTACTGCAACAATGAACGGATAAAACTGAATTTAAACGGCCTGAGTCCGATGCAATACCGTACTCAGGCCATTTCAATAACCGCAGGAAATATCCGATATTAAGCGTTCACTTCATGGATGCCGACTTTTTCTTTTCCCTCTTTTCATACAAACCGGTCAGTACATGCCGGATTTTACTGCTTTTTTCTCTATATACGGATGAAATGCTTCGGGGGCTTTGATACAATGGGCGGTTTTATGTTTTACCCATTGGAGGAGTACGGTGCTGTCTACAGCCAATATTACGATGCAGTTTGGCGCCAAGCCGCTTTTTGAAAATATTTCCATGAAATTTGGAGAGGGGAACCGCTATGGCCTGATCGGGGCAAATGGCAGTGGAAAATCCACCTTCATGCGTATTCTCGGCGGGGATCTGGAACCTTCGTCCGGGACGGTAATGCTGGATTCCAATGAACGGCTGGGCAAGTTGCGCCAGGATCAGTTTGCCTATGAGGAAATGCGCGTTCTGGATGTCGTGATGATGGGGCATACCGAAATGTGGCAGGCTAAAGAAGAACGCGATGCGATCTATGCCAATCCGGATGCAACCGATGAGGATTATATGAAGGCGGCGGATCTTGAAGCGAAGTTTGCCGAATATGATGGCTATACCGCAGAGGCGCGTGCCGGTGAGTTGCTGATGGGTGTCGGTATCGGGATTGATTTGCATGAAGGCACCATGAGTGCGGTAGCGCCGGGGTGGAAGCTGCGTGTTCTTCTGGCACAGGCGCTTTTTTCCAATCCTGACATCCTGCTTTTAGACGAGCCAACCAACAATCTTGATATTCACACGATCCGCTGGCTGGAAAATACGCTGAATGAGCGTGACTCAACCATGATCATTATTTCGCATGACCGTCACTTCTTAAACCAGGTATGCACGCATATTGCCGATATGGATTACGGCACGCTGAAAGTCTATCCGGGCAATTATGACGACTATATGATGGCGTCTGCCCAGGCACAGGCCCAGATCCAGGCGGCCAATACCAAGGCGAAGGAGCGCATAGCCGAACTGCAGGAATTTGTCAGGCGTTTTTCTGCCAACAAATCCAAAGCCAGACAGGCAACATCACGTGCCCGCCAGATTGAAAAGATCAAGGTGGAAGATGTGGTGCCATCCAGCCGTTCACATCCCTATATCCGCTTTGACGGCAGCAGGAAGCTGCATCGTCTGGCTGTTGAGGCACAAGGCCTGTCCCATGCCTATGACCGGGCCATTTTCACGAATTTCAACATCATGATTGAAGCGGGAGAAAAAGTCGCCATCATCGGTGCCAATGGTGCCGGTAAAACGACGTTGCTGCGCGCTATCGGCAGTACGGTATGTGATATGGCCGCCCACAGTGGTACTGTCAAGTGGGCTGAGCATGCTGATATCGGCTATATGCCGCAGGACCCGTCAGATGAATTTGAAAGCGGGTTGAATCTTACCGAGTGGATGGGGCGATGGACAAAAGAAGGAGATGACGACCAGGCTGTCCGTTCCATTTTAGGCCGGCTGCTTTTCAGTGGTGATGAGGTGAGAAAGCCGGTGAAGGTGCTCTCAGGCGGTGAAAAGGGTAGAATGATGTATGGCAAACTGATGCTGGGGCGCCACAACGTGATGCTGCTTGATGAGCCGACCAACCACATGGATATGGAATCCATCGAATCATTGAACATCGCACTGGATCGATATGCTGGCACATTGATTTTTGTTTCGCATGACCGTGAATTTGTTTCGTCTTTAGCTACCCGCATTCTTGAGGTGAAAGACGGGCAGGTGATTGACTTTAAAGGCACCTATGAAGAGTATCTGGCCAGCCAGGGGATTGAATAGTTGCGTAAACCTTGTGATGCCGGTTTCTTTGGGAACCGCTGATTAAAAGGTTTTGAGAGCGAATTGCTGCGTTACGCGGTGCTCGCAACCGTCGCCTGTCTGAAGGTATGTCCTGGTTGCTGCGCGCCGTGCGCCTTGCACTTCATCTCCCAAAATCATGTAATCAGCGTTTCCTTTGCGATTATTTGCTGCAAACAATGGCCGGATATGCGATAGTAAAACCGTGAATGACTTTTGCCTGTGATGAATATGCTTAACCCGACAGACGCTGAATATATCAAGGAAGTCGAGTATGATCTTCCGCAACGCGAAAGTGGCGCAGTCAGCATTGCCTGTGCGTGGGCGCGTGTTCCGCCCGAACCGACACAGTCGGAAAAAGCGGAGATGAAAGAAAAAATCCGTCGCCTTCTCAAGGAAAAAGAGGCGGTGCTGGTTGCCCATTACTATGTGGACCCTGATATCCAGGATCTGGCTGAGGAAACGGGCGGATGCGTTGCCGACTCACTGGAGATGGCCCGTTTCGGACGGGACCACCCTGCAAAGACCCTGTTTGTTGCCGGTGTGCGCTTTATGGGGGAGACAGCCAAGATGCTGAGCCCGGAAAAGCGGATTTTCATGCCGGACCTGGATGCCAACTGTTCGCTTGATCTGGGATGCCCGGTCGAGGAGTTTACAGCCTTTTGTGATGCGCATCCGGACAGGACGGTCGTAGTATATGCCAATACCAGTGCGGCGGTGAAGGCGCGGGCCGACTGGATGGTGACATCATCCATCGGACTGGAAATCGTTGCGCATCTTCACGCTCAGGGTAAAAAAATCATCTGGGGGCCAGACCGGCATCTGGGCAGTTATATCCAGCAGCAGACAGGCGCTGATATGCTGCTCTGGCAGGGGTCCTGCCTGGTGCATGATGAATTCAAGGGGGCTGAACTGGAAATGCTCATGGAAAAACATCCAGAGGCCAAAGTGCTGGTTCACCCCGAGTCGCCTGCTGCCGTCGTGGCACTGGCCGATGTGGTGGGATCGACATCCCAGATTATTGCCGCTGCCGTGAATATGGACGCGCCGGAATTTATTGTGGCCACAGACAAGGGTATTTTCCACAAGATGCAGCAGGCAGCCCCCGGCAAAGTCCTGATTGAGGCGCCTACAGCGGGTAACAGCGCCACCTGCAAGAGCTGCGCGCATTGTCCCTGGATGGCGATGAATTACCTCTCCAATTTGCTGGAGGTCATCGAGACGGAAAAAAATGAAATCCACGTCGATCCGGCGATCAGGGAAAAGGCGGTGACCAGTATTGAGCGAATGCTGGATTTTGCGGCCAGGCACAAGGCAAGAGTACAGCCCAAAGGCGATCTTTCGGCTGAAGGACAATTATTTTCTGGAGTAGGTCCGGCATGAGCAGCAATCTGAAAAATCCGTTTGCGCCACTTGATATGGAACTGGAAAGAGCCATGGCCGCCAGTATTGATGCGGCGCTGGAAGAAGACGTCGGGTCAGGCGACCTGACCGCATCGCTTTTGCCGGAAAGCCGTATTGTCAAGGCACATGTGGTGGTGCGTGAAGAGGCGGTATTATGCGGCGCGCCCTGGTTTGATGCACTGATGGAGAAAATCGACAGTCGTATCAGTACGGAATGGCACTTTGCCGAAGGTGATCTGATGCCGGCGTATACGGAGGTTTGCCTCATCCATGCACCGGTGCGTTCGCTTCTGACAGCGGAACGCCCCGCACTCAATTTCCTGCAGTTGCTCTCGGGTGTGGCGACACTGACACGGGAATATACCCGCCTGATTTCCGGCACGCGTTCCAGGATTTATGACACGAGAAAGACCCTTCCGGGGCTCAGACTGGCACAGAAATATGCCGTGCGCGTGGGTGGCGGAGAAAACCAGCGCATGGGGTTGTATGACGCCATCCTGATCAAGGAAAACCATATCGCTGCGGCAGGCGGCATCCGTCAGGCTATTGACGCTGCCCGCGCCGAAAACAGCCGTGTGCCGGTACAGATTGAGGTGGAAAACCTTCAGCAGCTGGAAGAAGCGCTGGCGGCCGGTGCCAAATCCATCCTCCTGGATAATTTCGGGGTTGAGATGATGAAAAAGGCGGTCAAACGCACGGCGGAAAGGAAAACACCGGCAGAGAAAGACAGCGAGCGGGCTGTTCTGGAAGCTTCCGGGGGTGTGAATACGGCAAATGTGCGCCTGATTGCGGAAACCGGCGTGGATCGTATTTCGGTGGGCGAATTGACCAAGAGTGTCAGGGCAACGGATTATTCTCTGCGCATTGTTCCCGGAAAGTAGCCTGTCGGCCGACTGGATATGAAGCCACAGAAGAAGCTGCTCAGCCAGCGTCATCCCGCTTTCTATTTTATTTCTGTCTGGGAAAAGCGGATCAGGCGTTATGTCCGATGAATTTCCGATGGCAGGAAGTATGCCTCCCGGCTCGTAAAGGAAACCCTGCCGCATCGTATTCGCGAACATCAGTCTGTGCTGCTTCGCCAGCTTGGCAAAAGCGAAATGCAACTCCAGATCAACAAGGTGACAAACCTGAGGCTGGCGGTAAAGCATCTTGACGGCATTGTGATCCGTCCGGGTGGGGTTTTTTTCTATTGCCGGCTGGTCGGACGGCCAACAGCGGCAAAAGGGTATCTGCCCGGTATGGAACTGTCATTTGGCGAGCCGACAACCGGAATTGGCGGCGGTATCTGCCAGATTGCCAATCTGATTCACTGGCTGGTTCTTCATAGCCCGCTGACTGTGACAGAGCGCCACCGGCATTCTTTTGACCCCTTTCCGGATGATGGCCGGGTGGTTCCCTTCTGAACAGGCGCTACCATCTTTTTCAATTATCGTGACTACCCGTTCATCAACAGAACGAAACAGACTTTCCAGCTGCGTATCTCGCTGTCTGATAAATTCCTGCATGGTGAACTGTATACCGATGCCGCGCCGGATTATGACTATCGTGTCTTTGAGCGGGAACACCAGTTCCTGAAGATTGGTTAGACTTTTTACCGCAAGAATGAAATCTGGCGTGAAAACCGCTCTTCCAAAGACTCATCAGAAGAACTGCTGACGAAAAATTTTGCGCGGGTGATGTATGTGCCGGCAGAATTTACCGAGGCGGATGCCAGTGCGCTGACATCCTTTCAGGACTGACTTCACATTCCCTTTTTTCGCTTTGCCTGCCGGGTTTTCTGCGTTCCCGACGCAGAATATGACGAATCATTGCAGATGTAATAATTTGTTAAAAAAAGAATTTGCGTTGGCTGAATCCGAAATAATAGCCTTATCGAAAAACCGCTTTCATGCTGATGCGGTTTGCTGGCGAGAGAGGCTGATATGGGAAACGCCCACAGGAAGAAAGTCCCCTTGAGACGATGGTTTCAGGCAAGCGTATCTGCCGGGTTTCTTTGCTTTTTTGCTGTGGTGTCCGCCGATGCAGAAACAATCAGTACGGCATCCCTGAAAAAAGGCTATACAACTGCCGAGCTGGATCAGATGCTGGCGCCTGTTGCGCTGTATCCCGACGGGCTGCTGCTGCAGGTGCTGATGGCGTCATCACATCCGGCAGAAGTCGTGGAGGCGGGCAGATGGCTTGACGCGAATCCGGACTTGAGTGGTGACACGGCAGTTGAGGCGGCAGAGAGTTTCGGCTGGCATGCCAGTGTGATGGCCCTCCTGGCTTTTCCCGATGTGCTTTTCACGATGTCCTCCAATATGGAATGGGCGGTGAAGCTGGGGAATGCCTTCACTGCCCAGCGTGAAGACATGATGGAGCGTGTTCAGCATCTTCGCCGCCAGGCACGTGCGGCAGGCAATCTCAAATCGGATGAACGGATGAATGTCATCAGGACCAGCAACAATATTGCGATTGAGCCGGTATCCCGCGAGGTGATTTATGTGCCTTACTACAATCCGGCCATTGTTTACGGTTCCTGGGCGTGGCCAGGCTATGCGCCTTATTACTGGTCCCCCTGGCGGGGGTATGCCTGGTATCCGGGTTATTACTCAAGCAGCTTTATGTGGGGAAGCGGTATCTGGTTCAGCTATACCCGTTTCCATGGCCGTATGGACTGGCGTCGCCGCCATGTGCACTGGAACCCGCCGCCCAAATATACCGCTCCCGGCCATGTCAGGCCGGGTGTCAAACCGCATCCGGGCCAGAACCATGCCAGACCGGGCAACCGGCCGGGGCAAAACGGCCATAATCAGGCGCGGCCAGGTGTAAGGCCCGGAGATGCCAGCTCAGGCCATGTTCGACCAGGATATATCAGGCCTGGCCTGAACAGGCCATCCACCATCACCAGCCGTCCGGGACAGCGCCCCGGGATGGCTGCGGCCTATCGACAGGCACATAATCGTTCTGCCACGACAGGGCACCCGTCCCGCAGCATGGGATACAACCATCCGTCGGCAACACATCAGGACGTCAGTGCGGTGCATACCCGCATGTCACGGGGTTCACAATCCGCCGTTCGCCAGCCAGCTGGGACACATCAGTCAGGGGGCATGGCCCGTGCATCATCACGCCCGGCCATGACGCCACCGGCAAATGTTTCCCGCCAGGCAGGACTACGTCCGGGCGGCTGGTTTTCCCAGGGCGGCGGGCACAAAGGAGGCGCTCGCCGATAGGGTAAAAAATTTCTCTCCTCGTGGTTGATCCTCCGGCAGGGCTTATTATGCCCCCGGAGGATTTTTTTGGAATCGGTGATTAACGTGTTTTGTGAGCGAGTTGCTGCGCTCTTCGGTGCTCGCAAGCTTGTCTATCGCGAGATATGCCGCGCTTGCTGTGCTCCGTGCGCCTTGCACTTCATCTTACAAAACACGTTAATCACCGATTCCTTTTATCCCTGTCCGGCGTTTTGCCGGGTGAATCTGGCAGAAGCGAACGTTTGCGGGTATGCTTCTCTTTTTGACCTGTAATTGGCATCATGTCTGTCAGTGTTCAAACCGGGGATTTTGATGTTTCTGTGGAACTGGCCCGTCTTCGTGACGGCAACGCCAGTATAGGTGCTGTGGTGAGCTTTGTCGGCACCGTGCGGGACCTAAGTGACGGTGAAACGGTTTCGATGATGGAACTGGAACATTATCCGGGGATGACGGAAAAATCGCTTCAGCAGATAGTCGAGGAGGCGAAAGAACGATGGCCTGTCCTGGCTGCCCGGATTATCCATCGTGTCGGAAAGCTGGAACCCATGGCGCAGATTGTTCTGGTTGCTGTGGCGGCTTCACATCGTGCGGATGCTTTTTCAGCGTGTGAATTCATGATGGATTGCCTGAAAACCCGTGCGCCTTTCTGGAAAAAAGAAACAACGGCTGTCGGTTCGCGCTGGGTGGATGCCAAAGCAGCCGATACCAGCGCGGCAAAACGGTGGCAAAAGGAGGACGTGGAATGAGCTGGCTGGCGGTTGGCGCTGGTGCGGCGATTGGCGCCTGGCTCAGATGGGGGCTGGGTGTGCTGATGTGTAGTAGTTTAGACCTGATCTGACAGAAGCCGGTTTTGTTTGGGTATCTGTCAGATTACATCTGGATCAGATTTTTCTCCTTCCAGACATTCAATCCATCAAGAAAGGTCTGCATGGGCGTTCTGCCACAGCACATTTTTTCCCTGATGGGTTCGTTCATTATTGTAATAATGAAGCCAGTTGTCCAGATCGGATTGCAGTGAATCCAGATCGTAGTACAGTTTTTTCCGGAATGCCACCTGGTAAAACTCCTGTAAAACAGTCTTGTGAAAGCGCTCACAGATACCGTTTGTCTGGGGTGACCTGACTTTCGTTTTCGTGTGATCGATGTCATTGATTGCCAGATAAAGCTGATAATCATGGTTCTCAACGCGGCCACAGAACTCTGTTCCCCTATCCGTAAGGATGCGTAATACCGGTACATCCTGGGATGCGTGAAACGGCAGCACCCTGTCGTTGAGCAAATCTGCTGCGGTAATGGGTGTCTTGCTGGTATACAACTTACAGTGAGCAACACGGCTATAGGTATCAACATACGTTTGTTGATATATCCGGCCTACTCCTTTCAGGGTACCGACATAGAAGGTGTCCTGAGAACCCAGATAACCCGGATGGGCGGTTTCTATCTCGCCATGAACGATGTCATCCTGCTTTTTCTTCTCAAGAGCGGCAACCTGTTCTTCCGTGAGAATAATACCTTCGCTGGCTACCTTGGCTTCCAGTGCTTTCAGGCGTTTTTTGAAGTTCTCCAGGTCATGGCGCAGCCAGACAGATCGAACACCGCTGCCAGATATAAAAATGCCGAGCTTTCTCAGCTCATTACTGGTGCGGACCTGACCGTGGGCCGGGTAGTCGATGGCATATTGAACAACAGCTTTTTCTGTGGCTTCTTCTGTCCGGTTCTTGAGATTGGGAACACGTCTGCTCTGGTTTATCAGGGCATCAATACCCCCTTGTCCTACTTGCTCGTGATAGCGATAAAAGGTATCACGTGATACGCCCATGACTTTGCAGGCTTTCGATACGTTATTGAGCTCGGATGCCAGATTAAGCAGCCCGACTTTGTGTTTGATGATCGGATTGGTAGTATGTAACATGAGAGTTACCTCCTTAAGGTTTTGTTTACGGATTCGACACCCATATCAAAACCGGTAACTCTCTCCTTTGCAAGAGATAACTGTCAGATTAGATTCAAACTACTTCAGCTGATGAACCACATTCATGCCCATTTGCCGCTTGGTACCCTCTTGGCCAACCTGCTTGGGGGTTACCTGGTCGGTCTTTCCGTCGCTTTTTTCAATCATTCCACTGTCTTAAGCCCTGAGTGGCGTCTTTTTGTTATCACCGGTTTTTTAGGCGGGTTGACCACTTTTTCCACTTTTTCTGCCGAGTCGGTCATGCTGTTACAGCGGGGTGAATATCTCTGGATGCTCGGACATGTCCTTTTGCATCTGCTGGGCTCCATCCTTTTCTGCATTGCCGGTTTTGCCTGTTTCAGGCTCTTTGCGTCTTCCTGAGCTTTATTGACCTGCCTTTAGCCATTATTTGATATTTTCGCTGACAAAAAAGCCGAAAATGTCTTGAAATTGAAGTTGTTGCACCCATTTACAAAGAATCGGAATTAATCATTTGGAGAATGCAATGCGTCAAGACAAATTGACAACAAAACTGCAGGAAGCCATTGGAGACGCACACAGCCTGGCGGTTGGAAACGACAACCAGTATATCAATCCCGTGCATTTGACCATGGCGCTTTTGCAGCAGAATGACGGCAGCGCCAGATCACTGTTACAAAGAGCCGGTGTGAACGTCAATGCGCTGGACTCGGGGCTGAAAAGCGCTCTTGACCGCCTCCCGAAAGTATCGGGTACCGGCGGGGATGTGCAGGTAGGACGGGAATTGCTGGCGTTACTTAATCTGTCAGACAAGGAAGCCCAGAAACGGGGTGACCAGTTTATTGCCAGTGAAATGGTGTTGCTTGGCCTTCTGGAAGACAAATCAGATGCCGGACGAATCGCACGGGAAAACGGGCTGGATCGCTCTTCGCTGGAAGCCGCCATCAAGGCGGTGCGCGGCAGCGGGCCGGTCAACGCTGCCAATGCGGAAGACCAGCGTGAAGCCCTGAAAAAATTCACCCTGGACCTGACCGAGCGTGCCCGCATGGGCAAACTGGACCCGGTGATCGGCCGTGATGACGAAATCCGCCGTGCCATCCAGGTGCTCCAGCGCCGCAGCAAGAACAATCCTGTCCTGATCGGCGAACCGGGTGTGGGTAAAACCGCGATTGTCGAAGGGCTGGCCCAGCGTATCGTCAACAACGAAGTGCCGGAAAGCCTGAAAGGCAAACGCGTGCTGGTTTTGGATATGGCAGCCCTTTTAGCAGGCGCCAAGTACCGTGGTGAATTTGAGGAACGTCTCAAGGCCGTATTGAATGAACTGGCGGAAGATGAAGGGCAGACCATCGTCTTTATTGACGAGATCCATACCATGGTGGGTGCCGGCAAGACCGAAGGCTCAATGGATGCGGGCAATATGCTCAAACCGGCACTGGCACGGGGCGAGCTGCATTGTGTGGGTGCAACCACGCTGGATGAATACCGCAAATACGTGGAAAAGGATGCCGCACTGGAGCGCCGTTTCCAGAAAATCATGGTGGATGAGCCTTCTGTTGAAGATACCATCGCCATCTTGCGTGGTTTGCAGGAAAAATATGAGGTGCACCACGGTGTGGAAATTACTGACCCGGCCATTATTGCGGCTGCCGAACTTTCACACCGCTATATTACGGACCGTTTCCTGCCGGACAAGGCGATTGACCTGATTGACGAAGCGGCATCCCGTATCAAGATGGAGATTGACTCCAAGCCGGAAGTAATGGACAAGCTTGATCGCCGGATCATCCAGCTCAAGATTGAACGCGAGGCGGTCAAGAAAGAAAAAGATGAAGCCTCCCAGAAACGCCTGGGCCTGATCGAGGAAGAAATCGAAAAGCTTGAGCGGGAATATGCGGACTATGATGAAGTGCTGAAAGCGGAAAAAGCCGGTGTGGAAGGCGCCAAGCACATCAAGGAGGAAATCGAAAAAGTACGGCAGGAGATGGACGAAGCCAAACGCATGGGTGACTTCCAGAAAATGTCAGAACTGATGTACGGCAAAATGCCCGAGCTGGAAAAAGCGCTGGATGAGCAGAATAAAAAGGAAAGCACACTGGAAACAGAGCATCCGAAGCTGCTTCGTACCCAGGTGGAGGCGGAAGAAATTGCCGAGGTGGTTTCCCGTGCTACCGGTATCCCTGTCTCCAAGATGATGCAGGGTGAGCGTGAAAAGCTGCTGCACATGGAAGATGAACTGCACAAGCGGGTTGTCGGCCAGGACGAGGCGATTGTCGCGGTTTCTGATGCGATCCGCCGTTCCCGCGCGGGCCTGGGTGATCCGGATCGCCCCTATGGCTCTTTCATGTTCCTGGGGCCAACGGGCGTGGGTAAAACCGAACTGTGCAAATCGCTGGCCAGTTTCCTGTTTGACACGGATGAATCCATGGTTCGGATCGACATGAGTGAATTCATGGAAAAGCATTCTGTCGCAAGGCTGATTGGCGCGCCGCCGGGATACGTGGGCTATGAAGAAGGCGGCTATCTGACCGAGGCCGTCCGCCGCAAGCCATACAGTGTCATCCTTTTAGATGAGATTGAAAAAGCCCATCCGGATGTTTTCAATGTCCTTTTGCAGGTGCTGGATGATGGCCGGATGACCGACGGGCAGGGCAGGACGGTGGATTTCAAGAATACCGTGATTGTCATGACATCCAATCTGGGATCGCACCTTATCCAGGACATGGAAGCAGAAGGTGTGGAATCCGGCCTGGTCAAGGTGGCCGTCATGGATGAGGTACGGCGCCACTTCAGGCCGGAATTCATCAACCGTATTGATGAGACGATCGTTTTCCATGGCCTGGATGAAAAGAATATCGGCTCGATTGCGAAGATCCAGTTGGCTATTCTCGAAAAACGTCTGGAAAGCATGGAAATGTCACTTGAAATTTCCGAAAAAGCCCTCCAGAAGATTGCAGAGGCCGGTTTTGATCCGCTTTATGGTGCGCGTCCGCTCAAACGGGCTATCCAGCACCAGATTGAAAACCCGGTTTCCAAACTGATCCTGGAAGGCAAATATGGGCCGAAAGATACCATTGTGATTGATGAAAAGAATGGGGAGCTGGTGTTTGACAAGAAAACCGGCGCTTAAACAGGAACTCTCCGAAGCTGCTCTGCAAGCGTGCGGCATGGCCTGACATGCCGGCGTTTGCACAGTGGTGATTCACTCCCTGTCCGGTGGTGCTGACAAGAGCCATAAAAAACCCTGCCTTGAACTGCACCTCCTTTTCGTCAGACTATGTCCAGCTTCTGGGGTGCAGTTCAAGACAGGGTTTTTTGCTTTGTGTAAAAAGTGATCTGTATGGCGTGGATTACTTTTGGGTCTTTACCCAGTTGTTGTATTCGGTAAAGAGAGGCACTCCGTCGATATAAGAGACTTCCGGAATATCAGGGCGCATTTTCTTGACCAGCGGATAGGCTTTCACACAGGTTCTGCCAAGACGGCAGTGAATAAGCACCGGGCGATCCTTGGGGATCTCATTCATGCGCGATAACAGCTCGTTCATTGGGATATTTACGGAACCGGTGAAGTGCTCGGCCTGAAATTTTTCCGGCGGGGATACATCCACAATAAACACATTGGGTGTTTTTTTCATGTATTCCAGCGCTTCAGTCGGGGTCAGACGGCCGATGTCCTTTTGCTGTGCGAAAGCATTGCCCGAGAAAGTGAAAACAACAGCAATGGCCAACAAAGCGGTCATGAAAGCATTTCTTGCTTTAATTGCCCTATGCATATTTTGCTCCTTGGTTTTTGCACACAGGATCAGGAAAGTGTGCAGGTCAATTGGGTATCAGGGTTAATACAAATTGCGCAGAGTTTTCCGGGTTTTGCACAAAACAGGTTTTTCATTATGATCTGCTGATTTTAAAAGCTGCATGTCACGATAATAAAATGTTGGTTAAATGTCAACACATTTACGTGTATTTTTAAGCTGCCTACCGTTCAAATACAAAAGGGGATGAACAGGGTTTTTCTGTCCCATTAACTCGTTCAGGATAATGCGGGTCCCTATCATTTTGAAAACAAGGCTATTTTCACCGCCCCCTAAAATCGCATGGTAATTGCGCATTCCCGGTACTTTTCCTATATAGCCCAGTCTGTCTTTCGTATTGCCGGATACACCCGCCCAGGCAAAGTCAGCGGTGAATGGAATATGCGAAAACAATTTTCCGGCATCAGCAGGCAGCGGTTTTATTTTATGAGGAAGGACGTGCTCTCTTTTGCCGGGTTTGAAAATTCATTGTCACGGTCGCCGGTCAGAACACGACTTTCATGATGAGTTCCCTTAACTGAAGGTAATCCGGGTTGGTATCCTGACTCAAGGGTGTGATTATGATAATCACAGGCGAAACAGGACCATGCGATAAAGATCGTACATGATGCGGATTTTCCCTGCCGAAAGTAAAATAATCCAGCAGGGCGGGCCTCTGATAGAATGCCGTCAGACAGCAATTGTGTTTGGACAAAAAGAGAAAAATCATGCGCATCAGGCCGGAAAAACCGGAAGAATTTCCTTATCTGTACGATTTTGTGCAAACGGCTTTCGCAACAGCAAAAGTCTCAGATGGTACGGAACCCGATTTTGTGAATGTGCTGCGGGAAGGGGTCAACTACATTCCGGATCTGGCACTGGTGGCAGAAGCGGATGGAAAGATCATCGGTCATATCATGTTCACCAGGACCTATCTTTCTGTACCTGGCAAACGTTTTGAGGCGCTTCTTCTGGCACCGGTGGCCGTTGCGCTGGAACAGCGTGACAGGGGAATCGGCTCTGCCCTGATTGAAGAAGGTATGCGCAGGGCAAAAGCGATGGGATTTACCTCGATTTTTCTGGTGGGCGACCCGGATTATTACTCCCGTTTCGGATTTCACCCGGTTGCAAGCTACGGCATCCGGCATAACAGCGAGATACCGGATCAGTACATCATGGCCAAAGCGCTGGTTCCCGGTGTGCTTGACGGTATTGATGGCACGATTACGATCATCTGATTTTCCTGCCGGTTGCCGATCAGGAAAAAGCGATTCCAACAATGATTGGCCCCAGTAGCGGCAATAGCACATTGGATATGGCATACGTGATGGTATAACCCATCAGCGGGGTTGTATTGCCTGCTGCTGCCTGAACAGCGCTTAATGCGGGTGTGCTGCATTGCTGGCCTGCTATTCCGCCCAGAAGAACAGGTAATTCCAGTTTCAGCAGGAAGTGCCCCACCAGAAAAGAGATGATGGCGGGAGTCAGCGCAATGGAAACCCCGGCGAGCGGCAAAATAGGGCCGTATTGCCTGACGAGCAGAAAAGCCTGTTTCCCGGCTGACAGGCCGATGCAGGCGACAAAAGCCGCAAGGCCGATATCTTTCATCAACTCAAGCGAGGCGGGTGGTGTCGCTGATATGCGGGGGGACCGGGTCTGGAACCATCCGAATACCAGGCCGGTGAGCAATGCGCCACCACCTGTTCCCAAAGAAAGATCGATGCCCTTGAAAGGAATACTGATCTGGCCGATCAGAATGCCCAGGATAAGACCGAGTCCGATATAGACGAAGTTGGTTTTTTTATTACTGACAAGCGGATCGCCAATGAAACGCCCGGCCTGGCGGATGGTTTCCGGCGAACCAAGCAATTGCAGTTGATCACCGGCCTGCAGGGTGAGCTGGGGAACCAGTGGCATGGCATGCGTGTTTCGCATGACTGAAACCAGATGAACATGCCGGGTCAACTCTTCTTCCCGGACCCGGTTCGCCAGTTCCCCGAGTGTCAGGCCAGCGGCGCCTTTTCTTGAAACAATATATTTTTCGGTATCCAGTGCCATGTTAAGCGCACCGGGCTTACCGCATTCCTCTCCCAGTACCGTGCCTGCCAGCATGACAGCCTCTCTTTGACCAAATACCAGTACGGCATCACCTGATCGCAAAACGGTACTGTCTGTCACTTCAACCGGTTTTTTGCGGCGATAGAGGGATTCGATAAACGCGCTTTCCCCCAGGAGACGGTTGATATGTCCTACCTCCTTTTTGGCGCCTGCGGTAACAATAAAGCTTCTGCCGATCATTTCCGGCAGGGCATCTCCAGCTTCGGGGGTGTCTGCAAGATTGTTGCTTCCCAGCGATTTCCAGAGCTTGTCCGCTTCTTCCTGTACATTTTTGCGCAGGATAAGGGGGATAATCTGGCTGGTAAACAGCACGATGGTAATGAGGCCGAAGATATAGGTAACCGAGTATGCCGTGACCACATTGGCCTGCAGTGTCCGGATATATTCAGGGGTAAACGGCAGCCTGGAAATGGCGTCTGACGCTGTGCCGATGACGGCCGATTCTGTCGCTGCCCCGGCAACCAGTCCTGCCGTGGTGCCCCCATCCAGTGAAAATATCCGCATGGAAAGCCAGGCGATCAGAAGGACAACGCTGACTTCAATGACGCTGAATAGGCCCAGGCGCAATCCCTTTGCATTCAGGCTGCCAAAAAACTGGGGGCCACCGGCATAACCCAGGGCAAAGATAAAAAGGGCGAAAAAAACGTTTTTGACTTCAGGCGGAACCACAATACCTGACTGGCCTAAAACCAGCGCTATCATGAGGGTCCCGCATACACCGCCAAGCTGGATGGGGCCGATTTTCCGGGAGCCAATGTAAAAGCCGATGCCGATGGAAAGAAAGACCGCTATTTCCGGTTCGTGTCCCAGCCACGAGCCAGGCAAACCAAGGTAATGCCAGGCAAACTGCAGGAACGCGGTAATTGCATCACTCATGGACAGACTCCTTGGGAGTGTTTAAGATGGATGAGCCATTATCGGAAACATTTTTTTGCTGTTGTAGAGCAATGTCAAATCCTGTGACTGCCGTGCAGGGAAAATACAAGAACCGGTTTTGCCAGCATAAGACAACCGTGTGATTCATGCTGTTTTCCTTTATGAGCAGATGGCGATATGGCAGGAAGATGTTCCCATTAATCTTTTAGGGCGTATTGACACTAAACAGTCTGCTGCAAAACCATTTTGTCCCAAATCGCTGCGTTGCATCGAAAAATATGAACTTGATGGTGGTTTACACCACCTGCGTCCAGATTTTCCGCTGCGCCTTGCCCTTTGAAACAAAACGATTTTTCGCGAACGTCAATTTAGTGTCAATACGCCCCAACCTGACGGAGCGACAGATTGTGACAAAGATACTTATCATCAATTCCATGAAACCGTTTGCCCACTCCGGGGGACGGCTCAATACAACATTGACACAGGTTGCGGCCGACTGCCTGAAGGAAAAAGGGCATGACGTCCGGATTACGGTGGTGGATGATGGATACAATATCCAGGAAGAAGTGGAAAAATATCTCTGGGCGGATGCCATCATTTACCAGATTCCCGGATGGTGGATGGGGCCGCCATGGATTCTGAAAAAATACATGGATGACGTTTTTACCGAAGGGCATGGAAAGCTTTATGCCAATGATGGCAGAACCCGTTCGGACGACGCAAAAAAATATGGTTCCGGTGGTTTGCTCCAGGGCCGGAAATACATGATCTCAACGACATGGAATGCGCCCCTGGAGGCGTTTACTGATCCTTCGCAGTTTTTTGAAGGGGTCGGGATTGATGGAGTCATGATGCCGGTGCACAAGGCAAACCAGTTTCTGGGGATGGCCCCGCTGCCCACATTCATGTGCAATGATGTGATGAAGGCGCCTGATGTTCCTGCTTACGAGAAGCAGTATCGCGAACATCTCACCCGCATATTCGGCTGACCTGTCACTCGCGCAAAAAACGGCAGCAAAAGCTGCCGTTTTTTATTGGCCTGACCAGCGTTTCAGTTGGGGGAATACCTGTCGCATCTGTGCAGCGGCATCGTCACGGGACAGGGGCGTCTGGGCATTGCGATTGTACTCATCCAGAAATTTCAGGCAATGTTCAATCATGCCTTCCATACCGGTTTCCCGGGTAAAGGCGCCGTTTTGAAAACAATAGCGGCAATAGTCTGTACTGGGGCTGGCGTCCTGATTGGTGCCATGATCAACTGCTGTATTCATGGGCATGCAGCAGCTTTGACAAAAGGTCGGGTTCATCAAAGGGTCCTTGTTGGAAACAGCACTTAGCCTATCATGATAATGCGGAGATGATGAGCTTTTCAGACAAAATATTGCCGGATTTAAACTTTCACTCAGGCATTTTTTTGCTGATTGCTGATGCGGCATGCCTGCAAGACCCTGTATCAGGCAGGGTCTTTTGCAAGAGACGCTTTCGGGTTAATGCGTTGCCGGTTTTCATCCAGGAGATGAGTGATCAGGGTTTCACCATCTTTTCCTGCCCGGAGTTCGACAAAGCGGGCGCGCTCAAATATTTTTCCATAACCTTCCTGGAAAAAGAAGGAACCTGAGCCGACACGGGAGCCAAACCGTTTTCCCCGGTAAATGAGCCTGACGTCTCCCGGCTGGAGCGTTGCCCCATCGTCAAAGCGGACAAAGTGATAAACGCCTGTTTCATCCGGAGCGGCAATGATGGTGCCTTTGACCCAGGCATCCGTGTTATTTTCAGGGGATTTTTCAGTGCGCAGAGCCTGATGGATGGTATTTTCTATTTCCAGGGAAAGCGTCATATAGTCGCCCTGCATCAGCGAGCGCGGGTCAACAGGACGCAGCGCGAGAATGACGCGTTCCCCGTTTTCAAGCAGCTGTTCTTTCTGCTGGACGGCGTAACCGAAAAAGAGAAAAAACACGAGAACACAGCCGGCAAGGATGGTCTGTGCGAGCCGGGTTTTGCTGGCAGAAACGACGGTGTCATGCCTGTCTGCTCCATTGGCGGCTTTGGTTGACCGAACAGGAGCAAGCGAAGCTGGAAGATGCCGCGTTCCGTTACGAAAGCAGTGTGTCATGTACCGGTGCAGCGCGACAGCTGAGAGAAGCAGGAAAATGCCGATGCCGCCCAGCGAGAGGGATTTTATGAGCAGGGTGGTGGAAAGGGCATAGTATTCCAGCACGGTGCATACCGACAGGAAAAAAGTGGCGGTGCCAAGCAGCACCATGGATTTTGCCTGACGGGACATGGCCAGTATCAAGAGGCCAATGCCAAACCAGGGCATATACCAGGAGACGATGGCAACCGGGATTGAAAGCCCTGCCATGATGATCCGGGTAAAAGGGTGGATACTCAGATCTTTCGCCAGTTGAAACACAAGATATCCCAGGCCGATCGCAGCACCGATACCGGCCATTTTGATGGAAACGCCTGACATGCCCACTCCCATGGAGAGAAACATCAGGATTTTACTGGAGTGGAACAGCACGGAAAAAATGCCCAGGAAAAGCGGTACGGCATACCCTGCGGCAATGAAAGGATGGCGCTGCAGGACGAGCGCCTGCTTTTGGGTGAATTTGCGCCATACATGAGTCAGGCCAACCGCACAGGCTGCATAAATCACACCAAAGATGACCAGCATGGGGGTGGAAATATCTGTGAGGCTGTTTTCCACGGCATCGAGGTATCGGTAATGTCCCCTCTCCAGCGGGAAAAAGAAGAGGTCCGCCTGGAAAAATACCATGGTGATGGCCAGGGCTGCGGCCAGGAAACGGTAGGCATTGTTTCTTGCCGGAAAAGCACTGGCGGCAAAGAGGATGATGGGAGGGAGAAGGCACAGCTGGCGGTTGCCGATTTCCATGCTGATCAGCACACCGGCGGCACTGGCACCGGTGAGGCAAAGGCAAAGTGCTGCCTGCTCGAAAAAGACGCCAGGAAGCCAGGTCAGGCCGATGCCGATACCCAGCAGGATCAGGAAAACGATACTGTATCCGGATTGATCCAGATTCCAGCCGGTGAGGGTAAAAATCAGCGCAATCATGCAGGGAACCGCGATCCATGCGCAGATACCCATCAAAAGCCGTGCCTGCCAGGGCGTATGCGCTTTTGTGTGGCCTGGTGCGTCCGGTTCCTCATCTGTTTCTGCCAGATGGGGCCGGGGCAACCTGCCCTGGAGGGCAAGGCGCAGTAGCGGCAGGGAAAAGCCGGCAGGAAGAGTCGGTGTTTCTGATACGGCGGTTTCTATGGGTGTCGTAGTGATGCGGGCGTCTGCCTGTGCTTTTTCCCGCTGCTGGCGGATGCTTTCCCGCCATTTTCTGTAACGGGCGATCAACAGCTTCCCGGAAATTGCAGAACCGGCAAGCAGGACGACAACCGCAGTAAAAAAGATGGTGGTGATATTTACTCCCCTGAGATGATGCATGGTGAATGTCAGCACCAGCATAATCAGGCTGAGAAGGCCTGCGGCAACCATGAAAAGATCAGTTTGCCTTGTCCGGTAGTAAAAAGCGCCCCCTGCAATCAGGGCCAGGTAGAGGGCACTGTAAATGACGGGATGTCCGAATTCTGCCGCTTCTTTGGTAATGATGAGGCTGACCATGAACGTCAGGAAAGCGAGGAGGGCAAGGCCAATGACCCGGGGCAGCCAGCGCGTGGTGAGGAAAGGAAAACGCGGGCCGGAGAAAAAGCGTGCAGCGGCTTCCCACAGGACAAAAAAAGCGGTTTGGGCCAGGCATTGATAAAGCAGGATATTGGCCATTGCCGTGTTGTCATGCAGGACGTCAGCGCGTTGTCCCAGATAGAAAATACCCCATAATGAGGAGACCAGCCACAGGGCAAACCAGAGCCCTGCCTGGCGGCCTAAAAGCGTCAGTGGTATCAGGAAAATTGCCCACGAGCGAAAGAGTTCCCAGGCATTGGCACCGGTCTGGTAGACCTGTCCATACACCGCCATGAGTGCGCCACCTAAAATACCGCATGCGAGAAGGCCGAGGCTGCCGGCAGTCGAGTTCAGGCCGCGAAGCAGGGGAAAGGCGGCGGCTGCCAGCATGGCTGCGCCAATAATGCCGAATTTGGCAAAGGGGGACAGGTCTTCCCAGTTATAGGCAAAAAAGCAGATGATGCCCGCCATCAGGAAGAGCGTTCCTGCATTGGCGAAAATAAAACGGCCAAACAGTCCCCAGCCCAGTGATGGCAGAGATGCCTCTTCCTTCTGTAAGTCGGCAGCATTACCGGAAATATCCGGTTCCTGATATGACGTGGTCTCGCTCATGATGTGCTCCTGTTTGCAGATTGGATTGTACGCTCATCCAATTTAAATATAACTAAATAACTAGTTTTTTGGTTATTAAAAGCCATATCTCGGAGAATGTCAAGAAAAATGGTTTTGAGGGGGATGTTTTCAACGATTTCTCAAAACACGGCGGAATGGGGTAAACTCCGCAACCATGACATTACCGCCACGAAAAACATCCGTTGCCCCCATGCTGGACTGGACAGACCGGCATTGCCGTTTTTTTCACCGCCAGATAAGCCGTCATACCTGGCTTTATACCGAAATGGTGACAACCGGGGCGCTTATTCATGGTGATGTGGGGCGTCATCTGGATTTCAACGAGGTGGAACATCCGGTTGCCTTGCAGCTTGGCGGCAGTGAGCCGGCTGACCTGGCGCATTGTGCGAAACTGGGTGAGCAGTGGGGATATGATGAGATCAATCTCAATTGCGGCTGTCCGTCCGAACGTGTGCAGAAAGGGGCATTTGGTGCCTGCCTGATGAAAGAGACCCCCCTGGTGTCAGATTGTGTCAAAGCCATGCGCGATGCTGTCACCATTGATGTGACGGTCAAGCATCGTATCGGGATTGATAATATTGATTCGTATGATTTTGTGCGGGATTTTATCGGAGATATTGGTGAAGCCGGCTGCTCAACTTTCATCGTGCATGCCAGAACGGCCATTCTCAAAGGATTGAGTCCGAAGGAAAACCGGGAGATTCCCCCGCTTCATTATGATGTGGTCTACCGGCTCAAACAGGATTTTCCTGACTTTGAAATCATACTCAATGGCGGCATCACCACAACGGCTGAAATTGACACGCATTTACAGCATGTTGACGGCGTGATGATTGGCCGCGCGGCTTACCACAATCCCTGGCTGATGATGAGTTTTGATTCCCGTTATTATGGGGACAGCACACCACCCAAAAGCCGGAAAGATGTGCTTGACGCCCTGATGCCCTACATGGAAAAACAGCTTTCCCTTTATGGCAAAGACGCTGGCGGTGGCCTCAAGCTGCACAGCATGACACGCCACATACTGGGCTTGATGGCGTCAGAACCGGGTGCCCGCCGCTTCAGGCAGATACTGTCTGACCCGAAACACCTCGCCATAGGCGATCCTGCTTTACTGATGGAAGCGGTTAATGCGATGCCATCGCTTTAGGCTCTGCCTGATGACAAATGCTTTTGTCACAGCAAACGCAGCAATATTTCCCGTTATTGGTTAAGATATCTTAGGATCAGGCCTCATTAAATTGCCTGCTGCAAAGCCGTTGTATCCCAAATGGCGGTGTTGCACCGAAAAATGGGAACTTGACGGAAGGTCTGCTACGCCTGCGTCCCCATTTCCCGTTGCCCCTGGCCCTTTGAGCCACAACGGCTTTGCAGCAGGCAATTTAATGAGGACTGACCCTAAGCAGATCGTTCTGCATTTTGCCTGACAGGACGTCATGGGGCGCCTGTTGGAATACAACACCATTTGTGCCGAATCAACGCTTGAGAGTCAATCGCCTTTAAGCTTTTCGGATGTCCCTGTTTTTTCAGGTTTCATTCACGGTGATGGTCGCAGCGCCGCAGAGGCACTTCGTTACCGGGGAGATAAATATGAACGATTCCAACCGCTCGAATAATCTCATTCGCTGGTATATCGCCATTGCGATCATCGGCGTGCTGCTGATGCGCGGCTTTTATGAGGATTTCCGCGGAACAGAACCCCTGCCTTACAGCGAATTTTTGACACAGCTAGAGGCTGGCAATGTCAGGGAAATCCGGATTACCGGAAGCCAGATTCAGGGATATCTTGTCAAACCGCTGCCGGACGGCAAATCGGAATTCAGCACGACACGGGTGGATGATGGTTTATCCGAGTTGCTGGCAAAACATAATGTGAAATTCACCGGTGTGATTGAAAATACTTTCCTGCGGGATATCCTGGGGTGGATCGTGCCGGTGGTGTTTTTTATGGGAATCTGGTTTTTCCTCATGCGCAGGATGGCTTCACAAAGCGGTATGGGCGGCGGCACCGGATTTATGGCTATCGGCAAGAGCAAGGCCAGGGTGTATGTGGAAAAGGATATCCGGGTGACTTTTGCCGATGTTGCCGGTGTGGATGAAGCCAAGGAAGAATTGCAGGAAGTGATCGGCTTCTTGCGCAATCCCGGGATCTACGGGCGTCTGGGCGGCAGGGTGCCGCATGGCATTTTGCTGGTAGGCCCGCCAGGAACCGGCAAGACCCTTCTTGCACGCGCCGTAGCGGGTGAGGCAGGGGTTCCTTTCTTTTCCATCAATGGATCGGAATTTGTGGAGATGTTTGTGGGCGTCGGCGCAGCAAGAGTTCGTGATCTTTTCCAGCAGGCGCGGGCACAGGCGCCCGCCATTATTTTTATTGATGAAATCGATGCGCTTGGCAAGGCGCGCGGTGCCGGTGGCCTGGGCGGGCATGATGAAAAAGAGCAGACATTGAACCAACTGCTTGCCGAACTCGATGGATTTGATTCCGCATCCGGCCTGGTACTGCTTGCGGCAACCAACCGGCCGGAAATCCTGGACCCGGCGCTTTTGCGTGCCGGGCGGTTTGACCGGCAGATCCTGGTGGACCGGCCCGACAAGACAGGACGTATCCAGATCCTGAATGTGCATGTAAAGAAAATCAAGCTGTCACCGGATATCGATGTGGAACAGATTGCAGCACTGACCGCCGGTTTTTCCGGTGCGGACCTGGCCAACCTGGTCAATGAGGCGGCATTGCTGGCTACGCGGCGCAACCATGATTTTGTGACGCTGGATGATTTTACCGGCGGCATTGAACGGATTGTTGCCGGGCTGGAAAAGAAAAACCGCCTGATTAATCCGCTTGAGCGGGAAATCGTGGCTTATCACGAGATGGGACACGCACTGGTCAGCATTGAACTGCCGGGAACCGACGTAGTGCACAAGGTGTCTATCATTCCCCGGGGTATCGGGGCGCTGGGCTATACCATCAATCGTCCGACAGAAGACCGTTACCTGATGTCACAGGAAGAACTGGAAAACAAGATGGCAGTTCTTCTGGGAGGGCGTGCTGCCGAGATGCTGCATTTTGGCACGGTGACAACGGGGGCTGCAGACGATCTTGTCAGGGCAACCGAGATAGCCCGAAGCATGGTAACGCGTTATGGCATGAGCAAAAAACTTGGCCAGATAGCGTATGAAAATACCCGGAACACCTTCCTTGCGCGGCCTGGCGACATGCCCGAATTCCGGAACTATTCCGAGCATACCGCACGGGAGATTGATGATGAGGTTCGCCACCTGATTAACGATGCCTTCGTGAAGGCGACAGAGGTACTGGCCCGAAAACATGATGCCTTGTTGGCCGGGGCAAAGGCGCTCCTCGAAAAAGAGACGTTGACGGAAGAGGAGGTGCTGGCGATTGCGCGGGGAAGCGCCCCCGCTCCGCTGGCAATTGCCCATCTCGGTGATGAAAACCAGGATGAGGTTGTGAAATGAGTAAAACACTGGAAAGGAATATGTCATGACAGGGATAAACAGCGCACCGTTGTCTGCCGATGCTGCGGGAATAGTAAATCTATAAGCTGATCTTATGCCTGATACCATCCAGATAGATGCCAGAACCGCCCGCATACTGCCATGGGTAGTCGCGATCGCTTTTTTCATGCAGACACTGGATGGGACGATTCTCAATACCGCTTTGCCAAGTATGGCGGCAAGCCTCAGCACACACCCTTTGCAGATGCAGGGTGTGGTTATTGCCTACATGCTGACTGTCGCATTGCTGATACCGGTTTCCGGGTGGCTGGCAGACCGCTTCGGCATCCGGCAGGTATTTCTGGCGGCGATTTTTGTTTTTACGCTGGGATCATTGGCTTGTGCGATGTCGCCGACGCTTGATCTTCTGATTGCGTCAAGGGTGTTGCAGGGCATTGGCGGTGCCATTTTGGTGCCGGTGGGAAGACTCAGTATCCTGCGTGCCTACCCGCGTGACCAGCTTGTCCGGATTTTGAGTTTTATTACGATCCCCGGCCTGCTGGGGCCGCTGGTCGGGCCGACACTGGGTGGTTTTCTGGTGAACTATGCCAGCTGGCACTGGATTTTCCTGATCAATCTGCCGGTCGGGATTCTTGGTGTCATCTGCGCGCTTCGTTATATGCCGAATATTCCGCGGGCAGGTGCGCTCAATCCCTTTGATAAATTCGGCTTTCTCTTTTTCAGCACCTTCATGCTGACACTGACAATCGCGCTGGAAGGCATAGGGGAGCACAGCACGGCTTACACCAAACTGGTTCTGCTTTTGGTGACAGGGTTCGTCAGCCTGGCGGTGTATTGTTTTTATGCGCGCCGTTCGGAGAATCCGCTTTTCAGTCCTGATCTTTTCCGGGTCCGTAATTTTTCTGTCGGTATTGCAGGCAATCTGTTTGCCCGCCTGGGCACGGGAGCGATGCCTTTTCTGACGCCACTGCTTTTGCAGGTCAGCCTGGGGTTTACGCCCTTAAAGGCAGGCATGACCATGATTCCCATGACACTCGGGGCGATGATTGCCAAGAGTGTGGTAACCCCACTGGTAAACCATCTGGGTTATCGCCTGCTGCTCTCCATTAATACCGTGTTCCTGGGTATCATGATCGCGGGATTTTCCCTGATCAGCAAGGAGATGCCGTACCCGGTGATCCTGCTGATTTTTACGGTATTCGGCATGATCAATTCCATGCAGTTTTCCGCCATGAATACCATCACGCTTTTGGATTTGAGCGATGAACAGGCCAGCAGCGGTAACAGCCTGCTTTCTGTCATCATGCAACTATCGATGAGTATGGGGGTTGCCATTGCGGCCGCTATTCTTGGTGAATTTTCAGGTATCCGTTCTTTCTCGGCGACAGGCGATCTGGCTAGCGCATTCAGAAGCACCTACCTGTGTCTGGGGTTCATGGCCATTCTTTCTGCCCTGATTTTCTATCACGTTACTCCTTCGGCCGGTAAAAAAGGAACGAAAAAAAACGTGTATCAACAGGAAAAGAAAATGGAGCATTGAGCGCTTTTCCTTTTGGCGCTACGAAATACAGCATATAATTCCTAAAGAGATTTCCTGTGCAGTGTCCGTCTGCAGGCTGATTTTAGCGGTTGGCATAATACAAGCCTGATGGACTGTTTTTTGAGGTGGCAGATGAAACCCATGCAATTGCTGGTCATCGGTGGTGTTGCCGGAGGCCTTTCTTTCGCAACACGTGCAAGACGTCTTAACGAAGAGGCCGAAATTACGGTCCTGGAAAGGGGGCCTGATATCTCCTTTGCCAATTGCGGACTTCCCTATCATATCGGCGGTGAAATACCCAACAGGCAGTCTCTGACCATTCAGACGCCCCAGAGCCTGAAGGACATGTTCCGCCTGAATGTGCGTATCAATTGCAACGCGCTCCAGATTGACCGTGAAAAAAAACGGGTACTTGTCGTTGACCGTATCAGCAATGAACAGGAGTGGATTGCCTACGACAAGCTCATGCTCGCGCCGGGCGCCCGCCCCGCAATGCCGGACATACCGGGTATCGATGATCCTGCTGTCTTTACCCTGCGCAATCTGCAGGATATGGATCGTATTATTGCCATTGCCAGGCCTGATATGCGCGCTGTTGTCGTGGGAGGCGGTTATGTCGGGCTGGAACTGTTAGAGCAATTGCACAAAAAGGGCCTTAAAACCTCGTTGGTGCACCTGCATTCCCATGTGCTTCACCAGTTTGACAGCCAGGTTATCCAGCCACTGCAAAATGAGCTGAAAGCCAATGGGGTACAAACGTATTTCAACAATCATTTCACCTCCTTTTCCAGAGAGGGGGAGGTACTGAAGTGCCAGCTTGCCAGAGGAGATGTTGTCGAGACCGACATGGTGATTTTTTCCATCGGTGTACGCCCTGAAAGTGATCTGGCAAGAGAGGCTGGCCTCGTGCTGAGCGAAGCCGGTCATGTGGTGGTCAATCAATTCATGCAGACCTCGGATCCGGACATTTATGCGGCGGGGGACGTTGTGCAGACCCGTGAGCGCCATTACGGACAGCGGGTTGCCATTGCCCTGGCAGGCCCGGCGAACCGGCAGGGACGCGTGGCGGCGGATCATATTTTCCAGGAGATATTTGCACAGCCTTATCCCGGGAGCATCGGCACCAGCATTGTGCGTCTTTTTGGCATGGTGGCAGCCGGAACCGGCTGGACAGAGCAGGCCTTAATCGAAAGCGGTCGCAGCTACAACACGGTTACCGTGCACGAACACCAGCATGCCAGCTATTATCCCGGCGCCGAAATGATTACGTTAAAGCTGATCTGGGAGCCGGAGTCCGGGAAGATATTAGGTGCCCAGGCAACGGGAAAAGACGGGGTGGATAAGCGTATTGATGTGCTGGCAACAGCCATTATCGGGCGCATGACCATCGACGATCTCTGTCATCTTGAGCTGGCTTATGCGCCGCCTTTCGGCACGGCGCGCGATATCATCAATATTGCCGGTTTTGCGGCGACCAATATGCGGGATGGCTTGATCAGGCTGATTCACACTATTCCGGATGATCCCGCAGTGCAGCTTTTAGATGTGCGTTCGCGACAACTGGTTGAAAGAAGCCCTGTTGAGGGGGCGATTCACATTCCTTTCCCCGCCCTGAGAAAAAATCTGGGCAAGCTGGACAAAAACAAGCCCGTCATCGTTATCTGCCAGTTGGGCAGGACGAGTTATTTTGCTTCACGTGTCCTGTCACAGAACGGTTTTCATGCAGTGAGCCTCACAGGAGGTATCAGGGGGTTGGGGCATACAGAAAAAAGCGGGGTATATACGCCTTGTACAACCTGTTCTTCGATTTAGCCTGCTGACAGCAGCAGGACGAAGGCGTGAAGCGTAACACCGATGATGCCGCCGACCAGTGTGCCGTTTATCCGGATGAATTGAAGGTCTCTGCCTACGGTCAGTTCCAGTTCACGCACGAGCGATTTGTCATCCCACTGGACGATCGTGCTGACAATATGCTGGCTAACGGACGTGCGCAGTTCTTCTGACAGATTGCTGGTGATTTTAATGAGATGTTCATTGATGGAATCACACAAGTCAGGATTATCCAGTACCCAGCGGCCAAAATGACGGAAAGTGTGGGACAGACGCACCTGCATGCGCGATTCGCTTTTCCCGGCATCCTTTTGCAGCCACTGGCGCAACTGCACCCAGAGGGTTTCAAAATAATCAGCGACAACAGGTGTTGTCAGCAGTTGCTGTTTCCAGTTTTCCACGCGCCGGTGATAGCCCGGATCATTTTTCATGCTGCTGATGAAATTTTCGACAACCGCATCAAATTGTTTGCGTCTCGGGTGAGACGGGTTCTTCCCGATATCATGCAGCCAGTTCTGCATACTTTCCACAAGCGTTGCTGACAGCCGCATACCGAATTCTTCCGTATCCATGACAATCCCCAGCATGGCCAACAGCTTGGGATGTTCGCGCCGGGATACTTCAATGATAATGCTGGCAACATGGCGTTGTGTTGACGGCTCGTCAAGCACGGTTGAGAGCCTTCTCAGTCCTTCATTCAACAATGCCTGATGCTGGTCATTCTGTGTCAGGACATCGAGCAACTGGCCAATGAGACTACCCAGGTCTGCCTGCTGCAGCCGTTTGTAGATGGTGTTGCGCAGGATGCGGCCAACACGCTGGTCGTCAATGAAAGCCAGTGCGCCAACAAGGACCAGGATCATCTGGCGGGACAACATATCGGCCTTGTCCCGTGATGACAGCCATGCGCCAATACGCTGTGCAGGATGAAATGCACGCATTCTTTCCATCAGGATGGTCGAACTCAGAAAGTTGTTCCGGATGAAGACAGCAAGGCTTTCTGCAATACGTTCCTTGTTTTCCGGGATGATCGCTGTCCGGGGAATCGGGAGTTTGAGCGGATGCCTGAAAAGCGCAACAACGGCAAACCAGTCGGCCAGCGCGCCAATCAGTGCGGCTTCGGAAAAGGCCGTGACCCAGTGCCATATCCCACGCCCTGCCTGCAGACGTGAATAAACCAGGACAGCAGCCATCAGGAGCATCAGTCCTGTGGCAATCAGCTTCATGCGGTCAAGCTGCTGCTTTCGGGATAAATTTTTCATTGGTCTAGGCATTCAGGTCCGGTTTGTTACTGATCAACTGGTCGACACCCTGCTCAATCAGCTCGTAGGTTTTCATGAAAAATTCAATACTTCGATTAAATGGATCAGCAATATCATACCTTCCATACTCTCCCAGGCGCATCACTTTTCCCTGTGCCTCGGGAAAACGTGACTCAACAGTGCGTGTCTGCTGTTCTTCCATTGTCAGTATCAGATTGGCTTGCTCGATCATTTCCCTGGTCAGGTTGCGTGCGCGGTGCGATGTGATATCAATGCCGTGTTCCTGCATGATACGGATGGAAGAGGGGTCTGCTGTCCAGCCTGTCATGCCCCGCAGCCCGGCAGAACTGATGGTTTTTTCGGGAAATTTTTCTTTAAGCAATCCTTCGGCCATCGGGCTTCGGCAGATATTGCCCAGGCAGAGTACAAGAATATTGTTAATCACGGCAATTCCAGAAAACAGTCGGCAGGTTGCATTGTAGACAGGTTTTTCAGGGTAATGATAACCAAAGCGTTTAATAATCGTATTGATCTATGCAAGAATAAAGGAACATGAGCCCGCTTATGGCAGTTTGCCCCCTCTTTTCTGATAAATAGAGGTAAATCAGGCAAGCCTGTCATGCTAAAGCTTATTCTTGTTAACTGGTTTTCCTGATGAAACAGGCATAGCAGCAGTCCAGATGCCTGCTGGAATAACGACAATCAGCCGGAGCAGAACGATGATCAACAAGAAAAAAAACGCGAAGACACCTGTGGCGAGCGATTTTTCCTGGCACAGTCACTCGGTTGAGGATGTCAGGGCTTACCTGAATGTGCCGCCGGAAGGGTTGCAGTTGGAGGAAATCCAGCGGCGCCAGCAGTTGTATGGCCCTAATTCGCTGACACTGACAAAGCCGCCGAGCGCATTGCATCGCTTTTTCATGCAGTTTCACAATGCCCTGATTTACGTGCTGCTCTTTGCAGCGATCATGACGGCTTTCATGAAACACTGGGTGGATACCGGCGTTATCCTGGGGGTGGTGCTGATTAATGCCATTATCGGTTTCGTTCAGGAAGGCAAGGCCGCCAGCGCTATGGAATCCATCCGCAAGATGCTTTCCCTTCAGGCGACGATTCTGCGGGGCGGGCGGCGGTTTACGGTGCTCAGTGAGTCACTTGTCCCGGGGGATATTGTCAGCCTTGTATCCGGTGACAGGATACCGGCGGATATCCGCCTCATGGAAGAGAATAATTTTTCTGTCGATGAGTCTGCATTGACTGGTGAATCCGCACCGGTCGAAAAATCGACAGGGACGGTTGATGAGGATGCTTCTTTGGGTGACCGGACCAATATGGTGTATTCCGGCACGCTTGTCACCTATGGCACGGCTGTCGGTATTGTGGTTGCAACAGGAGACAAAACTGAATTCGGCCGTATCGGCAAACTCTTGAATGAGATGGAGGATATCGCCACGCCACTCTTGCGGCAGATCGGCAATTTTGGAAAATGGTTGACGGTTGGCATTCTGATACTGTCTGTTGTGACGTTCTTTATCGGTGTATTCATTCGGGACCACGAGATAGGGGACATGATGCTGATGTCGGTTGCGCTTGCCGTATCAGCGATTCCCGAGGGGCTGCCCGCCGTCATGACGATCACGCTGGCGCTCGGTGTCCAGCGTATGGCAAGAAAACACGCCATTGTCAGACAGCTTCCTGCAGTGGAAACCCTGGGTTCTGTGACGGTTATTTGTTCAGACAAGACCGGCACACTCACGCGCAATGAAATGACTGTGCAGACGCTCGTTACCGCAGACAGGGTATATGAAGTCAGCGGAACAGGTTACTACCCCGAAGGTGGATTTTCTGTGGATGGAAAGCCTGTCGCTTTGCAGGAGTGCCCGGAGCTTCATCATATTGCCCACGCATCCGTGCTTTGCAACGACTCATCATTGAACCAGAAAAATGAGGAATGGTTTGTTGCGGGTGATCCCACAGAAGGCGCACTGTTGTCCCTGGCGATGAAGGCAGGACTTGATCCGGCAGTGGAAAAAGCCAGGATGCCCAGAAATGATGCGATTCCTTTCGAATCACAGCACCGTTTTATGGCGACGCTTAACCACACCCACCGGGGAGAGCGCTTCATCTATGTCAAGGGCGCGCCTGAGCGCCTGATGGTCATGTGCACAATGGAAAGTGATCTGGAGTGCGGGGCACGTCCCATCAACTTTTCCTACTGGGAAAAGCGCATCAATGAAATCGCCCTGTCAGGCCAGCGGACGCTGGCTATTGCCATGAAACCGGTCGACGGTAGCCAGAACGAACTGGATTTCAGGGACGTTGAAACCGGAATGATACTAATGGGGGTATTCGGCATTATTGATCCGCCGCGTGACGAATCCGTTGAGGCAGTGCGACACTGTCATTCTGCCGGCATCCGGGTTGTCATGATTACAGGGGATCATGCTGAAACGGCAAGGGTGATTGGTGAACGGCTGGGTATCGGTATTGCTAAACGCCCTGTGATGGGTGCCGAGATTGAAGAAAAATCGGATGAAGAACTGCAGCAGATTGTTCGGGATGTGGATGTTTTTGCCCGGGCCAGTCCCGAACACAAGCTGCGCCTTGTCCAGGCATTGCAGGCCAATGGCGAGATCACTGCCATGACGGGGGATGGTGTGAATGACGCACCGGCATTGAAACGGGCAGATGTGGGCCTGGCAATGGGACTGAAGGGAACCGAGGCAGCGAAAGAGGCCGCTGGCATTATCCTGGCGGATGATAACTTTGCCACGATTGTCTGTGCCGTACGGGAAGGCCGCCGGATTTATGACAACCTGAAAAAAAGTATCCTCTTTCTGCTGCCGACCAACGGCAGCCAGACGTTTGTAGTGATGGCCGCGGTATTCATGGATATGGCATTGCCGCTGACGTCAAAGCAGATCCTGTGGATCAACATGATCACTTCGGTGACGTTGTGTATTGCCCTGACTTTTGAGCCCGTGGAAAAAAACATCATGCGAAGAAAGCCCAGAAACACACGGGAAGCTGCTGTACCGGGCTATATGATATGGCGCATTTTTTTCACGTCGGTCATCCTGATGGCGGCAGCGCTCATGCTTTTTCATTGGGAACTGGACAGGGGGAAGAGTATTGAGGTGGCGCGAACCATTGCCGGCAATACCATCATCGTCGGGCAGATGTTTTACCTGGTGAGTTGCCGGTTCCTCTATGAAACCTCATTGTCGGTTCGTGCACTGACAGGCAATAAATCCATATGGATTGCTATTGCTGTTCTGATTGCATTGCAACTGCTGTATACCTACACGCCGACGATGCATAATCTTTTTGGTACGGACAACCTGACTCTCAAAGAGTGGATGCTGGTTATTTGTGTGGGTATAACGACCTTTTTCCTGATGGAACTGGATAAATTTTTTCAGCGAAAGCTGGCGGAAAAAAGGGACGCTATTGTGGCTTGAATATGCCGCCTAAGGCGAGGAGAGTTTCGCTTCGGTATGAAAAACAGGGACAGAACAACATGTTATCCTGTCCCTGTTTTTTTGTATCAGATGCCAGAAATGAAGGGACAATCAGTACTTATTGTTCGGCGATAAAAGCGTGGAGTTTTACTGACGTCTGGTGCAAATCCTGAATACCGGCATATTCGCGGGAGGTAAAGCAGGCCTGCAATTGTTCACGGGTTTTAAAGCGGATAATAATGAGCCTGTCAGGCGCCTTTTCTCCCGAAAGTGAAGTAATGTTGTCACTTCTGACAAGATATTCACCGCCATAACTTTCCACAATCGGCCTGACTTTTTCTGTGTAAAGATCGGAATCGCGGCGTTCTTGCGGATTGGAAATCTCGATATTCATGATAAAAAATATAGACATAATTTTTCCTTTTATTGCTCTTCTAATCCTTTTATTGTACCGTCAGGTTGATGATCTCGCTGAGTAAATAATTTCATGCTTGGATTTTTGACAAAAAATGGATAAAAAAATAATATAGGAAACGCATGGTTGCCATTCGGCAGGTCGGTTTTCAGGAGGAATAGGATGCTGGACGTCAAACGTATTCTTGTAGCAAGTGATATGTCAGAAAGTTCAGCGCTGGCTGAAACACGGGCGGCAAAACTCTGCCTGCGCTTTGGACTGACTGAACTGGAACTGGTCAATGTCCAGGATACGGGATTTGTCGAGGTACTGGGCCAGATTCTGGCGGGTACGGAAAAGAAAAGCGAGGAACTGGTTATTGAGCAGGTAACCAGAGACTTTGAACCGGTCAGAAAACGGATTGCGGATTCATTCGGTATCAGCACAAAACTGACGGTCCTGTTCGGGCGTCCTTCCATCGAAATTGCCCGATACGCGAAAGAGAGCCGTACCGATCTGATTGTTGCCGGGGCAAAACGTCCCGGTCTCGGTAAAAAATTCTTTTTGGGCAATACACCGGACAGACTGTTGCACATTACCCCGGTACCCCTCCTGATTGTCAGACAGGAGCCTGACAGTCCGTACCAGAATGCCCTGATTCCTGTCGATTTTTCGCAAAATTCGATCTACGCTGCCCGGGTTGCCGTGGATATGATGCTGCCGGCGTCCCGAAAAATCTTTTTGCATGCCTATGATATTCCCAATGAAGGCCTGATGCGCTATGCCAATGTATCGTCTGACCTGATTGGTAGTTACCGGACAGAGGCAAAAAGAAAAGCGGAAGATGAAATGGGAAGACTCATTGCGTCATTAGGCAGTGACAATCGGATTTCACAGGTTATCCAGTATGGCGGGGCGGTGAGAATCATTGAGGATTATGTCAATGCAAACAACCCGGATCTGATCGTCATGGGCAAGCAGGGGCGTTCCAACTTGGAAAACCTGCTGCTGGGCAGCACGACCAGGAATACGGTCAACGAAACGTCCTGTGACATCCTGGTTGTCCCCTTAATGCAACAGCCTGCGCCTGCTGCCTGAGAAAACGAAACCGGTTAAGGGGGTGCTGGCACCTCCTGGGTGCGCGACCAGGCAATGACGTCCTGATTCTGCTCACTCAGCCCGGCAATCCCCGCCCTCACGTTATCTCCCGGTTTGAGGAACAGTTGCGGTTCCCTGCCCATACCCACACCGGGAGGTGTGCCTGTCGCAATGATGTCACCCGGCAACAGTGTCATGAAATGGCTGAGGTAACTGACAATTTTTGCCACAGAAAAGATCATGGTTCTGGTGTTTCCTGTCTGCATCCGAACACCGTTGACATCCAGATACATGTCCAGATTTTGCGGGTCAGGCACTTCGTCACGGGTGACAAGCCAGGGTCCGACCGGCCCGAAAGTATCGCATCCTTTTCCCTTGTCCCACTGGGTACCACGTTCAATCTGGAATTCCCGTTCCGAAAGATCATTGGCAACACAATACCCGGCAACATGATCCAGTGCTTCTTCTTCGGTAATGTACTGGGCTTTCCTGCCGATGATGACGCCAAGTTCGATTTCCCAGTCGGATTTTTTTGAATCTTTCGGCAGGATGATGTTGTCGGTTGCGCCGCACAGGCAGGTCACTGCCTTCATGAAGACAATGGGTTCTTTGGGAAGCCGCATGTTGGCTTCTTTCGCATGTTCGATGTAGTTGATGCCGATGGCAATGTATTTGCCGACGTGGGCAACCGGGACACCCAGGCGGGGATTGCCGGATACCAGCGGCAGTGAGGCATGGTTCATCGCGGCAATGCGGGCCAAAGCGGTGTCAGACAGTTGCCCGGCAGTGAAGTCATCAATAACACCGGAGAGATCACGGATATTTCCGCTTTCATCAATCAGGCCCGGTTTTTCTTTACCGGGATGGCCGTAGCGAACCAGTTTCATTCTCGTTTCCTTCAGGAGATTGAAAAACAGAATACAGTGTTTTCAAGGGATGCGCTCATATGCAAAATCAGGTGAATTGTACCTGAGAGCTGTAGCAGACGTATCAATCCTGCTCATAAAACATACCGCCATGTCTCCCCCTTTTTTTCAAGGGACTGTTTTGAATAGGCCGGGGAAGAGGAGGGGAGGATCAGGGTGGTATAGCCGGCAGCATCAAACAGGGGGGCATATTCGCCTGCAGGCTGGCCGTTAAAGCAGATTTTCCGCACAAGAGGATAGTTTGTACGGAGAAAATCGAAACGATCCGGCCTGTCTTCGGCCAGGACGGACTTCAGGGGGCCTTTGCTCTGGCATGCGGAAATAACATCCCAAAGACCAATACCATGTGAAAACAGGATCTGCAGCTTTTTTTCGTATGGCATGTCAGACAGGGAAGTATCCAGGGCGGCAGACATGAGTAACCAGAACTGGTTCTGGCTCCCGGCATAGTATTGCCCTTTTTCCAGGGCGTCCTTTCCCGGGTAGCTGCATAAGATAAGGGTATGGGCATCCGGTTGCATAACCGGACCCAGTCCGTGAAGTGACGGCAGCGGTATGGATGTCGGCGTCTGGCGCATGCTGATGGTTATTGGCGGTTGATTCAACCTCTATATTATCCGACAGACGGGCAGGGAGTTTTATCTTTTCATGCACAAAAAACCGGAGGGTTATCCGGCTTTTTTGTGGGGGAAGGACGGGCTTAAAATTCTTCCCAGTTATCCTCTTCGTTTGTTATTGCCGCCACTTTTTGTGATGATGGCTTGGCAAGCTGTGCCGGTTTTCTGGCTGGCGTTGCCGGTTTGGATGATTTTAGCTTGGCAACCGGTTTGACTGTAGAGTGATAGGAGCCGATATTAAAGACATGCACCAGCTCTGCCAGGTTGCTTGCCTGGTCACGCAGGCTGCTTGTGGCTGAGGTTGCCTGTGAGACGAGCGCCGCGTTCTGCTGGGAAACGGTATCCATTTCCGTTACCGCCATGTTGATCTGTTCGATACCGGAAATCTGTTCCTGGGTGGCCTGCGTGATATCGTTCATGATGTCATTTACCCGGCGAATGCTCGTGCCGATCTCATTCATGGTTTCCGTCGCGGAATGTACCAGCTGGCTGCCTGAACGGACCTTATCCACCGAGTCATCAATCAGGGACTTGATTTCGCGGGCTGCGGTTGCGCTACGCTGTGCCAGGCTACGCACTTCACTGGCAACGACGGCAAATCCACGCCCCTGTTCACCGGCACGGGCCGCTTCCACGGAGGCATTCAGTGCAAGAATATTGGTCTGGAAAGCAATCCCGTCAATCACGCTGATGATATCCACGATCTTGTTGGCGGACTCATCAATATCGTTCATGGTGGCGACAACCCGGTTAATCGCTTCGCCGCCTTTGACAGAGACATCATAGGCGGAAGTCGCCAACTGGTTGGCCTGTCTGGCATTATCGCCATTCTGGCGGACAGTGGATGTCAGCTCTTCCATTGCTGAAGCGGTTTCTTCAAGCGAACTGGCCTGCTGTTCGGTGCGGGAGGAAAGGTCCAGGTTGCCGGATGCAATCTGTTCCGAGGCGGTAGCAATCGTACTGGCGCTGTTGCTCACTTCCCCGATGACTTTCAGCAGGCTGTCCACCATGTTTTTCATTGCCCGCATAAGCTGGGCGGTCTCATCATTGCCGGTAATTTCAACCTGTACCGTAAGGTCTCCCGATGCGACCGTTTCTGCGACCTGCACCGCACGGTTTAACGGGCGGGTAATGCCGGTGGTAAGGCGCCAGGCAATAATGATGGAGAGGATCAGCGCCACAGCGGTAATGCCGATAATGATGGAGCGGCCTGTCTGGTAAATAGAAAGGATTTCCTGGTGGGTTTTTGCGGACCGCTCTGCCTGAGCGTCAGCAAAATCATTAATGCTTTTTACATAGTCATCGCGTGCAGGCACCATTTTCTGGTGCAAGTGGACTTTTGCCGCATCGTATTTCTGCTCATGCTGCAGCTTGATGACTTCCTTGCGGATATCCACATAAATCTTGCGTTTTTCGGCAATAGTGGCAAGGAGTTGACGTCCGGTATCGGTTGCAACCGCCTCCTGGAGGCGTTTCTGGATTTCGCTGATCTGGGCACTGGTTTGCTTCATTGAGGCTTCAATGGCCTTTTCGTCTTCCGGCTCCTGTCCCAGTGCGAGGACATAGGCCCGTTCGCCGTTCAGGGTGGTTTTTGACAGCCAATTGACAGCGTCTTTTTCCAGGTTGACGGTATGTGTCATCAGGTGGTCGGATGCATCTGCGACTTGCTGCAGTTCCCAGATACCGGTTATTGCCATTGCGATCATCAGGATCAGGACGAGGATAAACCCCGATGTTAGTCTGGCTCCAATTTTCATTTGCTCAGGCTCCTTACAAAAATTGAATAATATGTTGTATCGGTTTTATCAGATGCGTTCAACTATTCATGTAGCCGGATTCAGTAGTGATCCAAGGCATCATGATTCAAGCATGAAACAGTATTATTTCAGTTAAAAACCTCATCGTCTTTTCATAAAACCCACAAATAATACAGTTATTAAATTTAAATATATATCAAACTGATGCAATAAAACAATAATTATTTTGAGAAGGGCATTCATTATTAATAAGGCAAGTTATAAAAAAATAATGGTTTTATAACAGGGAAAAGAAATTGTTGTCATTTTTACATTTTCTGTCGGAGTGTCTGAAAAGATGAAATATTTTTTAAAAGAGCAAAAATTTTTTGGTTTGAAAATAATGCGAAATACCGGAGAATGCGCCTTTTACAGAGAGGGAAGGAAACTGTCTTTTTCGTTTTTTATTCAATGGCCGGATTAATTTTATATTCGGAAAATAGATAAAGCCGGATTATAAGAATTTCGGCATATTGTAAAAATGACATTGAATGATGGCTTGATATCTTTTTATAACATTTATCATTAAAACGGAAAGGCACGCTCAAAAAAAAAGCCTCCCTTTTAAAGGAGGCTGTTAACAGCAAACTGCTTAAGCATTATTCCTGTTTAAAATGAAAGCGCATTTTCAGAATTTATCCCATTCATCATTTTTATCAGAAGCGAAAGCGGCTGGATGCGGCGCTGCTGTTTCATGTGAGGTTACCGGTGTTTTGCCGGTATACGATATCAGGGCATGCGGGATGTTATCGATACGGAAGTAGTCAACTACCTGAACCAGATTTCCAGCCTGTTCCTGCATACTTTGTGCAGCTGCTGTGGCTTCTTCCACCAGCGCGGCATTTTGTTGCGCCATATGGTCCATTTCAGTGACAGCCGTATTGATTTGCTCGATTCCGGTAACCTGCTCCTGGGTTGCCAGAGCAATTTCATTCATCAGATTGCTGACATTGAGAATACGGTTTCCGATCTCGGCAATAGTCGTTGTTGCATGATGTACCAGTTCAGAACCGCTTTTGACTTTCTCTGTTGAGTCATTGATCAGCGCTTTTATTTCCTGTGCCGCTGTTGCACTTCTCTGTGCCAGATTTCTGACTTCTGATGCCACGACAGCAAAGCCGCGTCCTTGTTCTCCCGCACGTGCAGCCTCGACAGCAGCATTCAATGCCAGGATATTGGTCTGGAATGCAATACTATCGATAACACTGATGATATCGACGATTTTGCTGGCAGATGATTCAATGTCATTCATGGTTTCAGTGACACGGGATGCCGCATCGCTGCCTTTTCTGGCGATATCAGCCGCGTTGGATGCCAGATCATTGGCTATTCGGGCATTGTTGCCGGTTTGCCGGACGGTTGATGTGATTTCCTCCATGGTGGACGCTGTTTTTTCCAGGGAACTGGCCTGTTCTTCCGTACGCGATGACAGATCCTGGTTGCCTGCCGCGATTTCTGCAGCCCCCGTAGAAATGGTGTTGGCGCTGTTTCTGACCTGTGAGACTGCCTGGTACAGGCTTTGATTCATTTCACCCATTGCCTGCATGAGCTGTCCGACTTCGTCGCCGGATCTTGATTCTATCCGGCTGGTCAGATCACCCGATGCAATGGTCCGCGCCACCTGTACCGCATTGGCAAGCGGGCGTGAAACCATGGAACGGATCGACATATAGATAATCAATCCCAGGATGACAAGTGCAGCCAGGGCAATACCCAGGAAGAGATTGCGCATGGTAGTGACTTCACGGGTAATTTCATCCATATAGGTTCCGCCGACAATCAGCCATTGCCACTGGGGAAAATAGTTATACGCAACGATGCGGTCCTGCGTTTTGCCACTGCCGTCTTCACCGATGGATGCGTACTCCATGACACCATTCTGCTTTGTCAGCATGTCACGGATGTATTCCTTTCCTTCTGCATCCTTTGCATTTAAGAGGTTTTCCCCTTCTTTTGTGGGATGAACAAGAGCGAAGCCATAATGATCACCAGGCTTGGCATCAATGGCGTAGAAATAACCGGTATCGCCAATTTTGAGTTCATTTAACTCATCCCTGACGATTTTGACATCCTCAGTAAAATCAATGCCGATATACAGTGCGCCGATCACTTCACCGGCTTCATTCTTGATCGGATCATACTGGGTGAAATACTTGCGGCCGAAAAGATCTGCTGTGCCATTGAAGGGCTTGCCATTCATCAATTGCTGATAGGAAGGGTGTTTTGTGTCTAAAAGCGTGCCAATGGCGCGTTCCCCCTTTTCATTTTTCAGTGATGTGGAAATACGAACCAGATCATTGCCGCTGCGCGCAAATATGGTTGCCCTGATGCCTGTCAGCCCGGTAAATCTGTCGGGAATCGAAAAATCATTATTCAGTATGATGCTGCCGTTACGCAGGGCGGGGGGCGTACGTCCTGCTACCGTGACAGCTGTGGACGGATCAAGAGAAAACCGGCCGGGAAAATATCCCCTGAAGGCTTTCAGAGAGCGGTCTGCCTCACGTTGCAGATCATCATTAAAGAGCTTGATCAGATTGATCATGGCGGCATTTTTATCAGCCAGTTCGTTGGTTGTCTGCTTTTTGAGCTCTTTTGATGTGAAGTAAGCAAAACTGATGGAATATGCACCGAATATCAAGGCAATCAGAACAAAAGAAAGGAAAGAGAGTTTGGTTCCAATGCCAAAACCGCCTGATTGAGCTACGCTATTTTTCATGTTTCCCACATCCTTGAGTAAATGGTTATTGTGTCTGCTTCCAGAATATTGAGGAAATCATCAATATTCTGGTGTGCCAGCTACAGGGATGCAGGGCAGGTTTTATCACGTGATCGGCGCACTTTGTTTGCCCTGCTAAACAGCATACTCTGAAGGGCAAGTCTTTAAGAATCCGGAAAATTGATTCGGGCTACGCGCACAGTGGAAGTACTGAGGGGAAAGTACATCTGCCACTTAATGGTACATCCCGGCTGCTTTTCAGAGAAGACAGGCAGATAAAATCAGGAAAAAAATGCGTGAAAATGTTGCTTTTTTGCTACATATATGCAGTTTTCCTGCATATTTCTTTTATAACCCAATAGTTTTTATCAGTATGTGATATCCGTGCGGCGGAGCTCAAAAAAATTGTTCTTTCGCAATTACGCTTTCCACTATTTTGCATACACTTGTTCTTCAGCCATCATGATCTTCGAGGCAGGTGAGAATATGAATACATTCGAAAGAAAGGCAGAAGCGAATCATCCTCTTAATATGGACAGGCGGCAGAACAGTAAAAAAGTGGATATTGTCGAACATGGCATTCGGATACAGGCAGACTATGGATATGTACGGGCGGCGCAATATATGTTTAACAATGGTGTGGGATGGCCGGTGATACAGCGTGTCCTGCACAGCCATGTTCTTCGCCGTCGCGTTAAGGGAGATTCGTCACCTGAACCGTTGCATTGACTCTTTCCAGAACCAAAAAAACCGCGCTTATGAAGTGAACGCTTAATATCGGACTGCGGTTATTGAAATGGCCTGAGTACGGTATTGCCCAGGACTCAGGCCATTTAAATTCAGTTTTATCCGTTCATTGTTGCAGTAATGGATATACGCATTTATTGCGGATTTCAGTTGTTGTATATCAGTAAAATCCGAAGAGCAGCAGCCTTCAGATTTCAGAATGCCAAAGAAACTTTCCATTACTGCATTATCCAGGCAGTTTCCTTTGCGAGACATACTGTGTTCAAGATGGTGCTGTCGCAGTTTTTCCTGATAAATCGCCTCTGGTATTGCCAGCCCTGATCGCTCTGTTATACAGATCAAGAATCGGTGAAAGATACCGCTTTTTACCTCTGACATTGAATTGACTCACCTCTGTCACCCCTTTCTGATTCGGTTTGTCAGCCGTAAAATCCCGTTTCAGGAGATCCGGAGTGACTCTTCCCTATACGCCTTTGCAGGACTGATATTATTTGCGCCTGAGGGTGGATGCAAGCCGTTGTTCGCGCATGAGCCTGCGAACGGTTTTGTGATTAAGATGGCAATTTTCCTGACGCAATGCCAGTGTGATGCGACGATAACCATATCGTCCTTTGTGCTGGTGAAATAATGCCTTAATTCAGATATTATTTGCGCTTTACTGGCTGCGTTGATTTCTTTTGTTCCTGAATCAAGGCTTGCAGCTTTTTTAGATAGGCATTCTCCGCGCGAAGATACTCAAGCGCTTCCTGGATGGTTTTGAATTCAGGAAGAGATGCTGTCATGGTATTGACGGGGTTTGCTTTCTTCTCTGGCACCCTCTCCACTGTTGAAATAATGGAGCGCAACCTCTCGCTTGAATTCCAGACTGTATTTCTTCTTGCCCATAAAGTGAAACCCTTAAGCGTTGGCTGTCCAACTTTAAGGGTTCACTTCAAAAAACGCGGGGCTTTTCAATATATCAGATAGCAAAAAATCACTTAATCTTCGCTTCCTTATAAGGCACATGCTTTCTTGCCTTCGGGTCAAACTTCACAATCTCCAGCTTATCCGGGGTAGTACGCTTATTCTTCGTCGTCGTATAAAAATGCCCCGTACCAGCCGTAGACTCCAGCTTAATCTTTTCCCTGCCTGACTTCGCCATAACTATCTCCTGTTAAACCTTAATACCGCGCTCGCGCATATCAGCCAGCACCGCGTCAATCCCCAGCTTATCAATCGTCCTCAAGCCGGCTCTGGAGAGGCGAAGCGAAACCCACCGATTCTCCGATTCCACAAAAAAACGCCTGTTTTGCAAATTGGGCAAAAAGCGACGCTTCGTCTTATTATTCGCATGAGAGACATTATTGCCTGACATAGGCTTCTTGCCTGTCACCTGGCACACACGGGCCATAAACCACCTCCAAAGACACAGTCAAAAATAGAAAGACGCATACTATCCCAAAACAAATGAAAATTCAACAAGTTGTAATCTTTTATTGTGTCAAATTATTTTTAATGAGACATAATTGGCGAGAGAGGGGAGCGGGAAAGCGGTTGATTGTTGAGGCAGGAGATGGTTTTGCTGATGTTGTCCAGACGTTCTGTTGGCCGGCATTTGTCCGTAAAAAAATAATGGAACGGAGCGGCCACTTCACTGTATCTTTTAAAAAAAGTCTGTATAATTCGCTTTTGTGCCAATAGGAAAGACTATGCGATTAATTAAGAAGGCACTCACATTCGATGATGTGCTCCTGGTACCGGCTTATTCAGCCATTCTCCCCAAAGATACCTCTCTTTCAACTCGTCTGACACGTTCAATTTCCCTGAATATCCCTTTGGTTTCAGCGGCAATGGATACAGTGACAGAGGCGCGTCTTGCCATTGCCATGGCAAGGGAAGGCGGTATTGGTGTTATTCACAAAAACCTGACACCCGCAGATCAGGCCAGGGAAGTGGCAAGGGTCAAGCGTTTTGAGTCAGGTGTGATTATGGACCCGATTACCATTCCTCCCTCCATGCGGATCAGGGATGTCATCGCGCTGTCTCATCAATATGGATTTTCCGGTTTTCCTGTCGTTGAAAACGGCAAGGTGATCGGCATTATCACCAATCGTGATACCCGTTTTGAAGAAGACCAGAATGTGATGGTCAAGGACAAGATGACCCCGCGTGAAAAGCTTGTCTCTGTCAAAGAAGGCGCGACGATGGAGGAGGCCAAGCGCCTCATGAGCCTCAATCGTCTTGAGCGTGTTCTGGTCATGAATGACGATTTTGAGTTGCGTGGACTGATGACCGCAACTGATATCCATAAATCAACCGATTATCCAAGGGCATCCAAAGACAGCTATGGTCAGTTGCTGGTGGCGGCTGCTGTTGGTGTTGGTCCTGACAATGACGAGCGTATCGAGCTCCTGGTCAAGGCGGGTGTGGATGTGCTGGTGGTTGACACGGCGCACGGTCATTCGATGGGCGTTCTCCAGCGTATTCGCTGGATCAGGGATACCTACCCGAATGTACAGATTGTTGGCGGTAATATTGCGACCGCAGCGGCAGCGACAGCGCTGGTGGAAGCCGGTGTGGATGGTGTCAAGGTCGGTATCGGCCCGGGTTCTATCTGTACGACTCGGATTGTTGCCGGTGTCGGTGTACCGCAGATCACGGCGATTGCTGATGTAGTGGAGGCACTCAAGGGAACCGGTATCCCTTGTATTGCTGATGGTGGTATCCGCTTCTCCGGCGATATTGCCAAGGCGCTTGCGGCAGGGGCTTCTACTGTCATGATGGGCGGCATGTTTGCCGGTACGGATGAAGCGCCGGGTGAAGTTATTCTTTACCAGGGCCGCAGCTACAAATCCTATCGGGGAATGGGCAGCCTGGGCGCCATGTCGGGTGGTTCGGCTGACCGTTATTTCCAGGAGCATGAGCAGCAGTCTGACAAATTTGTTCCGGAAGGGATTGAAGGTCGTGTTCCTTATAAAGGGCCGATTACAGCCATCCTTTTCCAGTTGATGGGTGGTTTGCGGGCGTCTTTGGGCTATTGCGGCTGTGCCAATATCTCCGAATTCCACGAGAAAGCGGAATTTGTCGAGATCAGTTCTGCCGGCATGCGCGAATCGCACGTGCATGATGTCCAGATCACCAAGGAAGCGCCCAATTACCGTACTGACTGATCAGGCCGGTCTGGTTTAATGGCCCTGACCGGAAGATCAACCGGCCAGGGCCACATCATTATTGGAATTTGACGTATGCATTCACGAATCCTGATTCTTGATTTTGGTTCTCAGGTAACCCAACTGATCGCTCGCCGGGTGCGCGAAGTCGGTGTTTTTTCTGAGGTCGTTCCTTATGACATCGGCGAAGAAACGATTCGCCAATACGGGAATGACGGCTCGCTTCGCGGCATTATTCTCTCGGGTGGCCCCAGTAGCGTGACCGAAGGCGATACGCCTCGTGCACCGCAGGCGGTGTTTGAAAGAGGGGTACCGGTCCTGGGTATCTGTTATGGCATGCAGACCATGGCCGCACAGCTTGGCGGCAAGGTGGAAAGTGGCCAGGTACGTGAGTTTGGTTATGCCGAGGTCCGGGCACGCAGCCATACCGCCCTTTTAAAAGGGATCAATGACTTTGTCACAGCCGAAGGCCATGGCATGCTCAAGGTCTGGATGAGCCATGGTGACAAGGTGGCGGAAATGCCGCCCGGTTTTTCCCTGATGGCATCCAACGATGCCTGTCCGATTGCCGGGATGGCGGATGAAGAACGGAAGTTTTACGCGGTGCAGTTTCATCCGGAAGTGACGCATACCGTGCAGGGAAAAGTGATTCTCAGCCGTTTTGTCCATGAAATCTGCGGATGCAAATCAGACTGGAATATGCCCGACTATGTTGAGGAAGCCGTTCAGTTCATTCGCGATCAAGTCGGGGATGAAGGCGTGATTCTAGGGCTTTCCGGTGGTGTGGACTCCAGTGTGGCAGCCGCACTGATTCATCGCGCCATTGGTGACAAGCTTACCTGCGTGTTTGTCGATCATGGGTTGCTCCGTCTGGATGAAGGCAAGATGGTCATGGATATGTTTGCCAAAAATCTGGGTGTTAACGTGATTCATGTTGATGCAACCAGCCAGTTTCTGGGACACCTGAAGGGGGTGACTGACCCGGAGGAAAAACGCAAGATCATCGGACGGGAATTTGTTGAAGTATTCCAGGCGGAAGCGGCAAAGATCAGTAACGCCAAATGGCTGGCCCAGGGTACGATTTATCCCGATGTGATTGAAAGCGCCGGGAAGGATAAAAAAGGGCACACCATCAAGAGCCACCACAATGTGGGCGGTCTGCCTGAAGACCTCAATCTCAAGCTGCTTGAGCCATTGCGTGAGCTTTTCAAGGATGAAGTGCGTGAACTGGGCCTGGCCTTGGGGTTGCCGCATGAGATGGTATACCGTCATCCTTTCCCGGGCCCCGGCCTGGGCGTGCGCATACTGGGTGAGATCAAGGCCGAGTATGCCGATCTCTTGAGACAGGCTGATGCTATTTTCATTGAGGAGTTGCGTAATACCCTGGTGGACAACCCGCTGGGTGACGCCGTGCCTCCCATGACCTGGTACGATGCGACCAGCCAGGCCTTTGCCGTTTTCCTGCCGGTCAAGTCTGTTGGCGTGATGGGTGATGGCCGCACCTATGACTATGTCGTTGCATTGCGTGCGGTACAGACGCAGGATTTCATGACGGCACACTGGGCGCATCTGCCACATGATTTGCTGGGACGTGTTTCCAATCGCATTATCAATGAAGTGCGCGGCATCAACCGCGTGGTCTATGACATTTCAGGAAAACCGCCTGCCACGATTGAGTGGGAGTGATTTTGCATCCATGTGCATGATACCAAGCTGCACATTCTTGTTGATGACATGGGGCGTTTACTGAAGCTGCGCCTGTCACCGGGGCAGGCAAGTGATCACACCTATGCGCCTGAACTGATCAAAAGCGCCATAAGCTGTAAAGCGAAAGCCGTTGTTGGAGACAAAGGATACGATAGCGCCTCTCTGCGAGATCAGATTCATCAGGGTGGACTAAAAGCAGTTATCCCCTATCGCAAGAGCGCCAGAGTACATAAGCCTTTGAGCAAAAGGCATTACAAACAACGCAATATCGTTGAGCGATTTATTGGCAGAATCAAGGAAAACCGCAGGGTATCAAGAAGGTATGACAAGAAAGCTTCACATTTCGCCAATTTCGTGCTTCTCGCTGCCATCAAATCATGGCTGAATGTTATTTGTTAGCAGAACCTAGGCTGTTTTCCTGCTACCCCAAAAAGTCTTCCGTACGATTGCCCGTTTCGTAATCATTTTATTGAAATTGGTGAGATATCAGAGACTTTTCACTTACGCCTTCCGGTTATCCACAAACAAATCCACAGTTTCTGTGGGCAAATCCCTTTTTGTTGCTTTTTTGAAATTTATGCAAATTTTTGCATAAATTGAGCGGTGATAAAAATAAATCAAAACCCGATAAAAACAAACATTAATTTGATAATAATCAATCTGTTTTTATTTTTATATTGGAATAAATTAATTTCCGCAGGATTAATAATAAAAAAATATCCTGATTTCATACTGAAAACCGGTTTTATAAGATCAATAACATTGATTTATTTTCTGCTGAATGACATTGTAATTTCCCGTTTCTTTTCAGCCGTTTCATGTATCACTTTTCCACATAAAGACGAATGACATCTCCTTTTGTCTGTCATTCGTCTTTATGTTTTTCTCCTATGAAAAATTTGTTTTCACTTTTACACAGCGCTCTGCCGTTCTATTATGCGGCAAAGCGGGCATTTCCTTGGGGAAACATTTTAAAAGGGGAAATGAGATATCGCAACATGGTGTCATGGCTGATTAATTAATATCTAAAACGTAATAGCAGGATATTCATATTCTGTTTAAAACCAGTATAAGAATTAATTAACAGAAACCAGAAAAAACATCGTTAAGTTGTTTTATTCATTCATGCGCATATCGTTAAAGCCGGGCAGTTTTTTTACATGGCACAAAACCGTAAAAACAAGTTTCTGATATGGACCGTTTTTTCTGTTTTTTGCGTCCTGTGGTTTGCCTGTACGGTTTTTTTGCCCGAGTTATTCACAGGCGCTGCCGATCAGCTCGTTAATTTGAGGAGATACAGCAGCCTCTTCTTTATCGTTTTACTGTTAAGCCTGCTGTATCCGCTTTTCACTTTCTGGCGGACCGATATTCATGATCTGGAAGTGGATGCAAAGATTTGTGAACAGAATTACGTTGACTGTTTTTTCATTCGGCATTTTATCCCGGTCATGCTGGCACTCTTTCTGATTGTTGTTTGTACTTATGTCCTCTTTGAATACCTGGCTTATCGTCAGGGTGAGCGGATAAAAAACGAGCTGGCTGAAATAACGGAAGTGAAAGCCCGGTGGCTGGACGAGTGGCGCACACAGCATCTGGATTTTGCATCGCTTTCTGATGCGGCGCCGCATAAAAAAAACAATGCGCCAACGGTAATAGAGAAAAGCCGTCTTTAATGAAGTGAACGCTTAATATCGGACATTTCCTGCGGTTATTGAAATGGCCTGAGTACGGTATTGCCCAGGACTCAGGCCGTTTAAATTCAGTTTTATCCGTTCATTGTTGCAGTAATGGATATACGCATTTATTGCGGATTTCAGTTGCTGTATATCAGTAAAATCCGAAGAGCAGCAACCTTCAGATTTCAGTATGCCAAAGAAACTTTCCATTACTGCATTATCCAGGCAGTTTCCTTTGCGAGACATACTGTGTTCAAGATGGTGCTGTCGCAGTTTTTCCTGATAAATCGCCTCTGGTATTGCCAGCCCTGATCGCTCTGTTATACAGATCAAGAATCGGTGAAAGATACCGCTTTTTACCTCTGACATTGAATTGACTCACCTCTGTCACCCCTTTCTGATTCGGTTTGTCAGCCGTAAAATCCCGTTTCAGGAGATCCGGAGTGACTCTTCCCTATACGCCTTTGCAGGACTGATATTATTTGCGCTTTACTGGCTGCGTTGATTTCTTTTGCTCCTGAATCAAGACTTGCAGCTTTTTTAGATAGGCATTCTCCGCGCGAAGATACTCAAGCGCTTCCTGGATGGTTTTGAATTCAGGAAGAGAGCTGTCATGGTATTGACGGGGTTTGCTTTCTTCTCTGACAATCGGGGCCGTCCTTTTCGGTTACTTTGAAGGGCTATGATACCGCCTTGACGGTAAAGACGCTCCCATCTGCTGACTGTACAAGCCGCCGCCATACCAGATTTTGCATCAATGCCGAAACGTTTTCCGGTCCTTCTGGCACCCTCCCCACTGTTGGGATAATGGAGCGCAACCTCTCGCTTGAATTCCAGACTGTATTTCTTCTTGCCCATAAAGTGAAACCCTTAAGCGTTGGCTGTCCAACTTTAGGGGTTCACTTCATTTGAAGGCGGCTTTTTTATGGGTGCGCCTGCTTTCTTGATGTCGCGCAGTGGTTTTTTTCTCTTCTTTTTTTTCTGCCCGGCAGATGAGGAAAAGCAAAGGCTTATCCGCCCTGCCGACCTATCTTTAGGGTCAGCCCTCATTAAATTGCCCGCTGCGCCTGGCCCTTTGAGCCAAAACGGCTTTTCGCAAACGGAAAATTAATGAGGCCTGACCCTAGCGGGAGACACAGACGTGCAAACGATGAAGCCGGTTTACGGGGAGCAAAAGAAGATCAATGCGATATGCGGGAATGAAGTCAGGGGTCAACGGCTGGCTGCTTGTCCTGATTCTGGGCATGGTGGTGATGTGGCCGCTGATGTCACTGGGTGCACTCCTGTCCAGTCTTTCGGGATTTGAACAAGTCTATGCGAAAACAGAATATGCGATGTGGGTGCAGAGCAAGACAGTCATGTGGATGCTCTCAATAGTGAGTATCTCCCTGTCGGTAGGGGGTGGCTGGCGGCTTTACCGGGTGCATTCAAGGGAGTCGGTGGATCTGGCGGTTTATACCATGTGGATTGCCTGGCCGTTACTCAGCCTTTTCATGGTGATTGCGGCCGTGATGATTCTGAAGAACCCACGTGCCGGCAATGCGTATTCTCCGGCAATATATCACCTGGTTTTTGCCGTGCTCGGGGCGATTGCCGGAACGATGTATCTCAAGCGCTCCAGGCGGGTGCAAAACACTTACCGGCTGCCGGTATATGTTTAGGGTCAGTCCCTGGGGGCAAACGGCTTTTTTGACCTGTCGCAAATGAATTGTCGATTCATGAAGTTTTTCTGTCTTGCGCGGGTCTGATAACTCACACAGTGATGATAAATAGGCGATATGTACGAGGCAGTCAGGGAAAGAAGCCCGCAACTGAAGGGCATGGGCGGGTGGCTTGCCTTTCTGGTGGTCAGCCTGATGCTGCTTTCACCGCTGGCCGGACTGATCACGATTTATGAAGGGTTTGTCAATATTGAGCAGACCTTTGATGTGGCGGGTTCGGTGTCGTGGCAGCAACACAAGACCATGACCTGGCTGCTTTTTATTGTCAGTACAGTCACCTCGATGCTGGCGGGATACCGCCTGTACCGGGAGCATGAGAAAGCGTCGGTACGTTTTGCCATTTATGCGATCTGGCTGGCCGGGCCGATCCTGAATCTGGGAGCCATCCTGGCAGGGATACTGATTCTGGGTGTGCATTATGCGGGTGGTGGTTTCTGGCAGGGATTTGTCAGTATTGTTTTTTCTGTGGGTATTGCATCGCTCTGGACGATCTACCTGAAGCGTTCGGTGCGCGTGAAAAACACGTACAACCTGCCGTGGTACCCCTGATGTTTTTTTGTAGTGTGAGCCTTGCTCTTCCTTTTTTAACCCGCTTTTACGGCGGGTTTTTTTGCCGTTTCAGCGTGTGGCAGTGTGTTTGCTAAAGAGGTGGCGGATACCCTTTTCATTGATGCGGCAACACCACTTCACATACATGAAGTATCCGGTCCGGTTTTTTTCGGCAACGCCATCAGCAATCAGCCAGCCGGGATTGCCGTTTTCACCCGGGTCATCGGTATAGATGAAAACAGGCAGGTTTTCCGTGAAGTACAGGGGTTACCTGCGCTTTGCTGCCGTAAGAGGATTTTTCAGTCGTCTCCGTATTCCTCATAGTCATCGCGCGGGATGTAGCCGCGGGAAAAGCCTTCGTCATCAAAGCGGCTGCTCCTGCCGCCATAGTCGTCGCCGTCGCCGTCGCCGTATCCGTACCCTTCACCGCCATCCTCGCTGTAGTCGTCAAGGTCAACCCGGTTGCGAAGGTAGACGAGATCATCCTCATCCTCGAATACGTCTTCCCCTTCGAGCAGGAAGGCCCGCATGAGGAATTCGACGGCGTTTTCTTCATCATCGAGCCGTCGGTATATCTGTCCCAGGCGATAGACGATGAAGGGGTTCATGTTTTGCGGGCCTGCTGCGGTATAGGCTTCGTAAAAGTGATCCAGCCCGTCATCGAAGCGGTCCATCAGGAAGCAGGCGTCGCCCATGGCGGCTTTCAGCCATACATAGGCTTCCCAGTTTTCACGGGGTTCCGGCAGGATGGACAGCGCCTGGTTGTAAATATCAAGCGCTTCCTCATAGCGGCCCTGGTCGAAAGCTTCTTCGCCCTGCTCACTCAGGGCTTCCATTTGCTCCTGGATATCTTCCGGCAGCTCAACGGCGTGTTCCATGTGATTTCCTTTCGTGTTCGTTTCTCATTATTTTGCTGATTTGCCTATTTTGCCGCTTTTTTACAAGGCCTGCCATAATTTTTACTTATGACAGCATAAAGGAAAAAGCGTTTCGCTTGTGCGCCTATAAAGGGTGTGGTATCTATAGAAAATTACCCGGGGTTTTATGCGGTTTTTTTCTGATTTTCCGGATGGTTAAGCAATGGAGTCAATTTCCCCTGTCCTGACAAGGCTCATTAATGAAATTCCGGCAATGCACGAGGCGCTGGAGATCGAATTTGCCGATTCGACCCGGCTGGCTGACATGCAGCTGGGCTATGGAGTGGATGTGACGGGGCTGGACCTGTCCGGCCCGGATGAAGGTGACTGGCAGGCCCAGTGGCTGGTATTTGGCTATGATTACGGTGATCCGGTTTTTGTGGATACGCGTGAGGAAGCCAGGGGGTTTCCGGTTTATACGGCCGAACATGGCACAGGCAGTTGGGAGCCGCAGGAGATTGCGGCTTCGCTTTCCGGCTTTACGCAGATTCTGCTGGCGCTGAATGCGGCGATGCATGCGGAAGATATCAACTACCGGGACTTGACCGCAAAGATGGCGCCCTATACGCAGAATATGGATTACTGGGATGTGGTGATCGAGGGAATTGAGGATAATCTTTAGCATCAGGACGGGGAGTAACGTGTGCCTTTTCCACCGGGAAGAGGATAAACAGGAAAGGGAACAGATGAAAGAGATACCGGATTACAGGGAGGCGGCTGAGGCGGCCGATGAAACGAAGCCTGACATGCGGCTGGGGTTTGTCCTGTTGAAAGATGAGGTGATTGACTGGGAAACCTTTTTTGGCAACATGAAAGCGGACTGGGGTATCGAGCTTGACGCCCGTCCGAATGACGACAATACGCTGGTCTTTGACTGGGAAGACATGATGGTGGCGGTGAGTTTTATTCCCGCCCCGATTCCTGAAGCGGTGGACAATGCCAGAAATAATGTGTTCTGGGAAGACGGCGTGGAGCTGGTGCAGCAGCATAAGGCGCATGTCATTGTCGCGGTGATGCGTGCCGGTGACCCGATGACGCAAAGCCTGATGTATTCGATGGTGGCGTCATCCCTGTTGAAGCTTTCCAATACGATTGGCATTTACCAGATACCCACGGTTTTTCCGTCGGATTATTTTGTCATGGTGTCCGATTCGATCCGTGAGGATATCCTGCCTGTCCCGACCTGGATTTATTTCGGCATTTACCCGGATGGCGATGATTTTTCCGGATATACCTACGGGATGACGTATTTCGGCATGGACGAGATCGAAGTGATCCAAACGAAGGCCGAACCGGCAGAGCTGTATGATTTCCTGATGGATGTGGCCTACTACGTGATTGATAATGAGGTGGTGCTGGCTGATGGGGAAACGCTGGGGTTTTCCGAGGAACAGAAGCTGGCTGTTACCCGCTCGGAAGGAGTGGCTGTTGAGGGAGAGAGTATCAAGATCGGGTTTTAGCCGGGTATTTTTTGCCTGTAAAACGAGAGCTTTCCTGAGAGGAGGCACTTTTTTCGTTGCGGCCCTGCTGCCGGCTTTTGCCGGCGCTGACAGCTACCATGAGAAAGCGCTTTTTTTCAGTTATGAGCGGTATGAACAGGTATTGCCTTATACCCGGGAGCAGGAGGAGAAGGTATCGCCGGATTCTGGCGAGCAGCCGGGTGGTGCTGAGGAAAAAGGAGAAGAGGAGGATGAGGGGTAGCTGTATTTGCGACGGTAGGGCGCGGTTTTGTTTTTTATCCTTCGTTTGTGTTGTTTGGCTGCAATCAGATTGGTTCTCAATTTGAGTTCATCAGGCCGGTGGCTGACCGGCGGCAGCCGGAACTCGCTACGCTCAGACGCCGTCTGCCCGCTCCAGTTCCTCCTCCCAGCCCCGGCTACAGTGCAATCGCGGACTATAGAAGAGAAATGACACCACCATGTGGTGTAAAGATGCCCCTGCTGCGCAGACAGCATGGCAGCGAAGCTGCCCTTGAAAAGGCGGGTATAGCGGGTGTCGTAGCGTGTGCTGAGCCTGTGGCGAAGCGCACGAACCCGGATGCCGGCAAAAAGACCGCACCCGCCTTTGCCGAGAGAACATCGTGCGCTGCACTGCGTTTGGTACACGCTACAATTCGGGCATAACAAGAACATCCACATCACCCAGTGCGTCAGCAATGGCTTATGAGAATACCCTACTGTGGCGGTAGACTTCTTAGCAGGCAAGTGCGTTACGGCGAAGCCGGATTAGTCTCGAACGACTGGAGCAGGAGCGGTACTGTTCAAAAAAGAAGAGAGCGAGATAAGCGCGACGGCACTAAGGAGAGGGATCAAGACGGGAATCCCCCGCATGGCGGTGGACGGGAAGTCCACGCGGCACTTTTTGCGTTCTTTTTGCTGCCGGGAAAAAAGATCGTTGCCGTGGGTCAACCACCTACTTTATGACGTTCTATCAAGGTCTAATCTGATCGCAGCAAATTACCCACGCGAAGGACATTAGCTCAATCAACAACTGATCTGATCGCAGACACGGCTGCAGGCAAAGCAAATTGTCAGTCGGTATCCGTATGAATACGATGTGTCCCGCATGTCAGGCAGCGAAAGAGGTATCCCTGGAGATGGCCGTCATTTTCCATATGCTCGCGCAGATGGTCGATATCCTGTTGGCCGTTTTCCTCGCAATCCTTTTCTATTTCAGCGGCGAGTCCCATTTCCTCGATTTCTTTCCAGCCGACATAGCCGATAAAGGCGCAGAAGTCCCCGCAATGGGCAAGCCAGTATTCCTGCTGCCATCCTCGGTAGCCCGGGGTGCGGCGGCAGAGTTCATCGACTTTGGCCTCGTCATCGACGTCATCACAGCTTGACTCATCCTGGAATTCGCCATCAAACATTTCCGCTGCTTTACCGCTGGCAATACAGGCGGGGCAAAGGGCCTCGATTTCGTCGATGGCATAAAAAGGTTCGCCATACCAGATGGTGGTGTCTTTTTCACAGCAGTCGCAGGTGACACCATCTTCGTCCCTGGCGAAGGCACCGGTTTTGAGCGGGTCGGGATGGTATTTGAATACGGGAAGTTCCCTGCTCATGAATTGTCTTCTGAGGGGAGCACTGGCATATTGTCTTCAAGTCCGTAGGCAGCAGCGGAGAAAGGATCATGCTGTTTTGCGGCTTCTCTGGCCGCGTCTTTTGCCATTTTTTTCCATTCGACGGCTTTTTCCGCATTGGTTTCCTGGCCCAGGAGTCCCTGTTCAAAGATGTCGGCAATCTGTTCCATGGCGGGCGCATAGTTGCCGGCAGCGCTCTGGTTGTACCAGTACCAGGCTGCTTTTGCATCTTCGTCGGTACCCATGCCGTAGTGGTACATGCGGGCAAGGTTAAAAGCGGCTACCGGGCTGCCCTGTAATGCGCCGGTCTTGTCGAGTTCGGATGCTTTTTTCAGGTCCTGAGGGGTGCCCCAGCCGCGGAAATAAAACCAGGCCAGGTTTAAGAGGCAGCACTCATCGTTTTTCTCGGCGCCTTTTTCATACCACTTTTTTGCGGTGGAAAAATTCATGGGGACACCATAGCCATAGCGGTACAGGTTGCCCAGGTTGCACATGGAGCCGGTATCGCCTGAAGCGGCTGCGGCCTCATACAGCTCGCGGGCTTTTTCATAGTCCTGCCTGACACCCAGTCCGACGGCGTAGAGATTGCCGAGGTTGTGCATGGCAGGGGCATAATCCTGTTTAACTGCCTCAAGGTACCATTCTGCGGCGATAAGATAGCTTTTCTTGACCCCCAGCCCTCTGGCATAGACGATGCCAAGGCTGTGCATGGCAGGGATATGGCCTGAACGGGCTGCACTGACGTAGTGGTCATGCGCTTTTTTATCGTCCTGCGGAAGCCCCCGTCCCAGTGCATACAGGTTGCCAAGGTAGTAATTGACGGCGGGGGTCTGCTGTGCCTCCGGCTTTAAGAATACATCGGCGGCTTTGGCATATTCACCGCGCTGGTACTGACGGATGGCAAGGGTAATTTCATCTTCCGCATTGACCGGGTTTTCCGGCCGGACAGCGGGCGCGGTGTCGTCCTGCTCTACCGTGACATGATCTGTTGCCGCGGCGCTGGCGTCATCTGCGCGCGATGATCCTGAAAGGACAAAAGCGGCAATCAGGATAAGAAGGGACAGGATCTGTGTGAGTCGGATGGATGAAATCTGGCTTGCTTGCATGCGTTTTCCCTGTATCTTCCGTTGGATTTTATGAATGATACAACAATAACGCCTGTTTTTTCGATACCGGCAGGTGCTTCGTTTTCGAAAGGCGGCAAGGGGGAAGCGCGCGTTGTGTTTTTACTCTGAAGCCAGGGGCGGCTTTTTTATTGCAAGACAGAAAAGATCAGGTTTTTTTCGGTGTTTTCCTGCCTGCGGCTTTCATGGACAGAAATCCGGCGTGGCGCTGGTCGCAAATGGCCTTGATTTTCTGGTAATTGGTTTCGCTGTAGTCCATATGAAAATAGGTGTTGTCGTGGTTTTTCTTTCCAACCTGTTTGCGGACAAACTGGCCATAATCAGCAAGAGAATTGCCATGTTCTTTCGCAAAGCGGGTGCTGTCGCTGCCATAATAGGCATTCAGGAAAGCTTTGCCTTTGGCATTGAGTTCTTCTGATGTGAAAACACCATCCAGATGTGTCATCAGGAACTCGCGGCAATCGTCTTTTCCCGAGCGGATACGTGCGATTTCCTCGCCGGCTTGTGCCAGCAGGCGCTTGCTGCACAGGTCGTTTTCAATGCACCAGCGGAGAATGAAGGCGATATGTGTTGCCCCTGCTTCAGGCAGGATACCGGCGGGGGCGCGTGTTGCGCCGAAATGCCATTTGGCTTTATCGTAAACGGTTAAAGACATGCTTTAAAGGTTTCGTATTATGGCTTGTCGTGTTACAAATAAGTGATGTTACAAATAGTGTATCGGCAAAGGCAGACCATGTTTGCCCTTCGCTTTGATTAATTTTTAGGCGAAAACGGTCTGATGTAAAAATGTAAACAGTTGTTTTTACAGGTGAAGAGAAGGACTGTTTCCTGCTGGAAAAATTTTGACGATCATTGCATATCTGTCATTTGATACGCTGGCACGGGTCTGTTTTTCGCCTATTTGCGCTACAATGGACGGGATTTTGCGGAAGCGGAAAGGTTTGTTGATGCCTGCGCAAAAGATAACGGGTTCTGGTAGCTGTTTGCTGTTCTTTGGCGCTTTTGCTGGAAAACAGCCGGGAGTATCGTTTGGTGTAGACCATGTTTGCAGCTTTTTTGCTGGTTTTGCCTTTTGTTTTAGACAAATGTGGTCTAAAATGAATTGCATATGCTCTGATCAGGAAGTTTGGCTGAAATGTAACTGGAAGACGATTTTATTTAATGAAAATATTTCAGCCAGTTGTGTTTTGTTCTGATAGGGAGGGGATTTTCCTGTGATCCGCACTTACGGCAAGCCGCCCTATCGTGTTGCTGTCATTCATGGCGGACCGGGAGCGCAGGGTTCGATGGCAAGAGTGGCAATGGCGCTTTCAAAAAGCACAGGTGTCATTGAGCCAATGCAATCGAGGCTGGACATTGCCAGTCTGATTGAAGAGTTGAGGTCACAGCTTGCCCGAAGTTCTGAAAAGCCGGTGACGCTGATCGGGCATGCCTGGGGTGCGTGGCTTTCACTGCTTTATGCCGCAACGCATCCGGATGATGTCAGGCAGGTGGTAATGGTCGGCTGTGCACCACTGGATGCCATGTATGCCAGCCAGATTATGGAAAAACGGCGCAAGCGGATGACGCAGGGTGAGTGGGTGCTTTTCAACGGACTTCTCTTCAGGCTGGAACGGGTGCCGCCGGAAAGCCGCAACTGGCTGATGGAGCAGCTTGGTGATCTTCTGGATAAAACCGATCACTATGATCTGGAGAAAACGGAGGAAGATAAGCAGGGCAATATACCGGTAAACGGCGATATGTATCTTGCGGTGTGGCCCGAAGCGGAGGCGATGTGTGAAAGTGGTGAATTGCTCAGGCGGCTCAAGGGGATACGGTGCCCGCTTTTTGTGATTCATGGAGAACATGACCCGCGTCCGGTTGATGGGGTGACGATTCCCCTTCATGCCAATAATATCGGGTTCAAGCGGTATGTGCTGCCGCAATGCGGGCATGTGCCTTTCAGGGAACGGCATGCAGTCGGTGTGTTTTATGACATTCTGGAAAAGATCATAAAAAGATAGTCAGGGCGATACAGGCAAAAACGAAAAATTTTGTGTGTGTGTGGGCGCGTTATATGCCGGATGGTGTGTTGCTACAGTTCATTTCATAAATCGGCCGGAGAACCGATATAAAAAGCGTTTTGCATTAAAAATGCGATTTTTTGCTCATTTTAGTGGCACTTTCCACCACTTTTATCTCCATGATCGGCTAAAAATTACTCCAAAATGATTTATGAAATGAGTTTTATTGTTGAAAAAGGTTGTGTTTTTGTTATTATAGAAGCATGTTGCGGGATGGTCTGTTCAGCCCGTCCGCCCGGATTTTTTTTCGTGGTGTCCATTCAGGGGGGAAGGCTGAGGGGTCAGCCTTCCCGGACACCCTCCAGGGCTTGAGTCAGCCACAATCATCATCACCGGACATATCGTCTTCTTCCAGAAGTTGCGGCTTTCAGGGCAACAGGATTATCAGTGTTTTGTTCTGTCAGCCATATGTTCAATCACCTGAAGAATTTTTTTCTGGTTTTTTGCAGAGAGTTTGGAAAATGCCGTGATCATGCGGGCCAGCCGGTCATCATCAGCGAAAAACCAGGCCAGGGGCAGGCCCAGCACTCTGGCGATATTCCAGCCGGTAATGATGTCGGGACTGTGAATGCCTTTTTCGTACCGGTTGATGCGGGTGCTGGCAACGAATTCGTCAATGCCGGCTTTGGTGCCGAGGCTTTTCTGGGACAGGCCTTTTTGTTTGCGGGCTTCCTTGAGCCGAATACTGAAAATATTTTTGTATGGGGTTCTTTTTCTGCTCATCGTAACGCTTCCTTATTTGTCACGATGATCGTAGTTTTAGCTTGTATCATCTACTACGTATATCGTATACTTCTAAGCAATGGGCATATGGGTAACAGTTAATTTTTTTCTGTAAAAATTATCATGTTGCAGTGCCTTATTCTGATAGAATAATTTTATAACCTGACACTTTATACGGTTTTAGGTGTCCACTCAGGGGGGGAGTTGAGGGGTTCGACTCCCCCGGGCACCTTGTCAAGTACTTCTTTTTCTGTTTCCTTGCTTTCTTTTTTGTCTTTTACTCCTTTACCAGGAGACGGACAGGAAAAAACATGCGTGTTTTCTCTCCGGATATCTTTGTTTATAATGACAGTTTTCCTTTCGATTGTATTTGCCACGGGACGGGCATTTTTCAGGAGTGAATATGACGCACCAGAACAGCAACGGGACTGCTCCGGAAAAAAGTGCAGCGATCAAAGATTGCCCGCTGGAGATGGTGCTCGAATCAGAGGGCGGTTTTCCCTGTGGTGAATTCCTCTGGGATGATGAGGATGCTGCTGCTGCGGCTGCACCGATAAGAACACTTTAAACACTTTCAAAATACTTTGAGTCATTTTCATACAGTAGCACAATTACATATTGTCTGCTTGAAGCCTCTTTTTTTCTGACGATCATGCCGGCATATGCCGGTTTTTTTTTGATAATTTTTTGATTCAATGGGACTGACCGACTGTGTTTTTTGTCGCCAGCAGGGCAATCTGCTGGCGGATTTTCCTGTTGTAGAGCACCGGAGAGTCAAAAACGCTGATATGGTTGGCATTAATGTGTTCAATCAGCCGCTGCATGCTGGAAATGGCGTTGGCATCGCTTAAAAACGGGGCTTCCATAAAGGAGCGGATAAGATGGCCTGCCTGGTAGAGGCTTCGCTCGTAAAGGGGAAGGTGCCTTGGTGAAAAAGCCAGGGAAAATCCGGTCAGGGCGGCAAAAGGGTGATAGCTGTATGGCCGGGTCTTTTTCCACCAGGGTGCCAGCGAACGGTTTGATGAGGCCAGCCAGGTTGTCTGGGGGTGGTCTGCTGCCAGCGGAGGGTACTTTTTGAGGTAATCCGTTATCCCGATAATGGCAGGGTGAACCGCCAGCGTGTGCTTTCTGCCGGTAATACCGGATTGCAGGATGATTTCGGTCGCTGCATGGGTTTTGAGTGCCGTGGAGCGGGACCGTTTTCCTTTTTCAAAGCTGCCAAAGCCGCCATCCCTGTTTTGGGACGATAAAAGGGAATCAAGAACAGCCTGTGCCGTGATTTCGTCCAGGGGCGCTTCATCCGGCTCAAAAAAGAGGGGCCGCGTATGGATAGGTATCCAGGCCGAGGGTTTGAGGCTGTGTCGGGAAAGGGGTTGATTCATGGTGGTTTTGTCTATACGGGATCAGGCATTTATGAAGATAGGACAGGCGACGGGAAGGGGAGTTCGACAGGAAAAAGGGGGAGTTGTGATAACGCAAGCGGTGTTGCCCGGATGAAAAAAGGAGGCGATATGCCTCCTTTTTTTAGCGGATTAAGCCGTGATTATTTCTGGCGTGGCGGAACATCGCGGCGCGGTTGGCCAACGTAGAGCTGACGGGGGCGGCCGATACGCTGTTCCGGGTCGGAGATCATTTCTTTCCATTGGGCGATCCAGCCGACAGTACGGGCCAGGGCAAAAATCCCGGTGAAGATGTTGGACGGGATGCCCAGCGCCGACTGGACGATACCGGAATAGAAATCCACGTTGGGGTAGAGTTTCCGGGAAACAAAGTAATCGTCCTCAAGCGCGACGCGCTCGATTTCCAGTGCGATCTTGAAGAGCGGGTCGTTGTTGAGTCCCAGTTCATTTAATACTTCATGGCAGGTTTCGCGCATGAGGGTGGCCCTGGGATCGATGTTTTTGTAGACGCGGTGGCCAAAGCCCATGAGACGCGCCTGGTTGGCCGGGTCCTTGACGCTTTTGACGAATTCGCCGACCTTGTCAACGGAGCCGATCGAACGGATCATGGAGAGCGCTGCTTCGTTGGCACCGCCGTGTGCCGGTCCCCACAGGCAGGCGATACCGGCCGAGATACAGGCAAACGGGTTGGCGCCGGAAGATCCGGCCAGGCGAACGGTTGTGGTGGACGCATTCTGCTCATGGTCAGCATGCAGGATGAAGATGCGGTCCAGGGCGCGGACCAGCACGTCATTGATTTTGTAATCCTCGATTGGTGTGCCAAACATCATGCGCATGAAGTTGGCTGTGTAGTACAGGTCCTTGCGCGGGTAGATGAAGGGCTGACCGATAGAATACTTGTATGACATTGCAACGAGTGTGGGCATGTGGGCCAGCAGGCGTTGTGCCGCCAGTTCACGATGGATCGGGTCGTTGATGTCAAGCGAGTCGTGGTAAAAGGCGGAAAGCGCACCGACAATGGCAACAAGAACAGCCATCGGGTGGGCGTCGCGCCTGAATCCGCGGAAGAAAAACTGCATCTGCTCATGCACCATGGCGTAGTCTGCCACGTTGTTGTTGAATTCGGCCTTTTCTGCCGGCGTTGGCAGCTCACCTTTCAACAGCAAAAAGCAGGTGTCCATGTAATCGCACGAAACGGCAAGCTGCTCGATAGGATAGCCCCGGTAAAGCAATTCGCCCTTTTCGCCATCGATGTACGAGATGGCTGACTGGCAGGATGCGGTTGCCATGAAGCCCGGATCGTAGGAAAGCCTGCCTGCCTTAGTGTAAAGAGAGCGCATGTCAATGGCGTCCGGTCCCATCGTGCCACTGTAGACAGGCAGGTCTACGGCGGGCGTTTTGTCACTGAAATTGAGTATCGCGTCTGAAGTCTTGTTCATCATTGATCTTCCGCCTGAAATGGGTTGGAAAAAATGGATTATAACTATTTCCCGGGCATTTTTTCATTGTGCTTCCCGGGAGGAATCCTGTTTTTTACACGAAAAACGGATTATGGGCCTTCACGGACAATGCCGGAGCCTTCAGTCTTTCAGGTGCTAGCTCAGGACGGTGTTAACACGCTCTGAGGATGAGAATGCAGGGATGTTTCTCGGGTGGCCGGTAAAACGGCAAAGCCCTGTTTTTGTAAAACAGGTGCGGTTGTTACAGGAAAGAAGAAAGTGTAACAGGATATTACAATGTGTCAACTGAAAACAGGAAAGTCCTATAATGAAATTGAGTCCAATGCTTGTTGGCTCAGAAAATCTGCTCTTTCCCGAACGCGCCTTTGCCAGGGCGCGTTTTTTTTGTGCCGCGCCTGTCCGCATTTGGTGGATGGACGGGTTTGCTGCGATCATCCCGGCAGGAAAATGAAGAACAGGAGGGGAGGGAGCATGGTGCGGAAATAGGCTTGTCTGGGACTTTGTTTTTTGCTTTGCAGCTGTATTTCGCTGTATGAGCAGAATTACCAGAATCATGGCGTGGAAATTGAGGCGAAGGAGCACAGGGAGCCTTCCCTGGTGGTTTCGGAAAATTATGAGGCGGACGGGCAGACCTTTGTGGGCAATGGCATGGTCCTGATGGGGGAATCGGTTGCCGATGAGTATTCGCATGGTATTAACCGAGATGAAATCCTGGAATTTGCGAAAAAGATCGGTGCGAGTTACGTGCTGGTGGAAAAGCATTACGACCATACTGAAAGCCGGATGCGCACTTACCCCGAAAAAGAAAGGATTGTGACAAGAGGGCCGCATGGCGAAAAGGTCACAACGACGGTGACAAAAGAAGTTCAGAGGCGTTATGACGATACGGTTTACCGTGTCAGAACGGGCTGCTTTATCGAAAAAAGCCATGTTCGTTCGGAGAAGGGGCCCTTTTCTTCGCATCGTACCCCCCCGGAAATAATTTTTTCTGAAAACAGGAAATATGCGTCATACACATAATTAGTGCGCATGGCGCATTATTTCTGCAAAGGTGGGGAAGACGGCAATGCCGCCTTGTTAATGCACCTTTAGGCCGGGTTTATATGGCGATTGGCGCGGTGATGGCCGGATGCGGATCGTAGCCGTTGATGATGAAATCATCGAAGGTGTAGTCCAGGATGCTGTCAGGCTTTCTGGCAAATTCGAGCTGTGGTAAAAGGCGCGGTTCCCTGGACAGCTGCGTATGCACCTGCTCCAGGTGGTTGCTGTAGATATGGAGGTCGCCAATGGAGTGGACGATTTCCCCGGCTTTAAGTCCGGTCTGGTGTGCAATCATGTGGGTCAGAAAACCAAGGCTGGCGGCATTGTACGGAATACCCAGGAAGATATCGCCGGAGCGCTGGGTCATCATGGCCGAGACCTTGCCATCTGCCACCCAGAACTGGTACATGACATGGCAGGGTGCCAGTGCCATTTTTCCTTCCCGGGCGTTTTGCTGGGGGCTTTTGGTTTCATCGGGCAAGAGGGCCACATTCCAGGCGTTGATGATATGGCGGCGGCTGTCAGGGTTGTTTTTGATGCTCCTGATTACTGCGTCAACCTGATCATAGACCTCGCCGTCATGGCCAAGCCAATGACGCCATTGGGCACCATAAATGGGACCCAACTCGCCATCGGGGGTTGCCCATTCATCCCAGATGGTGACGCCGTTGGCGTTGAGATACTGGACATTGGTACCGCCATGCAAAAACCACAGGAGTTCGTGAATGATGGAACGGATATGCAGCCGCTTGGTGGTCAGCAGCGGAAACCCGCTGGAGAGATCGTGCCGGTACATCCGGCCAAAGACAGACAGGGTGCCGGTGCCGGTGCGGTCATTTTTCTTGATGCCGTTATCGAGGATGTCTTCTAAAAGGGCAAGGTATTGCTGTTCCATGATGAGTGAGGTGTCTTTTTTTTTACGGGTTAGGCCATTGCCACAGGCTCAATTGGCACAGGTGTCTGGATGAACAAAAGGAGCCGACCGCATCATGCGGTCGGCTGATATGAAACTGTAATTGACACAGCGCGTTGCGCCAGGTGCCCGATCGTCTGTGTGGGGTGCACTCAGGGGATTATGCGCCGACGATGGGTATATACAGTTTCATATGACCTCCCTTGAGGTAATTATCAGGGTATACCTCATAGCAGGGCGTATCCCCTACCACCATACTTTCGTCCTGTGCGGGCAACCATTCATAATACAGGTAATTGTAGAGTCGATAAAGGGCTTCACGCGAAGGCAGCGAACATTCGGCATACAGGCCGGCAGGAATGATGGTTTCTTCAAACTCCTCGGGCAGTACACTGTCCCTGCCCGATTTGACCGCGACACAATAGTCAAAACTGCAGGTTTCGGCATCGATTACCCAGGAAACACCATAAGTGGGTGCATCCCTTGTTCCGGAGGCCAGCTTGCTGATCTCCGGCATGGCGTCATGCCAGAGTTGTTTGACATCCTCCCTGGCAGTCTGCATGTCCGTGCGAATCCTGATGCCTGCCAGTTTGACTGCCGGGCGCGGCACAATTCGTAGTGAGATATTGGTAGGTAGTGTGGCTAAAGACATAGCGCTTTTCCTTTTATCATTGGTTTCCCCGGAGGGTCACCACATTTTTTCCAGCAGTGTCTTCTTTGGACACCGTCCCTAAGGATTGCGCTGCCATCCGGCATTTTCTTTTTATTGCACGCTTTCCTTATGTCGGGAAGGCGTTTTTTTAAGCCTGGTGCACCACTATCCTTTTCCCTTTCTTTTTTTTATTTTCTTCTTATAGGCAGTAGAGGAATTTACCCACTGTCCATATATTTATTCTATAAGAAAATATCATTGTTGTGTTACTTTTTTACCACATTTTCACATTTTTTTGTTGACACAGTCTGACATATCATTTATAGACGCGGAAAATATCAGGGAAACCATTGAGACATATCTGTTTTTGGCGGGGCCGGTGGTGAAAGGCAATAAGAAAAGGCACGGTATTCCGTGCCTTTTCAGACTGCTGACAAAGTATTGCAAAGTCCCTGGCGTTAAGCCTGGGATTTTGCTTTCATGGAATTGCTTATAGATATCCGCATAAAAGGCAGGCTCTGATGCTAAAGACACCGACACCGCAGCAACACGAATTGGAGATGGTCACCCTTGAAGAACTGGTTCCCAAAGACCATCTATTAAGACTGATAGACCGCCACATCCATTTTGACTTTATCAGAGAGCACACCGCCCATCTTTACAGTGCGGACAATGGCAGGCCCGCCCTTGATCCCGTAGTTTTATTCAAGATGCTCTTCATTGGGTACCTATTCGGGATAAGATCAGAGCGCCAGATAGAGCGTGAGATTCAGGTTAACGTAGCCTACCGCTGGTTTTTAGGCTTACGCCTGACAGACCGTGTTCCAGACGCCAGCACCCTTTCCCAGAACCGCCGTCGTCGCTTTGCTGGCACAGACATAGAACAAGTCATTTTTGACGAGATTGTTGAGCAGTGCATCCGTCATGGATTAATAGGCGGTCGCGTTTTTTACAGTGACAGCACACACCTCAAAGCCTCGGCCAACAAGAACCGTCACGAACGTCACCTTGTTGAGCAAAAGCCCGTTGCCTACCTTGCAGAACTCAACAGCGCCATAGAAGCCGACCGTTATTCCCATGGCAAAAATCCCCTTTCAGACAGAGACGACGAACCGCCCTCACAAAAAGAAATCAAAGTCAGCCCGGCAGACCCTGATGCTGGCTACCTTGTTCGTGATGGCAAGCCCAAAGGTTTTTACTACCTGGACCACCGCACCGTTGACGGCAAGTACGCCCTGATCACAGACACCCATGTGACGCCGGGAAATGTCCATGACAGTGTTCCTTACCTGAAGCGTCTTGACAGGATGCAGTCACGTTTTGGATTTGAGATACAGGCCGTAGGCTTGGATGCAGGTTATGACACACCACACATAGCCAAGGGACTCATAGAGCGAGGCATATACGGCGTTATCGGTTACCGTCGTCCGAATCACAAGGCGGGCTACTTTTACAAGCGGCAGTACAGCTATGACCCTCAAGGAGACTGTTATCTCTGTCCCAATGGAAAGCTTTTACCTTACCGTACGACCAACCGTTCAGGGTACCGGGAATATGCCTCTCAACAAGGGCAATGTACGGACTGCGCCTTTCTTATGCAGTGTACCCAGAGCCGCAACCAGATAAAACTGATCACCCGGCATATTTGGCAGGGCTTCAAGGAACAGGTTCATGACAATCGCCTGACGGCAAAGGGCAAGGCGATTTACCGTCGGCGACAGGAAACGGTAGAGCGCAGTTTTGCGGATGCGAAAGAGTTGCACGGTCACCGTTATGCGCGTTACCGTGGTTTATCGAAAGTGAAGGGGCAGGCGCTTTTAGCGGCAGCGTGTCAGAACATGAAGAAGATGGCACGCCTGCTTGAGGCAGCAAGCCTTGCTTTTTTGCGCCATTTCCCGGGAAGATTCGGCCTTGTCATTGGGATATTTCGGCCAAGGGGGCTTAATGGAAAATGTGATTGCTATTTTAATTTTGTTTTGATCTCCCGATAATGCGCCAATGAAAAAACCCCACTTCGAAAAAAATGGGGTTTGTCAGCAGTCTGAAAAGGCACGGTATTCCGTGCCTTTTGTGTCTGATGCGGACCGGGTAAAAGGGTGTCAGCGCCTGGCAACAGGGATGCAGATGTTCATGCGGCCGGTCTGGCAGAAATCCGGCGGGCCATATTCAAAGCAGACACCATCTTCCAGGCCGACATAGGTGGTCTGGGACGGCAGCCAGCGCGAATACAGGTAGTGGTATGCCGTATGGATTTCCGCAACGGATGTGAGCACGCATTGCGCATAAAGGCCAGCCGGGAGGGTGAAGTTTTTGAGTTCTTTCGGGATGGGCTGGCCTTGTGGCGCCTTAAGCAGGGTCCAGTAATCAAAGCTGCCGGTGGCGGCATCATAAGCGGTGGATGCTCCCCATGACGGGCAGTTGCTTTCCGGATAAAGCCGATGTATCCAGGGGGCGAATGTGTCATGCCACATCTTCGGACAGTCTTCCTGGCAGGTCTGCATGGTGGTACGGATTTTCATGCCGATGAGTTCCAGTGCCGGATGCTCGGCAACACTGACGGCAAAATGTTTGTCTTGAGATGTGCTGGACATGGCGTAACCCCTTGTATTGTCAACCGGACGGCCCAGGCTGAGCCTGGGTTTTATTGTAGCGCGTCAGGTGCGCTTTGGCGATGGGATCAGGAAGCGACCAGGAAAAACAGGAAGGGGTTTGCCGTTCGTCAGGGTTTTTTCGGGTTTGTCCGGCTGTCAGCCTCGCTCTTGTTACGGGAGGTGAGTTCGAGCAGTTGCTGGGCTTCACGCAGGCCCTGCTGGGCGGCACGGGCAAACCAGTAACGCGCTTTTTCCCGGCTGGGCGCAACGCCGCGGCCCATTTCATACAGCATGCCCAGGGAAAACTGGGCGTTGGGATGCCCTCGCTCGGCGGCTTTTTCGTACCAGGAAAAGGCGGTAGCCGGGTCAGCCGATACAGATTCGCCGAATTCGTACATGCTGCCCAGGATGTACCAGACCTCGGGTGAGTCATGGGTTGCGGCCTTGAGATACCACTGAAGCGCCCTTCCCGGATTTTTCTGCACACCCAGGCCGTTTCTCAGGGCAAAGCCGACGGCCATCTGGCTTTCAAAGTCACCCTGATCGGCTGCCTTGATACTCCATTCATAGGCTTTGACATAATCGCGCAGCACGGTATGGCCTGACATGTAGGCTTTGCCCAGTGTGGCCTGGGCTTGCATGTCACCCTGCTTTGCCGCTTTGGTGTACCACATCACGGCTTTGGTATTGTCGGCTTTCACACCCAGTCCACGGGAATACAGGCTGGCAAGGCGGTACTGGGCGACAGCCAGTCCCTGTTCGGCGGCTTTTTCATACCAGGAGGCGGCTGCCGCAAAATCCTGGATGTCGCCTTTACCCTCTTCAAAGAGGATGCCCACGTTGTACTGCGCCATGGGATGGCCCTGTATGGCGGCTTTCATATACCAGGAGCCGGCCTGGGTATAGTCGGGTCTGGTACCCAGGCCCTCTTCATAGCAGGTTGCCAAGGTGTACTGGGCGTACATGAGTCCTTGTTCAGCAGCTTTGCGGTACCATTCAAAAGCCGTTTTCTCGTTTTTTTTCACCCCTTCGCCGGTCGAGTAGGCGATGCCCAGGTTGTACTGGGATTTGGCATCTCCCTTGTTGGCGCCGCGCATGAACGCCTGGAAGGCGTCCTTGTATTCACCCTTCTGGTAATGCGCCTGGCCTTCTTCATAATCTTCTGCATGGGCGAAAGCGCCTGTGCCGCAAAGGGCAAGCGCAAAGAGGATCGCAGTCAGGGCATGTGGCTTTCGCATAGGAGAAAACAGGTTCAGGGTAATCGGGTTTTTCAGGGATATCCGGCAAGGGATATCATGTTTTTTATTATTTTACGATCGCGGCAGCAGTTTGACTCCTTTTTTTGCCTGATCAGGCTCAACCCTCATTGCTCGAAAGCCGGGTTGGGCTTTTTCTTCGGGAGCGGGTTGGCCTTATGCCATTTTTCCGCTTCCATCAGGATTTTCTGGTAATCATCCCAGCTCCGGCTGTTGGCGGCGTATAACAGCAGGCCTCTTGACCGGTAGACGACCATGGGGTCGCGTGAGCGCAGGACGATGACGCCCAGCCATTTGCCGAGCGCGATGAGATCCTGTTCGCTCTCGCCCGCGCTCAAAAGCGCCATCAGGGCATTTTCATCCCCGGCTTTCGCCGCTTTTTCAAACCAGTGCAGGCCGTGTCAGGGTTTTTTTGAACAGCGCGGCCCGTCAGGTACAGCATACCCAGTTGTACCTGCGCATCGGTATCGCCGGCTTCGGCATCCGTGCGGATACGTCTTGCTGTTTCGGGTGATACCGCTGGAGGCTCAGGATAAAAGCGGGAGAGTTCGGGATTGGCGTATTCGTTGAGCAGGCCGTTTTGCGGCACCTCCCATGCAGAGACAGGGGCAGGGGTGGTGGCACAGCCGCTGAAAAGAAAAGCGGAAAAAAGAGGGAAATAAACAGGGTGGCAAATGAGGGGAAGGACTCTTTCAAGAGTATACTTAAAGCTGTACGCGCGTCAAAAACCATCCTGCCCAAGAAACGATGAGACATATCAGCCCGAAAGAAATGGTATCTATGCTACCGTCAATCCCGCTTTCCAGCGTGATTTTCAAAAAGCCCGCATCCGGGTCGGGTGCCGTGGTGGAAATGCTTGCGAAAAACGGCGAGGAGATCATGATCTCTGAACCCGGCACACCGGATCCGGTGATTTTTACTGGTGATATGCCCATGGCGTTTTTCCGGGAGCTGGGTTTTTTTTCCGGGGCGCATGACGAACTGGTGCTGGATACACGGCATTACCGTCCTGCCGGTTTTGGTTTTATGCAGGGCAGATCCCGGGCGGCCTTTGGTGATATCCGCAACTGGCTGGAGAGCGGGGAAGTGCAGGAGATGGTCGATGAGGCGCCTGCTTCTCTGGAGCAATCGCAATTCACGACAACGATCTATACCCTGGATGATGCCTTTCCCGATGAGGAGTTTTCGGTGGACGAGATTGCCCAGGAGGGGCTTTCACACCTGGAAGACGGTGCGGTAAAGGAAGTGGAAGAAGCGCACTATATCGGGGAAAGGTATCTGACCACGCCCAACTTGACCAAGCTGACGATCGGCCTCGTGATAATGCAGTTTGTCCTGATCTTCATCCTGCCGCCTCCCATTGAAGCGATAAAGGATGCACTGTATATCTGTGTGGGGTCGATGATCGTGCTGGCCCTGTCTTTCATTTTCTTCGAGAAAAGAAACCCGGATCATTCCTCACTCAGGATACGGCGTTATATCTGGCTGTGCCTGATTGTCTTTAATATCTCGATGCTGCTCGCTTATGTCATGGCCGGCAGGGTGATGATGATTTAGAATGTTAATTGCTACTGCGGCACGTGGATGTGCCCTTCGAGATACAGCACGGCAGACGCCTGCCGGGTTGCCGGTAATACGCTGTCGGCAAACGCATCCACAACGAAGTATTTCATGGTTTTTCCTTTGCGGGTTTTACGGGGTGGGCAGCTTGGGCGCTGATTTCTGCCAGCCTGTTTTGGGCTTTTTCATTGCCAAGTATTGCGCCTTTTTCATACCATTCGCGGGCGCGGCGGGGGTTGATGGCCACGCCTTTGCCTTCTTCGTACAGGCGGGCCAGCTCAAAGCAGGCCAGCGGGTCGTCGTTCATGGCGGCGCGTCCGTACCAGAACATGGCGCGGGTATTGTCCTGCGGTACGCCGTTGCCGGTTTTGTACATGCTGCCCAGGAAGGTCTGGGCAGCGGGAAAATTTTTGGCAGCGGCCTTGTGAAGCCAGGTAAGGGCAAGGGAGTAATCCTGCTTTACCCCGTGCCCGTAAAAATAGCAGGTGCCGAGCATCCCCTCGGCAAAGGTGTTTTCCTGCATAGCGGCCTTTGTGAGCCAGTGCACGGCTTTGGCATGGTCTTTCGGGACATATTCTCCCGTGTAATAGATATAGCCCAGCAGTGTCTGGGCGCGGGCATTGCCGCCGTCAGCCGAGCGCGTGAAGGGGGCAATGGATTCGCCATACTGTTTGGCGAGGAAATATGCCTCGCCATCGGTAAAGTCATCCGCACAGGCTTTACCCGCGGCAAGGCAGCAAAGGAAGAGCGGCAGCATCAGGCGAAAAAGGCGGCGGAGCATGGTGTTGGGAAATAGTGGGGCAAGTCTGGATTCTTGCACAGAAAGTGGGCGGGATAAAGAGGAGAAACAGCGCCAGAACCGCGCTATTTCTGCTTTTTTGGCACAAGCGGGCAGGGCTTTACAAAAGGGATTATCATTAACCTCACAAGCAGTACATAAAAATATAACGATATGAAAACACAGGCAAATATCAAAAACAAAAGGATCTTTTACGTCTCGTACACGCTGTATGAGTCTCAAGATATGTCCCAGCACAGTGGTATCAGGCAATTTTGCGAAAAGCGCTTTGATGCCAAATATCTGCATGATACCTATTTCGTTTGTACCACTTTTCTGCCTGCCAGCCAGATAGCGAAAGAACTGTACAAGACGATGGCCGATGAAACCGGGTATGAGGGTCAGGTGGTCGTCATCGACGGCACCCAGGGGTGTTCTGCAGATGCTGTGCGGGTGGTTGCCACGGCTCCGGCTGCTGCTGACGGTGGAAAAGGGCCGAAAACACCATAACCCCTTTCTCCATGGCTTGATAAAGGCCGGGAATAACCTGTTTTTTTGTGCAGGGAGCTTTCAGGAAGGAGTATGATAATCCTGATGGCAGCGCATAAACAGGGCAGGACCGGATGAGGCAAGAGGCCGACAGAAAGGGAAAAAAGACATTTTACGTGTCATACACACTGTATGACACGGCTGATATGTGGCTGTACCCGGAAATCAGGCTTTTTTGCGAGATGCGCTTCAGGCCGAAATTTGTCCAGGACAGCTACTTTGTTTGCAGCACGCACCTGTCATCAAGCCGCATTGCGGCGAAAGTGTATGACAAGATCCGGGAAGTGACGGGGCAGGAGGGGCAGGTGATTGTCATTGACAACACGCAGGTGGCGTCTTCGGGGTGTTACCAGGAGTGAGAGGGGGCCGTGGTGACGCGCCATGCCGTCGCGTCACCACGGCTCCCTCACCCCTTAATGCAAAAAATCCCCCATCTCCCACCATTGCCGGGAAGGCAGGGCGGCTACGATGACAACCAGCATGTCAGTCGCGTCATACAGCAGGTGGCAATAGGGTTTGACGGCGATTTCCCTAAGCGTCGGGTCTACCTCTGAAGAGGGGAAGGTATACGCTTCACCCAACAGGCCGGAAAGGTTTTCTGCTGTGCTTTCCAGGAGGAAGCCGGCTTCTGGTATATCGGTTTCCGCGAGTTTTTCGACCATGTCGAGAAAGGATTCTCGCGCAGGTTCAAGCCACCGGATTTCACGCATGCTGCACCCGCTTTCTGCTGTTGATGATCTGGCGTGCCGCTTCCATGACATCGCTGTTGGCTACCGGCGCCCGGCTGTCGTGCCGTGCGGCGCTGATAAAGGACTGTACGTAGGCGTCATGGGTGAGGTCGGCATTGCCCGGTGGCGATGCCCGTCTTTTCCGGGGGGCTATGGTGTAGGGGATGCCGAGATGGTGCAGGTACTCCGTGGCGTCTTTCAGGGTGGGAAAGTGCCTGATGGCTTCGTGTTCAGAGAGCAGGATGCGCTCCTCCGTTCCGATCCTTACCATCAGGTGAAAACCATCTTCATCATCAATGACGCGCGCAGAGTAAATCTTTCTCTCATGCGCGAGATGAGTCAGGCAGCCTTGGCTGATTGTCTGCATGGGTGTTCCTCCGAATTAGTTAGGCTTTACCCCCCCTTAAATTGCCTGCTGCAAAGCGGCTTTTTCCCGCCTGTCGGCGTTGCCGATCCATAATTGATCCTTATCGTATGTCCAATACGCTTTCGTCCAATTCTGCCCCTGCGCCTTGACAGACACGAAATATCCGCTTTTCGCTTACAGCAATTCAATGAGGGCAGAGCCCGGACATTTTCTTCTTCGTTGATGGATCATGGCGTGCGCCTTCGTTGTCCGGATGAATGGACAGACAATGTGCCGTAAAGTTCATCCGCTGTGTGAATCGCAGGTTTCCCATGCTTTTCGTGTGATGGCATAGACGCAGTAGCGGCGATGGGGGGTGTCGGCAGGGACGTTGGGATGGTCAAAATCCTGCCGCTTGTCTGTCATGCCACTGGCGCATGATGAGGCGTTCGGTTTCGATAAGGGGGCGTTTCATCCCGCGTTTCCTCTTTGTCGTATCAGGTATGTTAGCCCCGGGGCGGCAAAATGAAAAGCCGAAAATGAGATGTCGTTTTTCAGGAGGCCATAAAAGGCCATCCATAGTAAAATGGCCGCTTTGTTTTTTCAGTGCGGGGCCAGCAGGCTGATGCCGGGGAAAGTATGAGTTATTCTAGGGAAAGCGCATTCTTTTTTTCTGACAGTGAGGATCGCAAGCGGTTTTTCAGGCGGATGGCCATTCGCGATTACCGCTTTTCGACATGGCTGCGGCTGGTGGCGCCCCTTTGTCTCTTGATGGCGTGTGTCGGTTTTGCCAGCGGCTTTTACGGGGAAGCGCCCCGGCACCTTTTTGCAGGTATGCGCAGCCAGTATCCTCTCCTGACCGCGACGCTGGATGTTGTTTCGGATTATGCCGATAACGTGATTTTTGTGGTGTACCTGGGGGTGCTTGTCCAGGCCATCGCCGCAAAGGACCGCTGCAAGCAGGTGTTCTTTTTCCGCTTTTTTGTCGGGCTGGTGGGGGTCCTTTTGCTGGTCTCGCTGGTAAAGGGATTGTGCGGTATTCCCCGGCCGGGTATTCCCCTGCCTGCCGCGCCGCTCAGTTTTACCTATCATTTCGGGTCATTTCCGTCGGCTTATACCGCTCAGATTGTCGCGCTGGCGCTGCCACTGGTTTTTTTCTTCCGCAAGCGCTGGCTCCATATTGCCATGCCTATTGTCATCACACTGGTGGGTTTTGCCCGGCTGTGGCTTGGCAAGCATCATCCGGTGGATATTTTCGGCGGCGTGCTTTTCGGTAGCCTGATCCTTTTTTTCATGTTCAGAAAAGCGCGTGGCGTATTATAATCGCTGCCGGTTTAATCATAGGGCAGGGCATCCAGTGATATCCCGGCATAGTGTGCTGATGACGTGGCTTCAAATCGCACTGCCATGATTCCCCTCTCTTTTTCCAGTGAACCTACCGGGATTTGTCATTGCCCGGCGTGTCCGGGTCAGGCGCTTCGGGGTGCTGCGTGGCGTTGAGTAGTTCTTTGCCCAAGCCCCGTATCTGGAGGGTCTGGGTCGGAAAGGGCAGGCCGATACCGGCTTCACCGAGTTTTTTGACGAGGCCGAGATTCAAGGCTTGCTGCACATCCATGTAAAGGTTGTAGTCGGCATTTTTCACGTAGTAAGCGATCTCGTAGTCAAAGGTGTACTGGCCGATATTGGAGAAATGCACGCGGTCAAGGCGGGCGTTGCCGATGCCGTCAAATATCTCACGGACGATCTCGTTTACGCGCGGGAGTTTTTTCATGGGGGTATTGGCATCGATTCCGACGATGTAAACGATGCGCCGCTCCTGCATTTTCTTGTAGTTGTGAATGCGGCTTTTCAGCAGGTCGCTGTTGGCAAAGACAAGCTCCTCGCCGGTGATGCTGGTCAGCCGCGTGGTCTTTAAGCCAATGTTTTTTACCGTGCCGGTGAGGTCGCCTACAGTGAGGGTGTCACCCACTTCAAAGGGCTTGTCAAGCATGATGGAAAGCGAGGCGAAAAGGTCGCCCAGGATATTCTGCACGGCGAGCGCAACAGCCACACCGCCAATACCGAGGCTGGCGATGAGCGTGGTGACATTGACACCCATGTTGGACAGGACAAGCAGCACAACAAGCGACCACATGACAAGCCGCAGGGCATAGTTGATGATGTTGTAGTTGGTGCGGACCTGCCCCTTGCGGCTGTCCCTTTCTATATGCATGAGGATGACGTCGCGAATGAAGCGGTTTGCCCACATACCGCACTGGACGATAAGGGTGACGAGTAAAAGCCGGGTAGTGATCATCCTGAGCACGGCGCTCATTTCCAGTGTCTGGATACCGCCCAGAACGGACAGGAGGATCAGCATGTCTGTCCTGGTAGAGGAAAAGACATCGACCAGCACATCATCCCATTTGGTGGCGGTATGCTCGGCGATTTTTGCCAGCCGCCGGGAAATGAAGGTCCGTACGCCGAAGAGGGTGACGAAGAGGGCAAGGGCAATGAAGCCGGAGACAAGAAAATGCTGCCAGGTGTTGTGCTCAAAGAGGTTATGGAGATGTTTTATCATGGTAGAGCCTGTATGGATAAAGGGTTAACGAAGAGGATAGCTCATCCTGGGGAGGCGCTTTTTGTGGTCAATTAAAGAGGGGAGATATTTCGAGGCGGGTAAGGGGTATCTGGGGAGTCATTTTTTTCGAAAAGAGGGGCGTGTAAGCGTATATGGCCTGTATGCCGACTAGCTGTTAAGTTCCAATACGTTATTCCCATTTACGGATAGCCATTTAGCTGGAGAGATTCTTCCGAGAGCTGAGAGAGATCGGATGCTGTTATACCAGTTGATCCACAAAGCCAGGGCAGCCGTTCTCTCATGAGAATGAGTATACACCCTGGCATACGCCCATTCATTCATGGCAGTGCGGATAAAGCGCTCTGCCTTTCCATTGGTCTGCGGCCTATAAGGTCTGGTTCGCCTGTGCTTGATACCAAGTTCAGCGCAGGCATCACGCCAGGCAAAAGATTGATAGCAGGCACCATTGTCAGTCAGAACCCGCTCTACCCGGATGCCAGGACGCTGGTAATAAGCAACGGCCTGACGTAAGAATAAAACAGCCGATTGCTTTTTCTCATTGGGCAAGATGGCTGTAAAAGCCATGCGCGAGGCATTGTCCACACAAACATGCGTCACGGCTGCACGGAGAGCGTGTGCGCGGCGGGGACAATGAGCTGACCAGGCACAGCGGGTTGGTTGAAGCCGGTATCATGTGGGATGTGAATAAAAGCTGGAGCATGAATGCCAAGCTGGAGGCGCTTTTCGGATGGCGTGAAGGTGCAGGCGGCATGGGGATGGCGACATATAAATTCTGATCAGGGAGGTGTGCGAAAAACCTGCCCTTTCTCTTATTGCGGGAGGCCCACAAGGCATCCCGTTTTTTGTTTGTGCCTGCAGGGAACGGGTGGGCCGGTGTTTTTGGGCAGGGCGTGGGAAGCCGCATTCTGCACAGCACCCCGGTTGAAGGTGCATTATTTTGGAAAGTGGTGTAGTATTAAAGTTAATAATTATTAACTTGTGGAAAATATATCGTCGCCATGACAGCCGGATACAATCGGTAAAGACAAAACTTTTTCCAGACACAGACAATCTTTTCACCTGCCCTCAACTGAAACGACACAGATTTTTACGATATTACCGGTTTTCCTTCTCCCTCTTAGAAGTGAAAACTTCAGCCGCCTTAAGGGCGGCTTTTTTTTGCCTGTACCGAGGCTCAGCCTTCATTAAACTGCCTGCTGAAAAGCTGCTTTTTCCCGCCTGCCTGCGTTGCCGAGCCAACATTGAACTTGCCGCATGCCCGATACGCTTTCGTCCACTGTTGGCCCATCGCCCACGACAATTTAATGAGGACTGAGCCTGGGCGGCTGTACCGGGCGCGGTATGGTTATAATAAAAAGGAGAGAGAAGAAAATGGAGCGTGTATGAAAAGAGGCTGGAGTGGTGTCCTGGCAACAGGGCTTCTGGTTTTGTTTGCATCCATGCCGGCATGGGGGCAGACCGGTAGTGTGGTGATTGAGGATATCGAACGCCAGGTGCGTCAGACGCGGAGAAAGAAAAGTGATGATATCCCCTTGAAAGGATTTTCCTATATTTGTGCCTATGGCAGCACGGCGGATGTGGAAAAGGCGTTGGCGGCCGGGGCAGACCCGAAGGCAGGCGACCCGCTTAACGATGATATGCCGCCGCTGGCAACGGCGGCTTCCTACAACCCGGACCCGGGCGTGATACAGGCGCTGGTGGCAGCAGGTGCCGATCCCAGCGAGGCGTCGGGAACGGACAGGCGAACGCCGCTTCATTTTGCGCTCATGACAAACCCGAAAGCAGGGCCTGTCGTGGGGGCGCTTTTGGTGGCGGATGCGGATGTGTATGCGCTTGATCGTTTCCAGTCCACTCCGATCGATTTTGCGCTCAACGGCAATTACCGTAATGGCGCCTTTGATGCCAACCCGCGTGAAGAACTGCTGCTCATGCTTTTGCGAACAGCTGAGCGGCTGCCCTTTACCATGCCGAAGGGTGATCGAAAATCGTTCATGACGAAAAAACTCAAACAGTATGAGATCAATATGGGCAGGGGCTGGCGTGATGGCGATGTGATTGATGCGTTCAAACGCCTGGGCGCCGATGAGCGGGTGATGAAGAAACAGTGGGGCGAGTGATGGACAAGGCCAATACGGTACCCGGTGAATGGGCCTGGCTGTTTCATGGTGAGAGTGCTTTTACCGTCCCAGGTGTTTTTACTTCGCAGGAAAAGGCGGAAAGCCGGATCAGGCAGTATGGCCTTTCCGGTATCCTCACCCGGATGCCGATGGATGTGTCCGCCTATGCCTGGGCAGTAAAGTAAGGGGTTTTTACGCCGAAGCAGCCATCACAGGAAAGCGGGAAATTTGTGGGTGGTTTTACCAGCGCATCGCTGGAGCATTACCACTATGAAAACGGGATAAACCAGACGTAGCATTAACTGCTCTCATACCGGCCAAGCGCCTGACAAAAAGCCCCGCTACAGTGAACGGTACCTCCAAAGCGTCAGACTTTGTCCAACTTTTGGGGTGCAGTTCAAAACAGGGGCTTTTTTATTACGGGAAAATTGTCTTTTTTCATCACATTGAAATGTAAAATCGTTTTTCAGGAATTTTCTGGGAATTTCGCTGTTTTTTGTAAAAAAATCGGGAGAAAGGTTTTTTCTGTTTTTTCGCGCTGTTTTCAGGGAAAGGGAGCGGAAAATAAATGTTTCCCTGTGAAAATGTTTCATGCCTGAGTAAAAAAACGGAAGGACTATTCCTTTTTTTGCAATAAAATGGCGTGCTTTTCGTTTTCTTTTTGCATGCTATGGCATATCAGGGGAGGCCTGTCTGTGGTTATCTTCCCAGCATTTTTTCTTCCCATTTAAGCGCGGCCTGGTCGATCAGGTCTTCGCGGGAAAGGAACATGTCTTCTTCCGGTGTTCTGGTGGCTTTGAGCAGGCGGGTCATGGCGTCGGTGTGGCTTTCCCGGGTGCCGTTTTCGATGATGTGCTCGATGGCAATCCCGGCCTTGTCAAGCTGGCGGGCCACGAGGATGGTGCGGTGACACGAAATGGGGTCTTTTTCAGCGCACATGAGGGCAATGCGGTGTTTTTTGGCGGTTTCAGCCACGCGGGAAATCCCGGTAATGAAAGGGCGGCTGGCCGCTATTTTGGCAAAGCTGACACGGCCATTTTCCATGAGTGCTGGGTCGTCTGTCATGGCGCCGAACTGCTCGCCCAGGTGGACGTAGGTGATGCCGGAAGCGCCAAGTGAACGGCGCAGGGTGTCACGGTTGTACTGGGGATTGTGGCGGGAAGCGGGGATGGAGCGCACGTCGGCGATCACGGCAATGTCGTTTTGTTTCAACAGCCAGATGAAGCGGTCGATGGGGTGATTGGAGTGGCCGATGGTGTAGACGGTGGTTTGCATGGTGTTTGGGCTGAGCCTGGCTGGATGCGAACGTGTCAGATCCATCCTAACACATCGGAGGCGGCAGGGAAAAGGGGAGGAAGCTCCTTCCGGCGGATTTTCTTTGATGCGGAATTGATCCGGATGAAAAAAGAAGCAGGTGTCTCATGGTGGCGTAAGAACTTTGGCGGACATTTCTTTTCCAAAAGGCAAATTATTCTTGTATTGACAGAAAATGAAAGGAGACAGGCTGCGAAAGCGCTATATCCCGCAGAGAAAATCCGTCAATTTCAATCCAGGCCTGCCCAGAGAAAGTATTGAGGGGGAGGAGAAAAGAACGCAAAGAAGATCGGAAAACGCCGGGAAAGAAGGACACCTTTTTCCGCTGGGTACCGAAAGGAGCCGCAACACAAGCGAAGGGTAATAAACGCGTTGCTGGCGCGCTACAGCAACTCTTCCCAGTCATTTTTCCCCGCCAGCGGGTTTTTCCGGTAACCCGGCCGGGTGGTATGGCCCCGATGGGCGAGGGTGGCGCCGCCAAAGAACAGGATGAGGCAGGCGATGATGGCAGGGTGGTTGCCAAAGCGGATGTAGGGGGTCATGCCGTTCATGCCGGTGAGTTCGGTCTCAAGGGTGGCAAAGCGGTAGTTAGGAAGCTGTCCCTGGACATTGCCCCTGGCGTCGATGATGGCGGTGACACCGGTGTTGGTGGCGCGTAGCATGGGGCGCTGCATTTCGAGTGAGCGCATTCGGGATATCTGGAGGTGCTGCGGGAGCGCCAGGCTGTCGCCAAACCAGGCGATGTTGGACAGGTTGAGCATCATCCCGGGTTCGGGGCTGCCCGCTTTGATGGCAGCACGGATCTGATGGGCGATTTCTTCGCCGAAGATGTCTTCGTAGCAGATGTTAGGCAGTACCCACTGGTTTTTGACACGGAAGGGCTGCTGGACGTCGGGGCCGCGGGCAAAGTCGCCCAGGGGGATCTGCATGAGGTTGACGAACCACCTGAAGCCAAAGGGGACGAATTCACCAAAGGGGACAAGATGCTGCTTGTCGTAGCGGTAGTTGATATGGTGCGGCTTGTCGGTGTCCGGTGAGACGGCGACGAGGCTGTTGGTGTAATGCCGCATGGAATCAGCCAGCGGGATGCCGATGGCAAGCGTGGTGTGGTTGTCCACGGCGTATTTTTCAATTTTTTTGTACCACTCGGGTGAAAGGGTATGAAGGTACTGCGGGATGGCTGTCTCGGGGGTGACGATGAGATCTGCCGGGGAAGCCGTGATCATCTCTTCGTAAATCGCAAGGGTTTTCCGGACCTGGTCAGGGGAGAATTTCATTTCCTGCGGGATGTTTCCCTGCAGCAGGCGTACCTTGATGGGGGTGTCTACGGGGGTGGTCCAGTGGACGAATTTGAGTCCGTATCCCCCGGCGATGATGGCCAGCGCAATGAGAAAGACGGTGTTTCTGCGCGGCTGTTTGCGGTTGAAGAGGATAAGGGCGCTGCCTGCCAGTACGGTGGCCAGGAGGGTGATGCCGTAGACGCCGATAACGGGTGCAAAGCCGGAAAGGGCGTTGTCGGTGTGGGCATAGCCCAGTACGACCCAGGGAAAACCGGTGAAGAGCCAGCCGCGGGTCCATTCTGCCAGGGAAAGGGCCGACGGCAGGATGAGCAGGGCCATGAGGAAATCCGAAGCGCCAAAGCGGCGGCGGATGATCATGGCGAGAGTGACGGCCAGGGCGGGCAAAAGGCCCATGAAAAGGCCCAGGGCAAAAAGGGCGGTAATGGCCATGGCCTGGTTGAGCCCGCCAAACTGGTGCATGGAGATGTAAAGCCAGTATACGCCTGCGGTCATCCATCCGGTGCCATAGGCCCAGCCGATGAAAAATGCCTGCCGTGTGCTGGTGGCATTGATGATGAGGTGAAAGAGGAAGGCGACACTGATGATCTGGATAATGGAAAAGCCGTAGGGGGCATAGGCGAGGATAATCAGGATACCGGCGACCAGGGCGGCTGTCGGACGGCGGAAAAGGGCGATTCGGTCGCGCATGGATGGCTTTTCTGGAGTGCTCGTTTTTGGTTGTTTTAAGGCGTTTTTGGTGTTTTTGATGTATTTTATTGAATGTTATGCGCTGATTTGCTCTGCTTGGGCAGAGGGCGGCGTGCGTTTTTCGACCATCAGGTAATGGAGCTGGCTGTTATCGGCCTTGAGCACAAGAAAGTGCAGGTCGTTGATGTCGAAGGTGTCGCCGGTATGCGGCAGGCTACCGAGTTCATTGGCAATGTAGCCTCCCAGGGTGTCAGCGCTTTCTTCGTCCAGGCTGGTGCCGGTGGCTTCGTTGAAGTCCGAGAGTTCCATCAGGGCGGAAACGCGCCAGGCGGGGTTGTCCCCTCCCTTGATGATGCGGATTTCGGATTCGTCATCATCGTCATCGTATTCGTCTTCGATCTCGCCGACGATTTCCTCAAGGATATCTTCAATGGTGATCAGCCCGGCAATGCTGCCGTATTCATCCACGACAAGAGCCATGTGGTTGCGGTTGGCGCGGAAATCCCTCAGGAGCACATTGGCGCGTTTGGATTCGGGGATGAAGACGACCGGGCGGATGATGCTTTGCAGATCGAATTCTTTTTCGATGAAATAGGCCAGCATATCCTTGATGAGGATGATGCCGACGACATTGTCGGGATCACCCATGATGGCAGGAAAGCGGGAATGTCCGCTTTCAATGACTTCGGGCAGCCACTCATCAATGGGGCGCGTGATGTCGATGGTGTATATCTGCGAACGCGGTACCATGAGATCACGGGCGGCCAGTTCGTTGACCTGGAAAACGCCCTGGATCATGGACAGGCATTCGGCGTCAATGAGCCTGCGCGAGTGCGCATCGTGCAGGATATTGAGGAGCTCGGAGCGGCTTTCGGGCTCGGGTGAAACGAGCGCAGCAAGGCGGTCCAGGAGTGATCGGTGAGGTTTTTGTCCGGTATGGTTTGTCTCGGGGTGCTCGGGCATGTTTTTTGTCTGTTCTCCCTCTGGTGAGGGGTACTCAAAACCTATAGGATACACAGAAATACGAAAATGGCAAAATGTCGCGCCCCCGATGTTTTTTTGCTGGTTTTTTCTGCGCTTTTAATGGTAAAGTAAATTTTATTTGTGTGCTGTACAGGCTCTTTTTCACGGGCCGGGCTGCTTTGTGAGTAGATTCTTCTGTATAACGGCTTCTCCTGGTGCCCCTGACGCTGTCTTTTATGGCTTTTTTCGTGGCCTTTCTTGTTGATGGAGGGAATGACGATGCTGTATAAAACCCTGTTGGACCCTGATGTGGTGGCGATGCGGAAACGCTTTGCAACCGAATTCGGGATGCCGGTGCTTGAGTTGATGAATCCGCAGCCCGGTGAGCGGATACTGGATGTCGGCTGCGGATTTGGCTCTATTTGCGAAAAGCTCACTGAAAGGGGGTGTACTGCTGTCGGAATTGATATCAGCAGTACCATGGTTAAGGCTGCCACACAGCTCGGTGTGGATGCGCGTATGATGAATGCGGAAAACCTGACATTTAACGAAGAGTTTGACGGGGTGTATTCCAATTCGGCGCTGCACTGGATGCGCCATCTCAACCGGGTGGCTGAGGGGGTAAAGCGGGCGTTGAAGCCGGGCGGTCGCTTCGTGGGCGAGCTGGGCGGCAAGGGGAGTATTTCCAATATTATTGCCGCCATCCGTGAGGTAATGGACAAGCACGGTATCGAGATGGAAAGTGTGCAATCCTGGTATTTCCCGTCTATCTCGGAATTTTCTGCCATCCTCGAAAAGGCAGGGTTCACTATCCAGTCGATGGAACAGCTTGATCGCCCGACGGTTTTGCCGGGTGATGTGCGCGACTGGATCAAGATGTTCGGGCGGCATTACCTGGATTCGTGGGATCCGAGTGAGCGTGACAAGTTTCTGGATGCCGTGAAAGTGATCGCCGAGAAAACGATGGTAAACGAGAAGGGTGAGTGGATTGCCGATTACCGGCGGATGCGGTTTGTGGCGATCAAGCCGGCATAGGGTTTGGCTGCAAGCGCGACGGCAGGCGCTATTTCTGCCGCAAAAGCGATAGGAACGGGATGCTGGAGACAGTGTCCCGTTTTTTGGTTTTCTGTTCTTTGCTTGTTGTTTTCTCTACGATGAGATTAGCCATCGAGATTGAGTTCATCAGGCCGGTTGCTGACCGGCGGCAGCTCACTTTCTTTGCTCGCACAAAGAAAGTAAGCAAAGAAATGCGCCGCAACCCCTTGCACCGCTGTGCGGGGTACCCGGAACTACTCGTCGTGACAGGGGCGGCAGCCGGAACTCGCTGCATTCAGACAGCCGTCTGCGAAGCTGCCTTGAAAAAGCGGCATAGCGAGGAATAGTAGCGTGTGCTGAGCCTATGGCGAAGCGCACGAACACAAGCTGGCAAAAAAAGAGAACTTACCCTTGCCGTGCGTACCTCGTGCGCCGCACTGCGTTGGGCACACGCTACACATTCCGGCAGAGAAAGAGTAGCCATCTATACCCTGTGCATTAGCCATAGCATGAGAAGATACCCTGCTAATTTTACGCTCTTTTTGCTGCCGGGCCAGTGGGGTAAGAACGAGCGAAGCGAGGACAAAAAGATCGTTGCTGTGGGTCAACCACCCACCTTATGACGTTCTGGCGAGGTCTAATCTCATCGCAGAGAACCCAACAAGCGAAGGGTAATAAACGCGCTGCCATCGCGCCGACAGCCTCACTTTCCCACAGTTTTTCCCCGGTTTTTCCACAAAAAACGACCACGTTTTCCACAGTATCCCCACAGTTTAGCCACAGCCTTTCCACAGAGGCATTCAGGGTTATCCCTTTGTCATACATAGCCTGCCAACAGGGTATGCACAGCTTGTCCACAGGAGAAAAATAGAAAGTATGCGCAATGCGCATATATCCTGCGTATTGCGTATGATTGTTGTCAATAAAGGGTTTGCGGCTATTCGGAGAAGCTTTTTTTGCCGTCGATGCGCCCGGTAAAGCCAAGACGGCGGAATTCCCAGGGCGGGGTGACGATGTCGGCCTGCCAGATGCCAAGACGGGCTTTTCGGGCTTGTTGTTGCAGGGCGGGAAGGGTTTCGTCCTTGTTGTACTCATCATAAACCCAGGCCATGCCCCTGGCAACCTGGTAACGGTTGGCGTTGATGCCGTTGCAGTGGACGATGGCAATGGCCTGTTTTTTGCGGTCGGTATAAAGAACATCGTATTTGGCATCTTTGCCAGCGCACAGCTCGGAGAGGGAGCGGCGGGAATGGTTGGCATAGGGCTGGCGCGGCTCGGGGGCGTCGATATAGGCCAGCCGGATTTTTACGGAACGCCTGCCTTCGATGACGGTAAGGGTGTCGCCACTCGTGACGCCAGCTACAGGGGCTGCCCATGCCGGCAGCAGGGCGGCCAGCGCCAGTGCTGCGGCGAGCAGGTGTTTTGTGGCTGCTATGGCGGGACTCAGGTATTTCATGGGGGCCTCCAGTTCGGTATCTTTTTGAATCATAGGATTTTTTTGTGAAGGGGGATCGGATGATAAACGGGGGAAGGCTACCGCTTTTTGGGGCTTGGGATACAATGCAAAAACGGTGCCGGAAGGCACAGGGATGCTTTGTTCAAAGGGAATATGGCAAGCAGCGAAGATGAGGAAATGGGTAGCATGACGTGGAACCCGGTGACGGGCTGCACGAAGCTTTCGCCTGCCTGCAAAAATTGTTATGCCCGGCCGATTGCCGAGCGCCTGCAAAAGCAGGGGGTGCCCGGGTATGCCAATGGCTTTGTCGTGACGCTGCATCCAAAACGGCTGGGGCAACCGACAAGGCGCAGGAAGCCGACGTTTTATTTTGCCAATTCGATGAGTGATCTTTTCCATGCGGATGTGCCGGATGACTTTCTGGATAAGGTGATGGATGTGATGCGGGCCACGCCACAGCATCTATACATGGTGCTGACAAAGCGGGCTGGGCGGTTGCCGGTGTATTTCAGCTCGCGGCCCTGTCCGCCCAATCTGTGGCTGGGCGTGACGGTGGAGGACCGTGCGCATGGTCTGCCGCGCATGGACAGCCTGCGCCAGGTGGATGTGCCTTTGCGGCTGGTGAATATGGAGCCGCTTCTGGAAGACCTGGGCGAGCTGGATCTTTCGGGCATCGGCTGGGTGATGGTAGGGGGAGAGACGGGGCCGGGTGCGCGGCCAACGCAAGCGCAATGGGTAACCCGTGTGCGCGACCAGGCGGTGGCAGCAGGGGTGCCCTTTTGTTTTTCAAAGTGGGGCGAGTGGGGACCGGATGGGGTGCGCCGCGGCAGGCAGGCCAACGGGCGGCTGCTTGACGGGCGTATCTGGGATGAAAGTCCCCTGTATGCGCTAACGCTGCCGGAGGAAAGCGGGGAAGCGCCACAGCAGTTTTCGCTGGGATTTTAGACAGGTTGTTCCTGTTTTTTCGATTTAGCGCAAAGCCATGTGCCGTTTGGCTTTGCGTGTTTTTGTGTCCGGGGTAAGCTTCTCAGATGGTGATTGGGCTGCCCGCCATGATGGCTGCCGGGTTTGAGGATTTCGGAGGCAATGTGTTGTTTGATGCGCAAGGTGGAAGAATCAGGACATGGTTTGCCGACAGTATTGCGGCAGGCGTTGAAGAGGACCCGGTTGTATTGGCTTCCCGTCATTTCGGCATAGCGGAAGGGGTATTGCGCGAGTATATGAACCAGTTGGTGGACACAGGCTGGTTTACGCAGGCGGGTTCTTTGCGTCAGCCACGTTATGGGCTGGGAGAAAAGCGCGAGATTGTCCGCACATATTGCCAGATACAGCGGGTGGATGTGGTGGATGTCTGGGAGACTTTTTTTCGACCGTTTTTTGCCATGACGCCCAATGTAAAAAATATCGCGCACTATGGTTTTACGCGGATGCTGGACAATGCGTTTGTCCATGCCGGTGGGGGGATGGTAACGGCGCTGGTGTGCTCGGTGGGCGGGATGCTCACGATCTGTATTATGGATGACGGGGTGGGGATTTTTGCGAAGGTGGAAAAAGCGCTGCATTTGCCGGATCGGCGGATGGCGGCGCTTGAGCTTGCCAAAGGGCGGCTTGCGCCGGATATCGCCGGAAAGTCAGGGGAGAGTGTTTTTCTGGTATCGCATCTTTTTGATTTTTTTGCGATCCGGGCCAATGGCCTGCAGTATGTGCGCAATGGGGCTTCGTCTTACAATAATGTGCCGGAGTCAGTGACTTTTTCAGCGGATACGAACCAGAAGGGAACGACGGTGGTGATGGTTATCCCGATGGGCAGTACGGCAAGCCTGGCGGATGTGATGGGGCGCTATGCGAAAAGTCCGGCGCATCCGGTTTTTTCCGCGACGGCGGTGCCGGTAAAGCTTGCCAGTCTTGGCGGAGAAGAGCTGGTGTCGCGCGAGCAGGCAAGGCGGCTGATGGATCGGCTCGACAGTTTTGAGAAAGTGGTGCTGGATTTTTCGGATGTGAGCCGGATAGGGAGTGGTTTTGCCGATGAGGTTTTCCGGGTATTTGCCCATGAGTACCCTTCGGTCAGGCTGGATATAGCCAATGCCTCGCCTGTGGTGTGGCAGACGATCAGCCAGGCCCGGAGTAGCCTGCATTGATCTGATGTTGAGGGAAACTGTGCAAAGAGAAAGCCGGGAAATTCCCGGCTTTTTTGTCGGATCAGCCGGGTGTGCCCGGCTGAGGGTATATCAGGTTTCGTCTGTCCATTTGCCGATGACCACGCCACAGATGGTGGCATTGTTACCGACCCGCATGATCCGGTTGGGCCAGGCGGGATTTAAGGCCATGAGCATTTTTTCTCCATTGGGTTCTACCAGCAGTTGCTTGAATGTGGCGGTATGCTCATCATCCATGCGGACAACGACCATGCTGCCATTGACCGGCTCACGCTCAGGGTCAACTGCAATATAGTCGCCGTCATTGTATGAGCGGTCGCCGCCGGGGTTGTGCATGCTTTGTCCGACAACCTTGAGCACAAAGGCGTTTTCGCTGTGTTTGAAGGGACAATAAATCCACTCATCGGCATCTCCCGGATGGAAGTTGTCGACAGTTTCATTCCAGTTGCCGGCCTGGACCCATGAGATGAGTGGAAGCTGTCCGTCCTTGCCGGGTGGACGGGCAGAGGCACCGCCGGGCAAACGGTCTGAACTCCAGTTTGCTTCCCCCAGGCTGCTCATATAGGGTTCGTCATCAAAAAAGAAACCAACCGGCACATCAAATGCTGTAGCAATGGCACGCAGGTTTTCTGCGGTGGCATTGACTTCGCCGCGGCGTATTCTGCCAATTGTGGTCTGTCCTATTCCGGTCTTCTTGGCAAGTTTCATCTGGGTGCCAAGATTCGGATGTGACTTCATAAGGTAGTCCAGGCGCTCTGCAACGATATCTTTAGATTTTCTCTTCATAAAGCAATACATGATCCTATTATGGAGCATCAAACAAACCATTTGTGACTTGATTAAAGTCCGAAAATGGTCTAATATTCAATATTCGGTCTGTTTTTTATTTATGTTACGTATTTTAAAGGGAGTTTATGCCATAAATGTTTTGTTTTACAGGGATGTGCAAGTGATATTTTTTTATTGAGACCATTTTTGGTTGTTTCTCTCTATCTGGCCAGGCTTGTTGTACAGTAATTCCGCGGTTGCTTGCGGGAGTGTGACATGGCTTTTCTCATGCCGGGGAAAAAGGCTGATCAATGGTTTTTCGAGGGTTAATGTCTTATTGAACCCGATTTTGCCGCTCCTGTTGTTGTGGTTCCGCAATTTTTTTTCCTTATTGTAGACCGTTTAGGGTCTTTTTCTGGTGGCAATGGGAATTGCAGGGGATTTTTTCGCCTTTTTTTGCCTGTGCCGCTGCTTTTTGGGAGGCTGACATGTGTGATTGGGATTTAGTTGCACTACACAAATATCGCGAAAGGACAAAGCGTATGACGGCATTTAACTGGTCACGACGGTATTGTCCTGTATGCCGCAAAAGCCGGTCTTTTCCGACACAGTTTGCCGATGGTGCCGCCTGTTGCAATATCTGTGCGCGGAGGGGAGAGTGAATTTCTACAAGCATTTTATTGGAGACTACCAGCGCGATACCGGGCACTTGAGCCTGATGGAACATGGCGCTTACCGGCTGATGCTCGATACCTTTTATGCCACGCAAAAGCCGCTGCCGAAAGACCGGCGGACACTTTACCGGCTTCTGCGGGCGGAAAGTGCCGCAGAGCGCAAGGCGATTGATTTGGTTATATCGCAATTCTGGCTGGCAGGAAAAAAGGGGCTGGTCAACCTGCGAGCGGAAACGGAAATCGGGAAGGCGCAAAAACAGGCCGAAGTGAATCGCCAGATTGCCCACGCCAGGGAGGAAAAACGACGGATGGCAAAGCGGATTGCCGATGCCGGAGAGAGCGAAGATCGGCTGTTTTCTGGTGTGCTCGGATGCAAACATGGTTCTTTGGGTCATCCTGAAAATCAAGTGTACGGAGTGTCTAGAGCAGATGGTAGCAGTATGCCGAATGAAAAGCAAGCCATTAATGGCGCAAATATTGCAAAAAATGCAAATAAAGATGCATTTATGGCTATGACCGAGGAAAACAGGGCTTTTCGCACAGCGGTAGACATTCAGGGCGATGTGCCTGGGGATATGGCAGATGTTGTTGTGGAAGCGGCTGTTGAAACGATAGACGGGGTTGCTGAAAAAGACCGGGAGGGAGACAAGAAGAGCCGGCATGCCGATATGTCTGCCGCTTTCAGTGCGCAGGATCTGGCCCTGGCGATGCGTGCTGCCGGGGTTGAGGCGCGCCCGGGTGATCCTCGGATCATGGCGCTGGCGCATCAGGGTATTTCGCCGGAAACCGTGGCTGCAGCATGTGAGGAAGCAAAAAGGGCAAGACCGGATGAGCGGATCGGGCCGGCGTATGTCGTGCGGATTGTGGAGCGCTGGGCGAAGGATGCCGCGTCGATAACGGCGCATGGGGCCGTTGCTCATGGAAAGGCAAGCCAGGGCGGGGCCCATATGGAGAGAAAGCGGGTCATGGAAGGGTTGACGGGGTGGCGTGCGGATGGCGGCAGGGAGGCTTTCCTGACGATTGAAGGACGTGCGCGTGTTCTTGAGTCTTCCCCGGCTTGTGACAGGAAGGATGTGGATGACGATGGGTTTTATGGCTGAGGCCGGGAGAGCGGAAGAGACACCGGCAGTGGTTTCGTCTTCGACATTGGCCAATGTGGAGGCGCTTTTTTCCGAGCTGGCAGCGATTTACGGTGCCCGTTTTGCGGATATGTGGCGTAACACGGATGTGGGCCATGTGAAGGCGGTATGGGCCGGTGCGCTTGCCGGGCTGAAGGTGGGGGAGGTAAGGCAGGGGTTGATGGGTTGCCGGAAAAAGCCCTGGCCACCGACATTGCCGGAGTTTTTGCTGTTATGCCGTGCCGAACCGGATTATGAGTCGCTTTTTGGCGATGCGCAATTGCAGGCATGGCACCGGGCAAAAGGAAAGGATGTCTGGACAGACCCGGTACTTTTCTGGTCGGCGTATGCCTTCGGGTTTTATGACCTGAAAAAGGCGTCCTGGCAGATGGCAAAAACGCGCTGGACGCGCATTGTGGCGGAAAAGCAGGCATGCGCGGATACGCTGCCGCCGGTGCCGCAAAGAGGGACGGCCATTGCTGGTGCGGGGGTGACGGCGTCAGGGGGTGAAAAGGCAAGAGAACATCTGGCACGTCTGCGGGTGTTTTTGAAAACGGGAGAAACAGGAGAGGCTGATGAAAAAGGGAGGGGATGTGATCAGGGTAAGCGGCAGGCTTGAAAAAACGCGCGAGGGGTCGGGATATGCGCTTTTTGCCCGGCATGAGGGGTTTATCCCGCCAGGGCAATACCGGATGGTGTCTGCCGGGGTCGAGATCAGTGATATGCCGCCGGGACTCATCGGGTACGTTTGCAATACCCGCATGATGGCTGCACAGGGGCTGGTTTGTGCGCCACTGGTCGTGGACGGGACGTTGAAGGGGGAGATCATGCTGACGCTTTTTAATGCGGGCAGCGGGTATTGCCGGATTGCGGTGGGGGAATGTATTGGCAGGCTCTTTTTTTCGCTGGCACTCTCGCCGCAGATCCAGCGGGAAATGCGATAGAAAACGGGTTAGGGCGTGTTAACACGCCCTAGGGCAACTGACTGGTGAGGGAGAAAAAATGGCTGGTATCAGATTAAGTAATGACGAGCAGAAGCGGCTGATCATGGATTGCCTGCATGAGGCGCCGATGACGGTGGCAGCGATGGCAAAGCGGCTGCTGTGTTCGCCGGATACGATAAGAAAGCGCTTGAGGGAACTCCAGGAGGAAACCCGCATGGTGCGCGTCATTGGCTGGGACATGAAAGGAACGGCACTGGTGAGAATCTGGGGCGTTGGTGCAAAAAAACGGCGGATGCCGATGGCAAGTCTGCCCTCATCGGCCCAGCGAAAAGCAATGCAAGGGAAAAGGGCTGTTGCGGCAACAGAAAAGCCCGGCAGGAAGACAAAGAGGGAGAAAGCGGTGCCTTATCGCCTGGAAGCGATGGATAAATGGCTGTTTGCGATCAGGAGGGCATCATGATTGTCCTGAGCCTGCCTTTGCCGGTGGCGGCAGAAAGCTACTGGAAGCGCTTTGTGCCTAAAGGCGCAAAAATGCCGAAAATATCGGTAAGCCGTGAAGGACGCATGTACCGCGAGCTGGTGAAAAATGTGGCACGCCAGGCCGGGGTGAGCACACCGCTTGCCGGGCGGGTATCGCTTTCGTATGTGCTTTATCCGAAACGCCCGAATGACTGGCGCGAGTATTTTCGCCGTGATCCGGAGTGCTGGGATGATATGGTGAAATGCGAGAGTCTGGACAGTGTGGGGCGGGTACTTGTCGACGCCCTTCGGGGTGTGGCGTTTGAAAATGACCGGCGTATTCGGAAAATCGAGGCAGAGCGTGCGGTGCCGGATGGACATCCCCGGGTGGAAATCCGGATAGAGAAGCTGGCAGGCGAGCTGGAAAAAAGGCGCTCAGTAGAGGAGGTGCACGAGACGCGGCACGGCATGGCGTATTTTTACCCGCCGGGCACGATCGTGGCGACGCCCAGCGGACGGCAGGCGGTGGTGCTGCGCTACCTGCACGGCACAGGCAAGGCTGATACGTTTGAGCGGGCGATCTGCCGCTACCTGGACAGTACATCGGAAAGGGAGTGCGTAACGCTTCAGCCGCGCTTTTTGAGGCGGATCAGCTAACGTCTGTTATTCTGTAAAAACCGGTTCAAAGCCGCTGCGTCATCGTTACGGATGATGCAGCGGCTTTTTGTCGGGCGGATGTTTGTATTTTCCATCTATGAGAAATGCGGTGTTTTTACCCGTTTGTTCCTCTGTGGAGACGGTTCCGTTACAGGGTGGTTCCGGTGTAAAATTTCGTGTTGGCAGAAAGGCTATGCGGCTTTTGGCGGCACGAACAGGAAGATGGGGGACAGACACTTGCAGCAGATTGATTTGAAACGGACGGGAAAAGGCCATTGGGGCGGCCCCTTGCGATTTTTCTCGATTACGGTCGGACTGTTTTTTTTCTGCAGCGCTTTTGTGGGTAATGATTCCCATGCGGCGTCGATCCAGCCGATCGTGCTCTCGGCAAAATGCCCGACGGGTGGCGCGGTCGGGGAAAGGCTTTTCCAGGAAGCGATTGATTATGAAAATGCCCGAAAGGATGTTGAGCCGGATTTTTTCAGGGCGGAGCGCCTGTATGAAAAGGCGCTGACCAGGGGCAATGCAAAAGCAGCACTTTATCTGGGACGGATGTACCGGCATACTTTCATGAAAGTGCCAGGGTATTCGCCCCGTCTGCAGTTCCAGGTGGCGCTTTTTGAGCGGGCTGCTTCGATGGGATGCCCGGACGGGTATCTTTTCCTGGCTGAAGCCTACCAGAACGGCTGGGGAGTCAAAAGGGATATGAATACCGCCTGGCGGCTGGTAAAGGAGGGTGCCGAGAAAGGTTCCATGGCGGCGATGACGGCATGGGGGACGAATCTGTATTTCCAGAATCGCTATGAAAGGGGGCCGGAAGCACAAACGAAGCGTGAGCAGGCCAAGGCCTGGCTGGAAAAGGCATTAAGGCAGGGGTACGGCAATGCCGGGCACGAACTGGCGATTATTTACCGCATGTATGAGTATGATCCGAAAAACGCGATCCGTGCCCTGCGTGAAGGGGCGCGGCTGGGCAATGTGGATTGTCTTTACATGCTGGCCGGGATATACCGGCGCGGTGAAGACGGTCAGCCCAAAGACCCGGCCTATGCCGATGTGGCTGATGCGCTGCGCCGGGAGATTGATGTGAAGGAAACGCCCAAACCGATCGGCAATTTTTCAAAATGGCTGCCGGTAAAGCAGGTGATGCCTTACCGGGTGAATACACCATGATGCGTTTTTCCTGTTTTTGCCGGAGTGTGCTGGCCGTCTGTTGCTGCATGGTCTTTTTACTGCCGATAGCCCGTGCCCAGGATAACGCTTCAGGCAAGGCATATACCCGTATTTATATTGAAAACCGCTGTTACCACACGGTAGACCTGGCCATTGAGCGGGAAAAGGAAGATGTCTCGCTCCCGCCGGTTTCTCCGCGTGATACAGAGATTGTCCTTTTTACCTGGACGAAAAATATCGTGCCTGAGGAGGTGATCCGCTTCTCGCGCAAGGATGCCGGGGAAAAGCGTGTCACGGCAGAGGAGCTGCTGGCAGGCGCCCGGCAGGAGCAGTGGGTGATGGGGCGCCATGTGGTTACTTCGTGGTTTGTCACGCTCTGTAAAAAGGAGCGGAAGCTGGATGATCCGGCAGGGGTGACTATCCGGCCTGCGCAGGCCGGGGAGAAAGTGGCCGAGTATGAGATGCTCTTTACGCGCGTACCCGGATCGGGCGACCCGATGCATATTTTTTCAGATTACCCGGTGCGTATATCGTTAAATGGCACCCCCTTGCAGATACTGGCAACAGGAAAGGACGGGGTATTGCGTTTTCTCCTGCTTAAAGAAGCTTCAGGCACTATTACGCTTGAGGCAGCACCGGATATCACCCGTACGATGGCGCTGGGCAGCGACTGGAGACCGGTCAGGGTACGTTCTGCCAAAGTCGGGGAAAAACTGCTGGTGGAGCCGAAACAGGTGGGGTCTCCGGAGGACTGGTAATACGCAAATCAAACTGTCTGAACCGGTATAAAGGTTGTATTCGGGCAACGATCAACAGTGCATCCGATATAGTCGGCAACAGCTCGCTTGACGGTGGGGTTTACTGGCTGACTCCGAGGAGTTACAGTTGACGAATAATGTGAAGTAGTTTGAATCTAATCTGACAGTTATCTCTTGCAAAGGAGAGAGTTACCGGTTTTGATATGGGTGTCGAATCCGTAAACAAAACCTTAAGGAGGTAACTCTCATGTTACATACTACCAATCCGATCATCAAACACAAAGTCGGGCTGCTTAATCTGGCATCCGAGCTCAATAACGTATCGAAAGCCTGCAAAGTCATGGGCGTATCACGTGATACCTTTTATCGCTATCACGAGCAAGTAGGACAAGGGGGTATTGATGCCCTGATAAACCAGAGCAGACGTGTTCCCAATCTCAAGAACCGGACAGAAGAAGCCACAGAAAAAGCTGTTGTTCAATATGCCATCGACTACCCGGCCCACGGTCAGGTCCGCACCAGTAATGAGCTGAGAAAGCTCGGCATTTTTATATCTGGCAGCGGTGTTCGATCTGTCTGGCTGCGCCATGACCTGGAGAACTTCAAAAAACGCCTGAAAGCACTGGAAGCCAAGGTAGCCAGCGAAGGTATTATTCTCACGGAAGAACAGGTTGCCGCTCTTGAGAAGAAAAAGCAGGATGACATCGTTCATGGCGAGATAGAAACCGCCCATCCGGGTTATCTGGGTTCTCAGGACACCTTCTATGTCGGTACCCTGAAAGGAGTAGGCCGGATATATCAACAAACGTATGTTGATACCTATAGCCGTGTTGCTCACTGTAAGTTGTATACCAGCAAGACACCCATTACCGCAGCAGATTTGCTCAACGACAGGGTGCTGCCGTTTCACGCATCCCAGGATGTACCGGTATTACGCATCCTTACGGATAGGGGAACAGAGTTCTGTGGCCGCGTTGAGAACCATGATTATCAGCTTTATCTGGCAATCAATGACATCGATCACACGAAAACGAAAGTCAGGTCACCCCAGACAAACGGTATCTGTGAGCGCTTTCACAAGACTGTTTTACAGGAGTTTTACCAGGTGGCATTCCGGAAAAAACTGTACTACGATCTGGATTCACTGCAATCCGATCTGGACAACTGGCTTCATTATTACAATAATGAACGAACCCATCAGGGAAAAAATGTGCTGTGGCAGAACGCCCATGCAGACCTTTCTTGATGGATTGAATGTCTGGAAGGAGAAAAATCTGATCCAGATGTAATCTGACAGATACCCAAACAAAACCGGCTTCTGTCAGATCAGGTCTAAACTACTACAAATAATGCAACCGAAAATAATCCGTCTTCTTCACCCATATACAGTGACATCGTGCTGTCGCAGTTTTTCCTGATAAATCGTCTCTGGTATTGCCAGCCCTGATCGCTCTGTTATACAGATCAAGAATCGGTGAAAGATACCGCTTTTTACCTCTGGCATTGAATTCAGTCACCTCTGTCACCCCTTTCTGATTCGGTTTGTCAGCCGTAAAATCCCGTTTCAGGAGATCCGTAGTGACTCTTCCCTATACGCCTTTGCAGGACTGATATTATTTGCGCTTTACTGGCTGCGTTGATTTCTTTTGCTCCTGAATCAGGGCTTGCAGCTTTTTTAGATAGGCATTCTCCGCGCGAAGATACTCAAGCGCTTCCTGGATGATTTTGAATTCAGGAAGAGAGCTGTCATGGTATTGACGGGGTTTGCTTTCTTCTCTGACAATCGGGGCTGTCCTTTTCGGTTACTTTGAAGGGCTATGATACCGCCTTGACGGTAAAGACGCTCCCATCTGCTGACTGTACAAGCCGCCGCCATACCAGATTTTGCATCAATGCCGAAACGTTTTCCGATCCTTCTGGCACCCTCCCCACTGTTGGGATAATGGAGCGCAACCTCTCGCTTGAATTCCAGACTGTATTTCTTCTTGCCCATAAAGTGAAACCCTTAAGCGTTGGCTGTCCAACTTTAAGGGTTCACTTCAAAAAACGCGGGGCTTTTCAATATATCAGGTAGCAAAAAATCACTTAATCTTCGCTTCCTTATAAGGCACATGCTTTCTTGCCTTCGGGTCAAACTTCACAATCTCCAGCTTATCCGGGGTAGTACGCTTATTCTTCGTCGTCGTATAAAAATGCCCCGTACCAGCCGTAGACTCCAGCTTAATCTTTTCCCTGCCTGACTTCGCCATAACTATCTCCTGTTAAACCTTAATACCGCGCTCGCGCATATCAGCCAGCACCGCGTCAATCCCCAGCTTATCAATCGTCCTCAAGCCGGCTCTGGAGAGGCGAAGCGAAACCCACCGATTCTCCGATTCCACAAAAAAACGCCTGTTTTGCAAATTGGGCAAAAAGCGACGCTTCGTCTTATTATTCGCATGAGAGACATTATTGCCTGACATAGGCTTCTTGCCTGTCACCTGGCACACACGGGCCATAAACCACCTCCAAAGACACAGTCAAAAATAGAAAGACGCATACTATCCCAAAACAAATGAAAATTCAACAAGTTGTAATCTTTTATTGTGTCTCGATTGTTTGTGTAAGACACGATTAGTTGGGGATGTCAGTAGGGATATATCAGGCTGCGCCAGAAGATGGAAAGCCAGTCACGGCGTTTTAAGGTAGGACGTTTGCTGAAAATGTCAAACCCGGCTGATTCTATGCGATCCAGTATTCTCAATCCGCCGTTTACGATGAAACGCAGTTCCAGGCCGATACGCCCGGGTATGCGTTTTGGCAGTGCTGCACCGGAAAGCATGAGCTTGCGGGTCCGTCGGATTTCAAACTGCATGAGCGAGCACCAGGCATCACTGACAGTGGCACTGGCAATTATCTCTTCCGTTATACCAAATCGTGCAAGATCTTCCTGGGGAATATAAATCCGTTTTTTTTGCCAGTCCACGGCAACATCCTGCCAGAAATTAATGAGCTGGAGTGCCGTGCAGATGGCGTCGGACATGCGGATGTTTTCCTCTGTCGCTGCGCCATAAAGGTGCAGCATGAGCAGGCCAACCGGATTGGCCGAGCGCTGGCAGTAATCCAGCAGCGAATGGTAGGTGTGATATTGAAGAGTATGCGTATCCTGCTTGAAAGCCGATATCAGATCACGAAAAGGCTGCAGGGGAAGGCTGTACTGTTTTATGACATCTTTCAGACGGATAAAGAGCGCGTTTTTTGAAGGAAGGTTCTGTTCTATGGCGTCGAGTTCCTTGAGGTAGTCATCCAGTCCAGCCTGGCGCTCTTCAGGTGTGGCATCGCCCTCATCAGCAATATCATCAGCCGATCGGGCAAAGGCATAAATCACTTCCACAGGATAACGCAGCCTGGCAGGGAGCAGGACAGAGGCAACAGGAAAGTTTTCGTAGTGGTCGACAGCCATTGTTTTCTATCGGGTTGAAAACAACCCTCATGTTAAATTAAAAACGACTGAACAAGAACATCTCTGAAATTATTTGATCGCTGCCGGCGTTGTTTTTTCTATTTTGGGGTAACATGTCAGGCTGACGGTTTGCTGTATGTGTAAATTGATACAAAGACAGGCAAATGCAGTAAAATGCCTGCCGTCAAACATGACTTCAGTTGCGAGGGTGGCGAAATTGGTAGACGCACCAGGTTTAGGTCCTGACGCCAGTTATGGTGTGGGGGTTCGAGTCCCCCCTTCGCACCAAAAGGCACTTTCATAAGCCTTCATGCTCCATCAAAAACCCGTATAATCACAATAGATTATGCGGGTTTTTTGTTTCATTCGCTTTCATGCGTTATCATGTAATCGGGGGTATGCTGGGGGTATATTTTGATGAAAGTACCCCCGAGTCAAAATAAAGTACCCCCAGGCTATGGGGATACTTATGGGAAAGCTGACAGACAGGGAAGTAAGCAAGCTAAAGCCAGCGGAAAAGGCATACAGAAAGCCGGACGGTGGCGGCCTGTACTTGCTGGTAACGCCATCGGGGGGCAAGCTGTGGCGCATGAAATACCGGATAGACGGCAAGGAAAAGCTGCTGTCCATTGGAAAGTACCCGGATGTTTCCATTGCTGAAGCCCGTAAGCGGCAGCAGGAGGCGCGAACGCAAATAGCCAACAGCATTGATCCGGCCGGGATAAAACAAGCGCAGAAGGCCGCCAGGATCGCCGCAGCGGCAAACACGTTTGAAGCAGTGGCGCGGGAGTGGCATTCCAAGAAAACCAATTTCACACACAACACGGCAAAGAACGTGATGGCCAGGCTGGAGCGTCTTGTTTTCCCCTTGATAGGGGCCCGGCCAATAGATGCCATTACCGCACCTGATTTTCTGAGTGTGCTGCGCCGCGTGGAAGAGCAGGGAAAGCTGGAGACAGCGCACCGGTTGAGGGGTATTTGCAGTCAGATCATGCGTTATGCTGTTGTAACCGGGCGGGCGCAACATGACCCGGCAGGAGCCTTACAGGGCGCACTGAAGCCCCGCAATGTAAAACACATGGCCGCACTGACAGAGCCGAAACAGGTAGCAGAACTGTTGCGCATGATAGATGGCTATACCGGTACCTTGCCGGTTGCCTGTGCGCTTAAAATCGCACCCTATGTGTTTGTCCGTCCCGGAGAACTTCGAACGGCTGAATGGGCTGATATTGATCTTGATGCAGCCGAATGGCGATACACCGTTACCAAGACCGACACGCAGCACATTGTCCCCTTGGCGCGGCAAGTAGTAACCATCTTGAAAGAGCTGCACCCATTAACCGGGCGTGGCCGGTATGTTTTCCCGAGTGCCCGGACTGGTGAGCGCCCAATGTCTGACAATGCCATCCTGGCAGCCTTGCGCCGTCTGGGTATTGGCAAAGACGAAATGACGGGCCACGGCTTCAGGGCAATGGCAAGGACCATCCTGGATGAAGTGCTGGGTGTCCGTCCGGATCTGATTGAGCATCAGCTTGCGCATGCCGTCAGGGACCCGAATGGCCGCGCGTACAACCGGACTGCCCATCTGCCGGAGCGCAAGAAGATGATGCAGCAATGGGCCGATTACCTGGATAAGTTGAAGGCCGGCGCGGAGATTATTTCATTGCGGGGGAATGCGGCATAACTGTGGATAACTTTTTCTGTGCACCATGCCTGTTTATTGTGCAAATGATCGAGTCGCTGATGCATAGTATTCATGCTGTTTTGCCGTTATATGTCACAAATTATCCACATTATGATGTCAAGACTTAGCTCAAATGTCCGCTTTCGGGCTAAGTAGAAATGTCCACTTTTTCTATTGCCGTGTATTCAAATAATGAGGGCGGTATCTATTCAAAATCTCCGCATTGCTGGCAAAAACGTTCTCGTAAGCTGCTGCAACAATTTTCCTGTTTAGAAAATCCACTTCCTCATCGGTGTTAATCTCGCGGTGAACAGGGAATTCTTCTGTATTGGAAATGATAAATGCTCTTTCAGGAGATAAAGGATAATAATTAATCATCTCTACAGTGGGTTGGGGATGAATGTTAGCTACTGGACAGTCAGAAGTAATGAACTCAATGCCCGTTCTATTGGTGCACATGGTACAACGATAAGAATCTGAGTTATGAATAAAATCTGTACTGATATTATCCCCAAACATAAAGTACAGATACCACCAGTGCTTTTCAATTAAATTGGCCAGTTTTAGTGAATCAGGAGAATTGTCTGCCCTCAGTGCTCGTGTGAATTTGTCTCTCAAGGCTTTTGTTCTCGTTAGCTGCAAGGAAAGAAACTTCGTGAAATTCACATAATTTTCTCTCTTATCGAGAATAGATAAATTACCTTTGACAAGAGCGTCTAAGACGGGCCTGGCATAGGTTTCAATGGCCGAGTTTTCACCTTCAATGAGATTGTAGGTGCACCATTCAACAAAAGCCTCCACACCAGGTATATGACTGCCTTTCTTTCGTATCAGCTCAAGTTTTTCATATCGCCTTTTGTAAAGGTCTAATCTCTTTTGGTGGGCTTTTTTTAATGAAGGATGAACATGCGTAAAATGTGCTTCAATCAAAGCTAGCTCATCAGGTTCAATTTTTTCGAGTTTGTAAAAATCACGCTCCTGAGCAAGACCGGCGATGCTATCGTTGCTGATCTTCCCGCTCTTTGAAATATAGTGAATATCTCTTCCGTTGGACCAGCTCCTGAGATAATGGGCCCAGACGTGATGATGTTTTCTTTTTATAGGAAAACGTCTTCTTAATTCGTTTCCAAGTTCATCATGTTTATCAGCGGACTGTGATTCAGGATTGCCAGGGAAAACTGCATCCAACTGCGAAACCAGGAAGTCAAGATAAGTATCAAGATTGCTAAGAGGAGCCGGTTTCTCGGAATCAGTTAAATCTGTATTTTTCTTATCAGACATTTTTTCTGGCTTCTATACTCAGGCTGACAACATAGTTTTCCAGTTTTTCACCCTCCGGCAACGCTTCAGCAATCTCTTTGTAAAGTGGATCATTCCAGTCTTGCATCTGCTGCACATAGCCAGGCTTTGGAGTCAGCATAATGGAAGTGAATCCAGCCTTTTCCAGCATGGCACGGGTATCATCAACCAATACCGCACCGCCCACACAACCGACGAGAGCAGCAGCCATCTCACGCACCTTTTCCGGAAGCGGTTTTAGAATGGCCAGGTCAGAAACAGATAACTTGCCGCCCCGTTTTAATACCCGATGGATTTCCTGCCAGACCTGGGGCTTATCGGGTGAAAGATTGATGACGCAGTTTGAAAGCACGACGTCAACGGTGCTGTCTGCCACAGGAAGGTGTTCAATCTCGCCCAGACGAAATTCCACATTATCCAGTCCAGTTCGTTCTCTGTACTGTCCAATATTTTTTCTGGCGATACCCAGCATTTCGGCTGTCATGTCCACACCGATAACCCGTCCTGCCATCTTCACCTTTTCACCAGCCTGAAACGCATCAAAGCCGCCGCCACTGCCGAGATCAAGTACAACCTGGCCTTCAGTCAGTGCCGCAATCGCAACCGGATTACCACAGGATAAACCCATATTGGCCCCATCCGGCAAGTTGGCAAGATCGTTTGCATCGTACCCCATAGCAGCAGCAAGTCGAGCAGGGTCTGATGGACCGCTGCGCCCACTACAACAGCACGGAGATTCTGCACCAATAGCAATAGCGGCATAGCCGGTACGCACGGTGTCTCTGATAATCGTTTCGTTTTTTTCCTGTGTACTCATGTCAGTAATCCTTTTACTAGATGTCATTTTTTCTTTTTGGCAGCCGGATCAGGCAAAAAACCAGCGGGAATGCCACAATCAGCCCGATAACTCATGCATTTTTCCGGATCAGCTGAGCAGCATTCCTCCGTCAGATAGCCAATCAGCTCAAGCATGAGAGGGATATTGGCGCGATACCGCAGGTAACGGCCTTCCTTTTCCATGTTGACCAACCCACTGTGTGTAATCCCTTTCAAGTGAAAGGAGAGGTTAGTTGAAGGAATATCCAGTGCTTTTGCTATTTCGCCTGCAACGAGTCCATCCGGCGCATGCTTGACGAGTAGCCTGAAGATATCCAGCCTCACATCTGAAGAGAGGGCTTCAAAAGTCGTTGTTGCTTGTTTCGTATCCATAATATAACTATACAACTATATTTGAAATATTGCAAAACTAGGCGCTTTGACGTTCATGCAAGCACAGGCAGAAGGTATACTAATGCTTTGTATTTGAATGATTTGTTGAGCAAGGACTAAGGATGAAGCTTGAGGATTTTAGTATTGGCACTGAATTCATGACATCAACAGGGCAAACCTGGAGATGTACAGATGTCGGAAGCAGAACCATCCTGGCGATCGAAATTGATCCGGATCGTGACCCGAGCTGGTATGTCGGGCCGCCTTATATCGTTGAAGAACAGCCTTTCGACGAGAAGGCGATTCGAGATTGTCATCAAAATGTCGATGATGCCATACGTGAGAGTTACGAAACTCATAAAAAATCACACCATCCTGGGTTCTCGACAGAAGTTATGGACGTGTTTAGCAGACATTACGGACAACCTCGACGTCTAGATTATCCCAACAGGCGACTCCTTCGCCTCAATAAAGTCACGATGGACGGCGCTGTTATCATGGCCTATTCTGTGGAAAAAGAAGGTGAGCAATGGATCATGCTCACCTACAATATTTTCACCAGAGAGTTTTCAAAAATGAGGGAAAGCGATTTTGTACGTCTACGCACGGCCGCTGAAAGCGACCTGGTAGCGGCAAAACAAAAGGGCAGTATCATCCTTTAACCTCACTTTTTACGCACACTGTTGCAGCTGCTGCCATGCTTCCAGGACATCATTGTCATCCAATGCTCGCTGGGATTTCTTGCCTGGTGTTTTTCCTCGTCGGCGAGGTGCTTCTATAGATGTCGGGCCAGCTTGTGAGCGTCTGTTTTCTCGTTTTTCCTGGACAGCCTGTGCCAGCTGAAGAACGTGACCAAGCCGTTTGTTTTCCACAATAGCCCCTTGATCTATTTCTGAGAGCCGATCATAGATAACAAAGGGAAGGGGAGTGTTATTCGCCCGTGGTTCTATCCTTCCATCCGGGTAGTGGTACACATCAATGTAATGTCCTATCAGGCGGCGTGTGGTTTCATTATCTTCAAAGAGGTAAAGTTTTTTGTCGTACTGGATGGTCAGGCGTTTTGATACACATCGCTGTTCGCGCCAGGTAAAGATGAGATCAAGATCTTCATCATCGCGAAGCGGGCGGTGAGCGTCATTGCTGTGACGGGGTTCTTTTGCGAATTTCATATTGTAAATTTGGATAAACTCTTCAGCATAAGCGTTTGCTTCTTCAAGGGTTTTTATTTTTTTCAACCTGAGTTCTTTCACAAGACGGTCCTGCAAGGTCTGGTGTGCCCGTTCAACACGGCCTTTTGCCTGGCAAGTGTGTGCACAAAATCCTTCTATGTTCAGTTCGTATAAGGCACGGCCAAAATGGGTATGGCCTTTGCCGCTGGTGGCCTGTTTTTTGTTCACATGAAAAACGCTTGCCTTGTCGCTGTAAAAGGCCATGGGTTTGCCATGTTTCTCGACATATTGCCGTGTCGCAACGTAATAGCTCAGGGTGGATTCAGAGCGGGTAAAATGCAAGTGCATGAGGCGGCTGGTCGCATCGTCCACATAAACGAGCAGGGTGCATGCTGGTGCCCGATTTTCAAACCAGCGATGGTCACTACCATCAATCTGGATAAGTTCGCCCAGGCAAGCACGCCTGTAACGTGGCTGCTGAATCTTTGGCGTTCGCATTTTTCGTGGAATCCAGATACCTGAACGCATCATTAATCGCCTGACAGTTTCCTTGGCCAGATGAATGCCATGGGTATCGGCCAGCTTTTCGCACGCAAGTGTTGGTCCGAAGTCATGGTAATGGTCGCGGATGATTTTAAGCGCCATTTCCTTCAGTTCTCCGGGCAACTGGTTATTGCTTGGCTTGCCGCGTTTTTTTGAAATAAGACCATACGATCCTTCGTCACGGTATCTTTCAACAAGTCGGCGGACTTGTCTGTCTGACAGTCCGAGCCTGTTGGCAGCAATGGAAGTGGTCATGTGACGGTCAATGATGGCCTGGATTGTTTTGAGGCGGTTGATTTCTTGCATGCTCACAGTAATAATCTCCGATACGTTTCTCATTGAAATGTCTCCTGTGCTGACGTGGGTCTATCAGGATACTTCCTTGTTTTATAAGGAAGAAAGCGGACATTTCTACTTGGCTATATTCGGACATTACTACTTAGCCGCTACATATGAATTTCGCATAACAGACGTTATGTTAAATTGTGGTGGCACATAAATTATGCTGTATTTATAAAATATGTCCTGTATAATGTGCAAAAACAAATACTATTTTATGCGGGGTAAAACAGGATGACAGGCGCAGAATTCAAGGCGGCATTGCGGGAACTGGGCTGGAAACAGGCAGATATTTGCCGGAAGATGGAGTTGCACAGGAACACAGTAAGTGCCTGGGCAGCCTCTGGACCGCCGACATGGGCAAGAGAATACCTACAGGCCATGCTGGCTATCAAGACACTGCATGAGCTCTTTGTGAAGGCGCCACCTGTAGAGCGTCGGCAGAGCATGCTTGAGGAAAGTGAATCGCAGGAGGATAACGCGCTCTGAAGAGGTTTTAACCGTGCCTGACGGTATCAGGAAAAGCGGCAGTTCAAGGTGTTGGAGCACCTTGGCTGCCTGACCATAATCACTACTGAAAAGGAGTAGCAGCTATGGCTAAAAACCATTCTACACAAAACAGGCCGAAAGCAAAATTGCACCAGGCAAAGACCACGCATTGCGGCTTTTTCACGTTCAATAAAGACCACCCAGAATTATTTGCCGTTAACCCCGGGGTACCCGTTACCGTCGCACTGGACGAGGCCGGAAATTTCGTTTCAACAGCGCGAAATATCGCTCATTCTGCATTTTGCAACCCTGATGCAGATTCCATGTACAGCATTTACTGCCTCCTTGAAATGGCAATGGCCGTCATTGAAACGGCGAATCATTCGCTGAAAATGGAGGTGTGCCATGAGCAATGACAAAGCCGTGAAGCGCACCTTGCAGGAACACGCATTTTTTCACTGTAATTCGCAGCATGACAGCTTGTTCGCCGTTCGGGAAAACGTGCCAATCACCGATGCTTTAGCCCAAGTGTCATGCCTTCTCTCTTCCGCTACCAGTGTTGTCCAGTGCAATGACAGCCCTTGCGGTGCAGATTGGGCTGTGGTTCATTTGATCGATATGGCCCAGGCAGTAGTAGAGGCTGTAAATGCAAGTTTGCTGAAGCAAGAGGCCATGAATAATTAAAATTTCAAAATAACTGCGCCTACTTCGACGAGAGGAAAAACCGGGAATATCCTATCCGGCCGGCGCAGTTTTCCACTACCAAGGAGAGAAGTTTTATGGATGAAGAAAGAAAAAAGCACTGGCTGAGAAGGGATGCGTGGGAGGGGTGGCAGGCTGCAAGTTTGCTACATGGTTATGACCCAACTATTGATGCTCTGGCGCGTGCTGCACACGATGGCGATTTTAAAGCCGTTTTTTCCGACACGCTTCAATTGCTTTCTGATGCTGCCGCAATGGGTAAACTGAAGGAGGAAACAAACAGATCAAGTTTCATTGAAAATTTGAATTTTATTTTATATCCAAATTACAACAAACTTTATTACCCGAAAGAGATAATCAAATGGGCCGCCGATAAGGACTTTCCTGATTTCCCTTTTACCATGGCAGACGTTAATAAAAAAGAGATAAATAGTGATTCTATCGATACTGGAAATCACAAATGGCCGTGGGGCGACTACGAGACGGATCTGCTACGAAGACTTGAGCAAGCTGCTCGGAATTTTTGGACGACTTACGATCCAGAAGACCCATCCACTGCTCCCACAAATAAGCAAGTAGAGGATTGGTTAAAAGAGCAGGGCGTAGCGGACCGAACCGCCGAAATCATGGCGACAATCCTTCGCGCAGACGGCTTGCGGACTGGCCCGAGATAATAATTACCCGCGCCCATTTATTATAGTATTTTCGCGGCTTTCAGAGCATTTTGCGAGTTACCCGCACCCCGTTGGCGCGGTGAACTGCGACTATTTTTTCTTAAAATCATGTGAATAATAGATAACCGTGTCCACCACTCTTAGGAGAAAACAAGCATGGCTATCCAAAACATCAAGCCGCAAGTAATCAATCCTGATGGCCTGTACAGGATGAAACAGATCACAAAGGGCGACCCGTCAAAAGGTGTTGCTCCCATTTTCCCCTTTTCCGATTCAACCTTTTTACGGAAGGTTGCAGCAAAAGAGATTGGGCAGCCAATCAGGAATGGATCTATGACATTTTGGCGCGGTAGTGACCTGATAGCTTTCCAGAAAAAACTGCTGGGATCGTGAGGTGGCGCCATGTCCCCTATGGATCTTATGAAAATGGCCCGGCAGATCGGCAAGCTGAAGTCACCTGATGCCAGGCGTTGGCAAGCGCATTTGCTTTGCCGGTCGCTGATCGCCATGCTGCGATGCTCGGAGGTCCTATGAGCTTCAAGGTGATGACATGGGCGTCCAGGCAAAAGGTTGGCGGTTCATCTGCAAAGGCCCTGCTTCTTGTCATGGCCAACCTGGCTGATGATCAGGGCATTTGCTACCCCTCGCAGCGGTATCTCTCCGAAGTCCTGGAGCAAAACATAAAGACCGTTCAGAAGAATATCAAGTTTCTTCAGGAAAATGGTTTTCTGGTTGATACCGGAAAAAGAGTCGGGGGTACAAAATCTGTCATCGTTTATCAGCTTTCAATGTCGAAAGCACCACCAAAAACGGATGAGTTAAATACCCCCAAAGTTGGAGTACCTCCAAAAACGGAGTACGCCCTAAATTACCCGGAAGCACCCCCTATTTTACCGAGAAGCACCCCCAAAAACGGGGTACGGACACAAAAGGAATATAAAGGGAATAGAGATAGTGCTGCGCGAGGTACTCGCTTGCCTGATGACTGGCAACCATCAGAAGAGATGATTTCCTACTGTCGACAAAAAAGACCTGATCTTGATCCACATGAAGTTGGAGAAAGGTTCCGGGACTTTTGGCTATCAAAGCCAGGGAAGGACGGCAGAAAAGCCGATTGGGCCGCTACCTGGAGAAATTGGGTAAGGAATGAGCGTCAGGGTACGGCAACACCATCAGCTGCGAACGTCAGGCCTTGGGAGTTGCCATGATCGGCCATCAGCAAATCATCAGGGCAAGACAGCAGGGGAAAAAGCCATCACTGGTTTTGGTTGAGTACGGAGAAGAACCGCCCAAAGCAGAGTGGGACTTCCAGCACCCAGAGAAACAGCTTCTCTACGGACTTCACCCCACTGTCTACATCAGAGAAGGTCTTGTACCTGATACCCGGTTTCTATCCGGCTGCAAGGTCGCTTTCAACTGCAACAGGATTACCAGGGAAGCAAAGGAAACCGTGCAGAAGATCATTTCATATCAGCCCGAAATGCTGCTCTTCATGGACAGGAAAACCCAGCAACTGGGCATGTGGAGAAACGGAAAATGGGAAACATGAAAAACATACTCGTTGATGACGATATCGACTTTGACTACTACCTGAGCGAGACAGACGCCGCAGAGAAAGTGCGGCCGGCATCAGGCTACCTGAATGAAGTTATGCACGTCCTGGCGCCGGCACAGGACGCACCGAGAAACCCGCGCATGCCCTTTGCCAACTGCTTCGTGGAGTTTCGCCCTGGTGAAGTTACCCTTTGGGCCGGTGAAAACGGGTCCGGCAAGTCCATGCTGCAGGGGCAGGTTATGGCCGGGCTTTCCGAAAAGCAGGGAGTCTGCATTGCCAGCTTTGAAATGAAACCACCCATGACACTGGCAAGAATTGTCCGGCAGGTCACACAGCACGGTAAGCCATCAAAGGAAAAAGTCAGGGAATGGCTTGATTCAACACAGGGCAAGCTCTGGCTGTACGATCAGCAGGGCACCACCGATGCACGGCGCATGATCGCCGTTGTGAAGCATTGCGCGGAAAGACTGAACTGCAAACATATCGCGATTGACAGCCTCATGAAGTGCGTGAGAGGCGAGGATGATTACAACGGCCAGAAAGCGTTTGTAGATGATCTTACGGCCGCTGCACGTGACTATAACGTTCACATCCACCTGGTAGCGCACATGCGCAAGAGCAACAACGAAAGGGGCATGCCCGGAAAAATGGATATCAAAGGTACCGGCGCCATTACTGACCTGGTGGATAACGTCATCATCCTATGGAGAAACCGCCAGAAGGAAAAAGATGCTGAGGCTGGCAAAGAGGTAAATCGCAACGATCCTGACACCGTCCTGATCTGTGAGAAACAGCGTAACGGTGATTGGGAGGGGCGAACAAAGCTTTACTTCAGCCGTACCAGCATGCGCTACTCCGATGTGCCGAGAGTTGTGTAAGGCAAGGATCTGATGGAAAACGGCAAAAAACAGGAGGTGGAAGTCTTTGATGAAGAAGGGAATTTACTTGACCCTGCCCCCCTTCCAAAGATCGACCTGCATGACGCTCACGCCATCCGAAGGGAGTTGGGATCTGTGTACCGGGACATGCGCTCCGGCCGCATTGAAACACAGGAAGGCACCAGGCTGGCCTATGTCCTGGACATGATACGCAAAGCGTATGACACCAGCGTTTTACAGGAGCGCGTGGAATTTCTGGAAAGAGCAATCGAAAGGAGAAAGAAAAAATGAAGACGGACCGTATTTCAAAGCTGTATGACGGGCTTAATAGTGAGGAACTTGCCGTACTGCGCTTTAATAGCTACATCGATGCGAGCGAGCTTGAAGAAAAGCGTATTATTGACGCTATACCAAGATTCACGTTTGAAAAACCAATAACTGACCCTGCCTATTGGCGACATCTGACGGCCATAAGCGCATTTGCAGCAGCATGGGGCATTTCTTACTGGAAGTTGATGGCAGGCCGTTATATTGCCAATACAACGCTTTTATTTGATGGTGTCAGTGACGAGCAATTCAATGAGGCATTTTCCAACATAGGTGTTGCTGAATCCCGGTTACTGGCACTGGAAAATGTGCTAGTGATTTTATGCGATAAGTATGGAATTAAGGCGGACACTGTAAGGATAGCTGCTGGAGGCGTACCCACTTCTTCACTTGATCCAAAGGAGATTTTTATGCTCGATATTAAACCGGATCTTGAATACCAGGAAGAAATGCAGTCCGCTTTTGAGCAACTGCTAAGCGAATAAGCTGTCACGGCAACTTTTACCAAAGCAGGGGAATCTTGTTTTATTTTTCCGGAGTATCAGTATTTTCCTGATCGGTAAGTGATGCTTTCGGAAAATCCGAAATGCAGTACCCATTTTCCTCAAGAATCTTCTCTGCGATTATCTCAGCCAGGAACCTTATTAATTTTTGTTGTGCTCGCACTTGGCGTTCTGATGGCGTTTCTGAAAACATAATTCCTCTACTTAAAATTCTATGATAGCCAGTTTATTGAAATAGGAAGACTGCCGGCCAAAGGGAGGATTTCGGCTCCCTGTTCTACAAATTCCGCAAAAAGGCTATCCTGCTTTCATAATCTGCTTCCACGCTAGCATATGAGATAATCACATGTACCAATAATTCTGGTGTTTCATTAATATTAATAAGGAGAAAAGATGGCTCGCTGGACTCAAACAATAATAGACATGACAAAAATGGCAGAAATTCCTCAAAAATTAGTTGCCAGTTCTCTGTGTAGCATTGCCTTGGAAAATGGCGAGGTAATTCAGGGAGTGTTGCGCGGCCTTAACATAGGAAATAACGCTGGTGAAGGGGGCGTTTGGAGATATTACGGAGATGTTAGGATTACCACAATAGATCACGTTGATTTCGTGATTGATATTCTAGATATTAAATATGTCACTGACATATGGAGTCAAGCTCTTGCAGAGGAATATGAAAAGCGCGGGCTTATTTCAATATATAAAGGGTAAATTCACATTCGAAAAACACCTCTAGCAGCCTTGATTAGGTGAAGGGAATGAGTGTTTCTTAGCGGTATTTGCTCCCTTATTTCATCAAAGCATCAAATCAAAATGGGGGTATTTCTGGGGGTATATTTAAAAATCGAATGTAAGAATGTCAGTATTCATGCGCCTTATTGCAGACTATTCGATGCGCCCCCTTGCACCATTTTATTTCCAGCTGTGTTGATAGCCAGCTGGAAATAAAATGTGTTGTTGCACAGGCTGTCTGCGTACCTTGATGGCAGACATAGTGTAGAAATCCCGCCTTGCTTTCCCGATTCTGCGTTTTATCAAGCCTCTTGCGGGCGAAATAGCGCACACTATTCCGTTTTGAAAAACACCTTTTAAACTTTCTGATCCGGCCCCATGTATTCATAGGGGAGCTGAAAGGCGTTCTTTCAGTTCTGGATCAATCAACCCGTGAGGAAAGACATATGCATATGGATCATGCTGAATTAAACTCGCCTGCCAACGCTGAACTGATATCGCGACAGCTGAAAGTTGATATTCCGCAAAACGAGCGCGATAGACAGTCTCATTCAAAAAGAGCCGAGCTCAATCTCATCCTGAACCATATAGAAAAAAAATACGGCGTCCTGGTAAGCGAAATCAGGGAGAAGGGGGAAGTCAGTTACCTGATTTCACCACCGGCAAGGAGTAAAAGAGTCGAGGCCAGAAACTTTGTTGTCGGCCGGTATTCCAACGAGCACATGATGCGAAATTTTGCCCGTTACCTGAACAAAGGCCGGCTGAGCCGGAAGAATATCGATGAGACCATCTACGAGATGAAGTCGCTGCAGGATTTTTGCTGATAAATGAGATCAGGTGCAGAGAAAAGGAGGCGAATAGCCTCCTTTTTTGTTTTTGGAGTATGGTTGCCCTGTTCAGGGTCAAAGCGTCCTGAAAATCGAAAAGGCATCATCTGCTGCTTCGGAAAAATCTCGAGGGTAGGCATGCATGCCTTTGCGGTATCCTTCAACCCATGTCTTGAAAGCGGCAGCTTTTTCTGGGTGGGGGTGGTTGACCTGCATACCCTGGCGGGGAACCAGTTCTGAGAATTCGGCAGGTACCTCAACCGCGTTTTTGCCAAAGTACCAGTATTTTTGTGAGGCAAATACCGGCGGGTTGTGCCGGGTGTCTTTCTGCCGCCATTCATCTCCCCGGTGGTGCAGGGTTTGGTGCTGCAGCCAGATGCCGTTTTCAAGGCTGTAAAAATTATCTCCGTATTTCTGTTCATCCGTTCCTTTCACGTCAGGCTTTTTGCATTCAAAGTCCGGATGGAGAAAGTAATCCGAGAGGGAGAGCCTGAGCTGCACCTCCATGGCATACAACAGGCGGTACTGGCCCGACACAGGGAAAAAACCGGCTATCCAGTCTCCGCTGAAAGCTCTGGCGTGCATATGATTGGGTGTGGCAAGGGCAAGTGTGCACCACTGGAAAAAGGGGTTGGGTGCCAGACCGGTGTCTTCTGCCACAATGTAGGTGTAGAGTTTGCCCATGATTTGTCCGTTTTTTGCCCATTTTATCAATGCGGCCTCGCTTTTTCACCTGCTTCACGTGCTGCTTTTTTTTCCATACCGGTGTAAGGTAGAGGGTATCCGTTTGGGTGTTATTTGATATGGCTTGCCCTGTTTTTCTGTGCTTGTGGCAAGATAAACCCGAAGCGGAGATCCGGACAACACTTAAGCTATGGCAAATCGTAAAATTCGTGAAAAGCTGGTATTAAAGCCGGTGGATGAGGGGCACCTTGAGCAGTTTAACAAGCTCCTGAGATATGTGTTCCAGGTTACCAGCAAGGATCTGCTGGAAGGCGGCTATGAGGATGGTGAGCTGATTCGCTCGAAGCTGCCCATGCTGGAGCGGGCCGATGTTTTCGGGTGGTTCAACGGGGACAACCTGGTTTCACAGGTATGCATCTATCCCTGTACCGTTAATATTCATGGGCGGATATATGACATGGGCGGGATTACCGGGGTCGGCACTTATCCGGAATATGCCGGTATCGGGCTGATGAGTGACCTTCTCCGGGTAGCGCTCAAATCCATGCGCGAGAAAAGGCAGTGGATATCCTACCTCTACCCCTACAATATTCCTTTTTATCGCCACAAGGGCTGGGAAATCATGTCAGACATGGTGTCTTTTACCGTTTCGGATGCCAAATTGCCCAAACAGGTTGATGTGCCGGGGTATGTCGAAAGGGGCGAGATCGATCATCCTGATGTACTCAAGACCTATGATCATTTTGCCCGGCGAACACATGGCGCCCTGATCAGAAACGAGGATGACTGGGAAGAATACTGGCGCTGGGAAAATGAGGAAGAGCGGATCGCGGCGGTTTACTACAATGAAAAACGGGAGCCGACCGGTTTTGTCATCTACTGGGTGGAGCAGGATATTTTTCATATCAAGGAAATGGTGTATCTGGATATGGAATCCCGCAAGGGGCTGTGGAATTTCATCGGTGCACACTATTCGATGATCGATGAAGTCCAGGGCAAGATTTACAAGAATGAGCCGCTGGCGTTTTTCCTGGATGACAGCGAGATCACGGAAACGATCACACCGTATTACATGGCACGGATAGTGGATGTGAAGGCCTTTTTAGAGTTGTTTCCTTTTATCGGCTTAAAAACACCTTTTCACTTTGTCGTATCTGATCCAGTAGCGGAATGGAATAATGGCATTTTCTGTGTTGCCGGAACGGAAAACGGAAAAAACCGTATCACGGATGAGCCGCTCGGCAACCCCATCGCACTTTCGATACAGACGCTCTCCGCGCTCCTGATGAATTACCGGAGTGCCAGTTATTTTGCCGATCTGGAGCGTATCAGGACAGATACCGAGACAGTCAAAATGCTGGAAAATATCATCCCTAACCAGGAGCCGTATTTTTCCGATTATTTTTAAATCGGCTTTCTACAGAAATCGGGATTACCTGAACAGGCGCGCATGCACCAGAAAACCGGCCATAGCGGCAATGACCAGTCCCTTGAAGGGTTCACGCCCGACGATTGTCCGGGTGTGATTCAGGTATTGCAGCACCCGATTATTCCCTGTGGATTGGGGCAGGCGTGTTCGCGTTTTCTGACGGCTTTTTTTGCCGTCATTCATGTCGGTGTTCCGGATAAATGTCATTGAATTGTCACTGAGGGGCTGGCAGCAGGATGCTTCCTTTACCGCTTCTGTTTTGGAAAACCGTTCTGCAGAATTGTTGTTGTCATATGCCATGGCCTCATCGAGATCGATGCTATAAATCATGATGGTGTCGATGTGATCAATATTGTCATTGATGTCTGCATGGTGGTTCATTTTGTTTCCTGTCAAAGTCCATCCTCTTCCTTAGTCCGCAAAAACCGTTTTTGATTCATGGATGGGTGTGCTATGCAGGAAAAGGTTTGATTCTGATCAAATTGCGTTCCTGCCTGGCGGGTGTGGCCATATATCCGGAGGATTTTCAGCCCGGGTATTGTTTGTTTTTTCTCAAATGTGAGTATGCGCTTTGGACTTACCCTTTTCACTCACAAATGAAAGGAGACAACAATGAATTTTCTTGAATCAAAAGGTGTGAGAGTGGAAACGGTCAGACCGATGATGGGGAAAATCAAAAACAGGGAGCTGAGCCCGGAGTCCTACCATCTGCATATCGGTGATGATGAGAAGTGGATTACTCTGGATACGACAGATGAGATGTTGTATATGCAGGCCAGGGAAATCGACCCGGAAGATATGGAAAGCGTTTTTCGTCATTTGAAGACACTGCGTAACCGGATCAATTGGCTGATTTGACCGGATTATGAACAAAAAGCCCCGCCATTCATCAATGGGGGGCTTTTTTCATGCCGTGCCATTGCTTTATTCCGGGAGCTGGTGCCTGCCATCTGCTGTTTCTTTTGTTAAAGTTCGCTCCTTATTTTTTCATTTTTACTGCAAGGAGGGTGAGATGCCACGCTGTCTGACACAACTTGCAGGTCTGCCAGGTCATTTCTGACGGGAGCCTCTTTCCTTGATGCCGTTCGCCCACAGGCCGAACGGATGGACAGGAAACTGGGTGATCTTGATCAGCCGCCTGATCGCTTTTCTGACATGCCGTTTGACATCCCTGAGTGGGCATTATCAGAACCGACATTGGGAACGATCGGGGTAATGCCCACCGTGTGCTCAAAGGGGAGGATTTTCTTCCTGCGGACAGGTGAAATGCCGTCAGGGCAAAAAAATCCCCGCAATGCTACGGGGATTTTTTTGTGAAGCTGTTTTTATGCGTGTTCGCCAAGTACGGCAACCGTAACGTTGACTACCACATCAGTGTGCAGTGAAACAGCAACAGGGAAGTCACCCACGGTTTTCAGCGGGCCGGTCGGGAGACGAATCTGGGCTTTTTCAATCGCAAAGCCCTGCTTTGACAGTGCTTCAGCAATATCCGCATTGGTGACGGAGCCAAACAGGCGGCCATCCACACCGGATTTTTGCTGAATCTGGACTGTCATGCCGTCCAGTTTTTCGCCTTGGCCTTTGGCTGCGGCGAGCTTTTCAGCTGCGACTTTTTCCAGTTCGGCGCGACGCGCTTCAAATTCCTCAATAGCCGCTGCGGTGGCACGGCGTGCCATGCGTTGCGGGATGAGGTAGTTTCGGGCATAACCGTCTTTTACGCGGACGATATCCCCAAGATTGCCAAGGTTGGTAATTTTTTCCAACAGAATAACTTGCATGATTTTCTCCGATATCTGATAAATGCACCGCGATTACGACTGGTGCAGGGATGTGTACGGCAAGAGGGCCAAAAAGCGGGCGCGCTTGATTGCCGTATCCACCTGGCGCTGATAGATCGCACGGGTGCCGGTCAGACGGGCTGGCATGATCTTGCCGTTTTCCTGAACGAAGTCTTTCAGGGTTTCGATATCTTTGTAATCAACCTGTTCTACTTTGGCTGCCGTAAAGCGGCAGAATTTTTTACGCTTGAACAGCGGGTTTTGCTGTTTGCGTCTTTCTTTCATTTTGTTTTTATCAAATCTTCTACCCATTGCCATGTTGAGGCTCCTGTATAAATAATTTATTCCTGATCCGTTATGGATGTCACGTTGGTGATGTGAAACACGAGGCTTTTGCTTTTCTTGCTTTTCCCTGCCATGAAGCCGGTAAAACGCTGAATTTGTCCGGGTTCCAGTTTTTTCCAGCGTACCGGCAATTTTGCCGATGGCTGTTGCCGGTATTTCAAATTCGACGATGCGTTCAATCTCTGCTTCGGTCTGCGTCGAACTGTGCTGCAATCTGGCTGTTACGACCGGTATTCCTGCCGGGGTATAGCGTATCGCGTCACGTTCAATGATGCTGGCAATAAGGCTAAGCCGGTTTTCCAAAAGCGTTTCGCTCCTCCTGTCACATTCCCCTGATTATTCCGAAGCAGTGCCTGCTTCTTCTTTTGCGCTTTCTTCAGCAACCGGTGCAGGCTGGCTGGGAGCCGTTTCTGGCTCAGCGCGGCTTCTTGCCGAATCATCCTTTTGTACGGATTTCATCATGGGCGAAGGGCCGGTTTCTGCTTTTTTCATCTTGACTGTCAGGTGACGCAGGATGGCATCGTTGAATTTGAAAGCGGTTTCAAGTTCCTGCAGGGTCTCGTGGTTGCATTCAATATTCATGCAAACATAGTGAGCCTTGGCAAATTTGTTGATGAGGTAAGCCAGTTGACGGCGGCCCCAGTCTTCTACGCGGTGAATAACGCCGCCTTTTGAAGTGATCGTGTTTTTGTAACGTTCGATCATGGCCGGAACCTGTTCACTCTGGTCCGGATGAACGATAAATACAATTTCATAGTGACGCATTAAGTACTCCTTATGGACATTAAAAACAGCCCACCCCGGCGTCAGGTCGGGTGTGGGAAGAAGAAAACATGGAATTTTACCTGACCATTCAATGTATTGCAAGGATTGTCAACGGCCTTGAATGAGGGGTTTTTATGCGTCCAGACGGATGGTACTGCCGATGAGTGCGTTTTTTTGCATTTGGCTGAGGAAGCAGGTATGATACTGTGAAAATATACAGTTTGTATGCGGCATGAGGATGCCGTTTTGATTGAAGACAGGGGGCATGAATGAAAAAGCTGACTGCGCGTCAACAACAGATTCTGGATCTGATCAGCCGGGCCATCGAGCAGACAGGATTCCCGCCAACACGTGCTGAAATAGCCAGTGAACTGGGTTTTCGATCGGTCAATGCGGCTGAGGAACATTTGCAGGCGCTGGCCAGGAAAGGGGTCATTGAAATCACGCCGGGCATCGCCAGAGGGATTCGCCTTCCGAATGCAGACGCGGCCAATGCCGATCGCTATCCGTCGTACAGCGTACCGCTTGTCGGGCGGGTTGCGGCGGGCTCTCCCATTCTGGCGCAGGAACATGTGGAGTCAGAGTACCGTCTTGATCCTGCGCTTTTTTCCGACAAGCCTGATTTTCTGTTGAAAGTAAGAGGGCTTTCCATGCGGGATATCGGCATCATGGAAGGCGATCTGATCGCGGTAAAGAAAACCGAACGGGTCAGGGACGGGCAGATTGTGGTTGCCCGTATTGGCGACGAGGTGACGGTAAAGCGTTTCAAAAAAGCCGGGCGCAGCATTGAGCTTCATTCGGAAAACCCGGATTTTGAGCCGATTGTTGTCAAAGGTGATTCAGAGGATTTTTCGTTGGAAGGACTGGTTGTCGGCCTGGTGCGCACCGTGCAATAGCGTGTTGGAACTCAACACCTAGTGACTGTCGGGGCGTTTTTTTTTCATGATCTGGCTGGCAATGCCTCTCAGGATATTGATTTCATCCACTTCCAGCGCGCTCCTGGCAAAAAGCCGCCGCAGGCGGGGCATGAGTTTTTTGGGGCTGTGCTCGTTCAGAAAACCAATGGTTGTCAGCGCCTCTTCAAGATGGTTCAGCATGCCGTCTATCTGGGACACACTGGCCGGTATATCTTCAAATCCGGCTGATTCCACATTCTGGTCAGGTAGCACGTCCTGTGGGAGTGCCATGCGGCATTCATAAGCCAGTATCTGTACCGCCTGCGCCAGATTGAGCGAGGCATAGTCCGGGTTGGCCGGAATGCTGATCATGGCATGGCATTTTTCGACGGTTTCATTGGGCAGCCCATATTTTTCACTGCCGAAAACCAGCGCCGGATTCAGGTCAGGATGCGCGGCAATATGAACAGCGGCTTCCCGGGCCCGAATGATGGGGGGAGAAAATTCACGGAAGCGGCTGGTGACCGCACAGGCAAAACGGCAGTCCTTCAAGGCTTCCTCAACAGAATCCACGACTTCGGCGTTTTCCAGGATATCCACGGCATTGCTGGCAAGCTGGATGGCGGATTCGTGAGTCAGTGCGCCGGGAAGACGGGGGCGGACAAGCACCAGCCGGGAAAATCCCATGGTTTTCATGGCGCGGGCGACCATGCCGATATTGCCCGGATGGCTGGTTTCAACCAGGATAAAGCGAAGATTGGAAAAGAGGGATATATCCCTTTGCGATACGTTCATTTACAATAATGGTTTGGTTAAAATCCGGCCAGCGGGGTTAATTCTTTTTAAACCCCGACAGTTTACTGTTTTGCCGGACAGTCCGCTCTTTAATTTTTTTGTTCATGTGCCGTGCAGTTTTTTGAATGCACGGGATAATTATTTTAACGGAAGCACTATGCACCCTATGCTTAACACGGCGGTCAAGGCAGCACGCCGTGCCGCCTCGATCATCAATCGTGCCACTTTTGATCTGGAAAAGGTAACCGTCACGGCCAAACAACAGAACGACTTTGTGACCGAAGTCGACAAAGCCGCCGAGCAGGCGATTATTGAAGTCCTGCTGACAGCCTATCCAACCCACGCCATCCTGGCCGAAGAGTCCGGCCCGTCATCCAACCTGAACGATGAAAGTGAGTTTGTCTGGATTATTGATCCGCTGGATGGCACCACCAATTTTATCCACGGTTTTCCCCAGTACGCGGTATCCATTGCGCTGCAGCATAAAGGTCTTGTTACCCAGGCGGTGGTTTATGATCCGGTTCATAATGATCTTTTTACTGCCAGCAAGGGCGGCGGCGCTTTCCTGAATAATAAACGGCTGCGTGTCTCAAAAACGGACCGCCTGGCAAAGGCGCTGATCGGTACCGGCTTTGTCGGCGGGGACAGGGACCCGGTACTGCTGCAGAATTTCCTGAAGATGTTTGAGGTGATGACCATGAATTGCCACGGCCTGCGCCGCCCCGGTGCGGCAACGCTGGACCTGGCCTATGTGGCAGCCGGCCGGTATGATGGTTTTTTCGAGAAAAACCTGAATGCCTGGGATATTGCCGCGGGTGCCTTGCTGGTGACAGAAGCTGGCGGTCTTGTCAGCGATTTTTCAGGCGAGACGGGCTATCTGGACAGTGGCGATATTATTGCCGGTAATCCGCGCGTTTTTGCACAGATGCTGCATCTTTTGCAGCCCTTCGCGTAAGCTGCTGAACCGTCCGGTGAGGTATGACGTCCGGCTTTCAGTTCGATCTTTTCTGTCGCGTTGTCGATAATTTTGGCGATGCAGGCGTCTGCTGGCGGCTGGCGAGACAACTGGCTGCAGAGTATCCGGTACAGGTCAGGCTGTGGATAGACCGGCTTGAGACACTGCAGAAAATCAGCCCGGCACTGAATGCCGGGAAAGCGGAACAGCTCGTATCGGGAGTAACGGTTCGGCACTGGCCGGAAGTCTTTCCCGATACGGATACCGCATCGATTCCGGACGTTGTTATTGAAGGGTTTGGCTGCCATTTGCCGGACAATTACCTTTTGTCTATGGCGCATTGCCACAGGCAGCCTGTCTGGATCAATATGGAATACCTGAGTGCGGAATCCTGGGTGGATAATTGCCACAGGATGGCGTCACCACAATCATCACTGCCGTTAACCAGACATTTTTTCTTTCCGGGCTTTACCGGAGCGACAGGCGGGTTGTTCCGGGAGGCCGGCCTGATTGAAAAGCGCAGCTGCTTTCAGGCGGATGACGCAGGTAAACAGGCGTTTTTACAGCAGTTGGGTGTTGACAACGCGGCGGATGATGTCCTGTCACTTTTCTGCTATGAGGATGCGCCGGTCATGGATTTATTCCGGATGCTGGCAGAACAAAAGGAAAAAAGCGTGCTGTGCCTGGTTCCGGAAGGGGTTGCCAGCGCATCTGTCAGCCGGTTTTTGGGCTGTCCGGCCAAAGCAGGGGAGAAACAGTCAGAGGGTGCATTAACCGTGCAGGTCATTCCGATTGTGAGTCAGGATGCGTATGATCGGCTTCTCTGGTCGTGTGACCTGAATTTTGTCCGGGGAGAAGACTCTTTTTTGCGGGCGCAATGGGCGGCCAGGCCTTTTATCTGGCAGATTTACCCGCAGGACGATGAGGCGCATGTTGTGAAACTGGATGCGTTTTTGGCGTATTATTTTGCGGAAATGCCAAAAAGCATGGCAAAAACCGTCGGGAATGCGTGGCGGATGTGGAATGGCATCAGCATAAATGAAGCGGATACTGCGAGCGCTATGCGGGAAATGATTTTCCGGGATTTGCCGACATTGACAGCATATGGCGCGAAATGGGCAAATAAACTGGCCGGTGAAGAAGATTTTGCCGCCTCGCTTTTCCGATTCGTCAGCAGTATGCGTTAAAATAACAAGCTTGGGCTCTGCCTAACCAAACGTGCTGCATTGCTGTCTTTCTGGTCAATGCAGGGATTTTTCAGTCTTAATTTATCGTTATTTTTATGAAACAAGCACAGGAAATACGCTCAGGCAATGTCATCATGGTCAACAACGAGCCCATGGTGGTTCTGAAATCAGAGTTCAGCAAATCGGGCCGCAATGCCTCTGTCTGCAAGATGAAATTGAAAAATCTCCTGACAGGCTCCAACATGGAGGCGGTATATCGCGCCGATGACAAGTTCAATACGGTTATTCTCGAGAGAAAACCTGTTACTTACTCTTATTTTGCAGAGCCGCTGTATGTCTGGATGGACGCGGACTATCTCCAGTATGAAATTGAGGCAGAAAATATGGGAGATGCCCTTAATTATCTTGAGGATGGCATGCAGGTGGATGCAGTGTTTTACGACGGTAAAGCCATTTCCGTGGAGATGCCCAATACCATCGTCAGGGAAGTCACTTATACCGAACCGGCTGTCAAAGGGGATACCTCTTCCGGCAAGGTGACAAAATCAGCCAAGATCGCGTCCGGGTTTACCCTGCAGGTACCGCTTTTTGTTGACATTGGTGACAAGATTGAAATCGATACCCGCACCAATGAATATCGCAGCAGGGCCAACAAGTAAACGCTGGCCCCTGTAACAGCTTATCCGGCGCCAGTGCAAAGCTGGCTGGCCGATGGCGGTAACATGAAAAGGAAATGATATGTCTGTAAGAAGTATGACAGGTTATGCAAGCACCTCGACCGAAACCGCTGCCGGATTGCTGACAATTGAAGTCAAGAGTGTGAATTCGCGCTATCTTGACCTGCAGTTTCGCATGAGCGATGAGCTGCGGGTTTTTGAGCCGCTTTTGCGCGAAGCGGTGATACAGCAGGTCTCGCGGGGAAAAATCGAGTGCCGCCTGACATTGGCCCGTGAAAAAAAGGCCAGCCTCTCTTATGCGCTCAACAATGCGTTGCTGGGTGAGCTTGCCCAGCTTCAGGAAGAAGCGCAAAAGCTGTTTCCGCAGGCAGCACCTCTTTCTGTCAATGAGCTGCTTCGCTGGCCGGGGGTCATTGAGGAAGCGGATGTTGAACAGGAAACCCTGCAAAAGCAGGTGGTATCCGCCATGTCATCTGCTGTTGATTCGTTTGCATCTGCGCGTGACAGGGAAGGCAGTGCCCTGACCGCAACGCTTCTTGAGAAAGTCGATGGCATGGAAGCCATTGTCCAGAAAGTCACGCCGCTTATTCCGCAGATTCTCCTGCAGTTCCAGGAGAAATCCATGGAGCGCATGCAGGAAGCGCTTGGCCTGGCACCAACCAGTTCAGGGCATTCTGTTGTTTCGGAGCAGGATGCCTACGAGCGTATCCGCCAGGAAGTGCTGATCTATGGCACAAAAATTGACGTTGCTGAAGAACTTTCCAGGATGGCTATCCATCTGGAAGAAACGCGCAATATCCTGAAAAAGGGGGGCCTGTCGGCAAGCGGCTGGATTTTATGCTTCAGGAATTGAATCGCGAGGCCAATACGCTCGGCTCCAAGGCGACGGTGCGGGAGGTATCCGACGCTTCCATTGATCTGAAGCTGCTTATCGAGCAGATGCGCGAGCAGGTCCAGAATCTGGAATAGAACCAGGGCGTGTCAACACGTCCTATTTGGCCAGATTCATTTTCTGAATGCCTTTCTGCATGCGCTGGTATTCATCTCTTTTCATGCCCAGGTAGTCTTTTTTGCTGATTTCATGCAGTTGCGGATAGCGTTCGGTTGCGTCAAACCAGGAGGAGAGTCGTTTTTCAAGCTGCTGGTTTCCAGGAGCGTCCAGGTAAGCCGTGATGGCCAGGTAATAGCGCAGGGTATTGCGCTCGATAACGCCAGCCATGCCGGAGGCGTACTCGGGGCTGCCGTCGCTTTTTTTACCGACGATGCTTAACCCTTCCTTGTCGCTGCCGATGGTTGAGAGGTAGGTTTTCATGGCCAGGCTGGCAACGGTGCCGTAGTGATAGCCATAGTCCACGCGAATAAAACTCTGCGTTGTATTCAGCGGGATGGCTTCCATCGTGATGTTGTAATTTGACGTGCCGTATGGCCCTTCTGCTGCGGTCATGGCGATTTTCAGGTAATTGGAACGATCAGCGACCGGCTTGAACTGGTATTGCATTTTCGTTGCCTCATCAAGCGATTGCGGTTTTTTTGTTCCGGCATAGATTTCGATGGTGTTGTCGTTGATGGCTTTGCAGTATTTGATATTCAAATGCAGGAAAAGCACTTCACACCAGCCGACAGGGTCCTGGAGATTTTTTCTGACGGCAGAAAAGGGCTGCTTAAGTGTACCGTAGACTTCACCGTTTATTTTGCTATCACCCTGTGCGGAGTCCAGCCATATCGGGCTTTTGTAAGGGCTGTTTTCCAGTTGGGGTTTCAGGCGGGTGTATGCTGCCTGCATGGATGCTGCCGAGCCTGTATTCTGCGCGCGCGCGCCAAGTATTATCCCTGTGATGGTAAAGAGTAAAAAACCAAGCATCAGCCTGGTGAGGAAGTGGTTTTTCATAGCGTTTCCCCGGTTAGAGAGTAAAGGGTTTCAGAGGAAATCTTTATGTTATGCAGCGAAGATAAACGCCTGATGCGATAGCGCAAAAAAAACGGAAAACCAATAAGCGTATTATCATAAAACTGACAGTTTTTCGCAGGTTATAATGGTAAAACTTTCCGGGTTTGCCTCATCCCGACTCAGGGCTGAGGCATAAAAAATAGAACAGTATCCATGATTCTTGTTACAGGCGCCTGCGGCTATATCGGCTCACATACCTGCATTGAGTTGCTGGAAAGGGGCTATCCGGTTTTAGCCATCGATAATTACGCCAACAGTTCGCGTGAAGCGTTGTTTCGTGTCGAGGAAATCACTGACAAAGGGGTTGCCTTTCATCAATGCGACATACGCGACCGGATGCTGTTGAACCGGATATTTTCAGACTATTCCATTGATGGCGTTATTCATTTTGCCGGTATCAAGGCTTCCGGCGAATATCTTTCAGAGCCGCTTCGCTATTTCAGCGTGAATGTCGGCGGGACGGTGACCCTGATGCAGGCGCTTTCTGATGCAGGCGTCAAACATATGCTCTACAGCTCATCGGCCAATATGTACGGACAGGCGGAAAGTGCGCCGGTGTCAGAGTCCGCCCGGCTCTCAGCGGCCAATCCTTATGGCCGCTCCAAGCTGATGGCAGAGGTGATTCTCGCTGATCTGGTGCGTGCTGATCCCAACTGGTCCATTGGCGTTTTGCGTTATTTCAATCCGGCAGGCGCCCATCCAAGCGGCCGTATCGGGGAAGATCCCAAGGACATTCCGAACAACATCATGTTTTATGCGGCGCAGGTTGCCGCAGGCGAGCTGGACAAACTGACGATATTTGGCGATGACTATCCGACCGAAGACGGCACACAGGTCAGTGATTATCTGCATGTGATGGATCTGGCCAGAGGGCATGTGGATGCGCTGGCTTATCTTTTTACGCAGGGAAAAGGGTTTACCGTCAATCTGGGAAGTGGAAAAGGGTATAGCGTGCTGGAGATCATCCGTGCGTTTGAACGGGTAACGGGACTTCCGATTCCCTATGAGATCAAATCAAGAAAGGTGGCCGATACCCCGGTATGCATTGCCAATCCTTCTCTAGCCACGTCGCTTTTTGGCTGGAAGGCCGAACATACTTTGGATGAGATGTGTACCGATTACTGGCGGTGGGTTACCATGAACCCGAATGGCTATAAGGAATAAAATTTGCCCTGTCAGCTTTTGATGCGCTGTCCAGAGTGAATTAAGATGATTTTTGGCAAAAAAAGATCGTTGCTTCCCTGTGGTAAACAGGAACGACAATTAACATTCACAAGTGTATAATTTCTTCGCAGTGAGAAGCCTTTTCGCAACGGTGTTCTGTTTGCCATAACACCAGCGTCCTGCAAAGTGACAAGACAGGATCAGGCGGATGTACGGGTTGTTGTTTATGCTTTTTGCCGGGATGTTTTCATACGCCTGGTGACGGGTTTGTTTTCCATTCGTTTTTTGCTGACTGTTTCCGGTTTGAGACGATGTGCGATATAGCTGGGGAACTGGCAGAAACAGGAAAGATCAGGTGACATCAATGAAGCAGGATTACGGAAAAAATACCTACCTGTTTGCAGGAAACGCCCCCTACGTCGAGGAGCTTTACGAAGCCTACCTTGACAACCCGGGCTCTGTTCCTGAGAACTGGCGCAATTATTTCAATTCCATGCAGAATGTCCCCGCTGTTGATGGCAGCGGTCGTTCGGATGTGAGGCATAGTCCTATTATCACCGCGTTTTCCGAACGGGCCAGGCAGCCCTATCGCGCGCTGCAGCCTTCCACCAGCGCCGAGCTGGAAAGAAAGCGGATTGCTGCGCAGCAGATGACGGCTGCCTATCGTTTTCAGGGATCGCTCTGGGCAAATCTTGATCCGCTCCAGCGGCGTGAGCGGCCCCATATCCCCGAGCTGGACCCGGCGTTTTACGGATTTACGGATGCCGATATGGATCTGGCATTCAATATCAGCAATACCTATTTTGGCCCAGAAACGGCATCGCTTCGCAATCTGTTGCAGATGCTGAGAAACACTTACTGCCGGACGATCGGTGCCGAATTCATGTACATCAGTGATCCTGCACAGAAACGCTGGATGCAGGAAAGGCTGGAATCTATTCAGGCCACACCGGATTTTTCTCCCAGGAAGAAACGCCGCATTTTAGAGCGCCTGACTTCTGCAGAAGGCATGGAACGCTACCTGCATACCCGTTATGTCGGGCAGCGCCGTTTTTCACTCGAAGGCAGCGAGAGCTTCATCGTTGCACTGGATGAAGCGATTCAGCGCGCCGGTGAGCGGGGTATCCAGGAGATCGTACTGGGTATGGCCCATCGTGGTCGCCTGAATGTACTCGTCAATATCATGGGCAAGATGCCCAATGATCTCTTTGCCGAATTCGAGGGAACGAAGGAAGTGGATGTGCGTTCCGGTGACGTGAAGTATCACCAGGGCTTTGTGCGCGATATTTCCACACCGGGCGGCCCGGTTCATCTTTCCCTGGCTTTCAATCCGTCCCATCTTGAGATTGTCAATCCGGTGGTGGAAGGGTCTGCCAAGGCACGCATGAAGCATCGCAATGACGAGGATGGCTCACAGGTTCTGCCGATTCTCGTTCATGGGGATGCTTCGTTTGTCGGTCAGGGTGTAGTGATGGAAACGCTGAATCTGGCCCAGACAAGAGGGTACAGCACCGGGGGCACGCTGCATATTGTGATTAACAACCAGATCGGTTTTACGACGTCTGACCCGCGAGATTCCCGTTCGACACTGTACTGTACGGATGTGGTGAAAATGATTGAGGCGCCTGTACTCCATGTGAATGGCGATGACCCGGAAGGGGTGGCGCTTGCCATGCAGATTGCGCTCGATTTCCGTATGGAATTCAGGAAAGATGTCGTCGTTGATGTGGTGTGCTACAGAAAGCTTGGCCATAACGAGCAGGATACGCCTTCCATGACACAGCCGCTGATGTACAAGAAAGTGGAAAACCATCCCGGGGTGCGGCATATTTACGTGGAAAAACTCGTTTCGCAGGGTGTGACAACAGAAGCGGTTGCCAGCGGCATGATGGCGGAATACAAGAACCGGATGGATGCCGGTGAGCCGGTGATTGACCCGGTTTTCTCCAATGCGATAAGCAAGTCAGGCTCGGAATGGCATCCTTATCTCCAGACACCAGGAAAGACACGGGTTGATACGGCGCTGCCGGCGGAAGAGCTGAAGCGGCTGGCAGAGCGTATTACCACGGTGCCGAAAGATTTCAAGGTGCACCCGCTGGTGGAAAGGGTGCTGCATGACCGCCTGGCGATGGGGCGGGGCGAGGAAATGGTTGACTGGGGAATGGGTGAGCATCTGGCTTTTGCCTCGCTGTTGGCTGCCGGTTTTCCTGTCAGGCTCTCGGGCCAGGATTCAGGGCGGGGGACTTTTGTGCACCGTCACGCCGTGCTCCATGACCAGAACCGGGAACGCTGGGATGCCGGTACCTATATCCCGTTACAGCATGTTTCAGACGATCAGGCCGATTTTACGGTGATTGATTCCGTCCTCTCGGAAGAAGCCGTTTTGGGGTTTGAATACGGCTACTCGACAGCGGCACCCAATACACTCACGATATGGGAAGCGCAGTTTGGTGATTTTGCCAACGGGGCGCAGGTGGTGATTGACCAGTTCATCACGTCCGGTGAGGCCAAGTGGGGCAGGTCTTCCGGTCTTGTGATGATGCTGCCGCATGGCTATGAAGGGCAGGGGCCTGAGCATTCTTCTGCCCGGCTGGAGCGTTATCTGCAGCTGTGTGCCGAGGATAATATCCAGGTGGTGCAGCCTTCCTGCGCGTCACAGATATTTCATGTATTGCGCAGGCAGATGCTCCGGATGTACAGAAAGCCGCTGATTATCATGACGCCAAAGTCTCTCTTGCGTAACAAGGATGCCTCATCCCATATTGATGAACTGGCAAAGGGTGAGTTTCGCCCGTTGATTGGTGAGGTGGACAGCAACGTCAAGAGAAATACGGTTGAGCGTGTGCTGGTCTGTTCGGGCAAGGTGTATTACGACCTGGTCAATGAACGTCAAAAACGTGAAAAATGGGATACGGCCATTATTCGCATGGAGGAACTCTATCCTTTCCCGCACGAGTTGTTTGCGCGGGCCATAAAGGGGTTTTCAAGCTGTACAGAGGTGATGTGGGTTCAGGATGAGCCGCAAAACCAGGGCGCCTGGCTGCAGATACATCCCAATCTGCTGGCAGGCATGCAAATGGGGCAGAAGCTGTCTGTTGCCAGCAGGCCTGCCAGTTCTTCCCCGGCAGTAGGTTATCTGGATATGCATCTGGAGCAGCAGGAAGCGCTGCTTGATGCGGCATTTTCACGGATGAAAGGGTTGGTCATCATCCGCTGATGCCTGTTTTCGTTTGCTGTACTTATCTAATTTAGTGGAGAAGCGCTATGGCTATTCTTGAGGTTAAGGTCCCGCAGTTGTCCGAATCGGTTTCGGAAGCTGCTTTGCTCACCTGGCGTAAAAAAGTCGGTGATGCGGTAGTGCAGGACGAAAATCTGGTCGATATTGAAACAGATAAGGTGGTACTTGAATTGCCCAGTCCCGGCGCAGGGGTCCTGACGGAAATACTCAAGGAGGCCGGTGCGATGGTAAAAGCGGGAGAAGTCATTGCCCGGATTGATACGGACGCCGTTGGAAACGAGCCGGTAAAGAAGGGCAAAAAAGGAAAAGCGGCCAAAGAGGCGCCAGCTCCGGCACCTGCCGCTCCGGCTGCTGCGACAACATCCGTGCCGGTTTCGCCGCCGCCTTCAGCGCCGCCTCAAGCGGCAGCGCCTGCTGTGCCACCGTCATCTTATGATGAGTCATCCCATCCGGCCGGTATTGTCATGCCTGCGGCGGCCCGCCTGATGGCTGAGAATGATCTGGGGTACAACGATGTGACCGGTACCGGGAAAGACGGACGTATCCTGAAGGAAGATGTCCTGCGTGCGATGGAAATCGGGCCGGATGTGGGACGTCTTGCTTCTTCACCGCCTTCCTTGCAGTCTGTGCCGTATTCCCCGCCCTCCAGCTTTGTGCCGAATACCACCAGCAATAACCGTCCGGAAAACAGGGTGCCGATGAGTCGACTGCGCGCACGTATTGCAGAACGTCTTATCCAGTCACAGCTGACGAATGCCACATTGACGACGTTTAATGAAGTGAATATGCAGCCCGTGCTGGATATCCGTCGCAAGCTGGGCAGGGAGTTTGAGGAGGAGCATGGTGTCAGGCTGGGCCTGATGTCCTTTTTCATGAAGGCTGCCGTGGCTGCATTGAAAAAATTCCCCGTGGTGAATGCTTCCATCGATGGAAATGACATTGTCTATCATGGCTATTTTGATATCGGTATTGCCATCAGTTCGCCGCGTGGTCTGGTGGTGCCCATCATGCGCGATGTGGACCTGATGTCTCTCGCGGATATTGAGAAGAAGATAGCGGAATTCAGTGTGAGGGCCAAAGAAGGGCAACTGACACTGGATGACCTGACCGGGGGGACCTTTTCGATTTCCAATGGTGGGGTTTTTGGCTCGATGATGTCGACTCCTATTGTGAATCCGCCGCAATCAGCGATTTTAGGTATCCATTCCACAAGGGAACGCCCGGTCGTGGAAAACGGGCAGATCGTTATCCGGCCAATGAATTACCTGGCGCTGTCTTATGACCATCGCCTGATTGACGGTAGCGAAGCGGTACAGGCGCTGGTAACGATCAAGGAAAATCTGGAAGATCCGTCACGTCTGCTTTTAGACCTTTAACGAACAAATGCAACCACAGGAGGGTTTGTATGGGCATTCTTGTTGATGTCGGTGTCATTGGGGCAGGGCCTGGCGGGTATATTGCCGCCATCAGGGCCGCCCAGCTTGGCCTGTCGGTTGCCTGCATCGATGACTGGAAAAATGTCTCGAGCGGCCCTGCGCCAGGCGGAACCTGCGTCAATGTCGGCTGTATTCCTTCCAAGGCGCTGCTGGAGTCTTCGGCCAACTTTGATATGGTCAAAAATGGTGCGGCTGCACATGGCATTGAGGTAAAGGGAGCGACACTGAACCTGAACCGCATGCTGGGCCGGAAGGATGACGTAGTGAAAAGAAGCAATGAAGGCATTCTTTTTCTTTTCAGGAAAAATGGTGTCAGCTTTTATCACGGCACGGCGTCTTTTGCCGGCACTTCAGAAGCCGGGTATGAACTGAAGGTGTCAGGCAAGGAAGAGCAGTTTCTGACATGCCGCCATGTGATTATTGCTACCGGATCAACGCCCAGAAGTCTGCCGGATCTGGCATTTGATGAAAAACGCATTCTTTCCAATGCGGGGGCACTGGCAATGGAATCCGTGCCGAAGCGCCTGGGCATTATCGGGGCTGGTGTTATTGGCCTGGAGCTGGGGTCGGTCTGGCACAGGCTGGGCTCGAAAGTGACGCTTTTGGAGTCACAGCCGACACTGCTCAGCATGGCTGACAGGCAGATAGCCGGTGAGGCGCTGAAATTCATGCGTGCCCAGGGGCTGACTATCCAGACAGGCGCGGCCATACGGAATATAGATACGGCACAATCAAGTGTGACTGTGGAATACGATGATGCCAACGGCAGCGTGCAGCGTGCAACTTTTGATCGCCTCATTGTTGCCATTGGCAGGGTACCGCGTACGTCCGGTCTTGACGCTCACAATATTGGCCTGAAACTGGATGAGAGGGGGTTTATCGCAGTGGATGGCGAATGCAGGACAAACCTGCAGAATGTCTGGGCTATTGGTGACGTTGTCAGGGGACCAATGCTGGCGCACAAGGCTCAAGAGGAAGGTATTGCTGTGGCAGACCGGATTGCCGGAAAGTATGGTCATGTGAATTATGCAACGATCCCCTCTATTGTTTATACTCATCCAGAGGTGGCATGGGCGGGGAAAACCGAGCAGGAACTGGAGGCAGAAGGGTGTGAATTTCGTGCGGGCACCTTTCCTTTTATGGCGAACGGGCGTGCAAGGGCGATGAATTCAACCGAAGGGTTCGTGAAAATCCTGGCCGATGCGCATACGGATGAAGTGCTTGGTGTGCACATGATCGGTCCGATGGTTTCCGAACTGATTGCCGAAGTCGTGCTGGCGATGTCTTTCAAGGCGTCTTCAGAAGATATTGCACAAGTGTGCCACGCACACCCCACGCTGTCAGAAGCGGTTCGGGAAGCGGCACTCGGGGTAAATGGCCGCCTGTTGAATTACTGAGGCGGGACCATCCGGACAGAAAAAACAGATTGCTGCATTTATGACGAAATTGATGATGGTTGTTTTCAGTGAGCGCGGATGGTTGCGCCGGTTTGTTTTTGCCGGCATGCTCTTGTTGCTTGGCGTAATGCAGGGGTGTGCACATACAGAAGAGGGTATTTCCCTGTCTCCCAGAGTGAAAGCGCTCATGGAGGAATTTCCTGCCGGCACAATCGATTCTGTTGAGGAAGCCGATGAAGTGCTGGATGCCGTCAATTACGAAAACAAGATGCTGGATTACCAGTTTGGCGTGGACATGGATGCCTGTACCCAAAGGTTTCTGGTCAACAACTGCTACGACGAGGCTCAGTTGCGTTTGAGGAAAGATCGTGCGGCATTGCGTCCGCTGTCAGTGGAAGCTGATCGTTTCAAGCGCAGTAACAAGGTTCGTTTGCGGGATGAAGCGCTGGTGGATGCCGAGCAGGAAGAATTGGGCAAGGCGCAGCAAAGAGAGGCATCCAGCCGCCGCTATGAGGAAAAGGAGGCGCGCTATCTTGAAGGGCAGGCGGCGTCAGGGGCAGATGAGCAGTCGGCAAAACGCCAGGCATCACGCGTGAAGTATGACGAAAAACAGGAACGTTATCTGGATATGAAAGCGGCTGATGAAGCATCACCTCCCAAAGTGGAAGATGGCGCTTATACAGTCGGAACGCCCAGCAAGCTGAAGCATCCGGATACGACCTTGACACCTGAACAGCGCGCAAAAAATGTCCAGGATTATGAAGACAAACAGCTGGAAGCGGAAAAAAAGCAGGAGAGTGTTCAGCGCAGGACGGCCGAAACCCAGGCCAAAAGAGACAAACGTGCTGCTGATGCGGGCAAAGAGGTGAAAAGAAAGCAGAAAGAGGCCAAGGACTGACAGCGACCATTACGGCGTTTTCTTACGGATTTTCCCGGTACAGCCTGTCAAGGACGCGTTCAAAGTCTTCTTCCAGCAGGGTAATAAAAGCGGCAAGTGCTTCGCAGTCATGTTGGTCAAGAGAAGCGTCCATACTGGCTGTGTGATGAAAGATAATGCGAAGTGTGCCGAGTGAGGCAATCAGAACGGACAGGCGATCAAGTCCCTGATAGGGGGAGTGCGCTTTTACTGACGTCAGCGAGTCAGACAGGTCTGATAGATCAGCAATGGCGGATTTGATTTTTTCTTCATCAAGCTGGGGCTGTTCATCCATTTTTATCATCCGGAGGAAATTTTTTTATAAACAGTAGACCGGACTCACGCGGGAAAGTTCCTGTATGACGGGTTTATTTGGCAAAACGTCTGTTGTGCTGTTGAATGTTTCATTGCAGAGTGAGGTAAAATCAGGTGGTATCAGAGAATATTGGCCAAATCAGGGTGAATGGGAAGGAAACGCATGGACAGACAGATTCGGGATGAAGATACTGCATTTTCTGCTGAGCGCGGTTTCAGTGCCGTGCGCCGCTTTTTCGCCCTGTTATTGGGCTCTCTGGCTTCATTTTTCTTCCTGACAGTATTTGGTAAAGCCGCTGCAAAGGGAAAACTGCGCTTTCCTGAATATTCTGCTGATGAATCAAAAATAGCCCGGCTGAAAAGCAATGCCGTTGCCGGTGACCCGGATGCCCAGCTCAAGCTGGGTGTCATGTGTGCTGCAGGTGTTGAGGGATGGGTCGATCATCGCGGTGCCATATTCTGGCTCAGGAAATCCGCCGAGCAGGGAGAGCCCAATGCGCAGATGCTCACTGCCCTGATGTACCTGGAAGGGCTGGGTGTACGTCGAAGCTACATGCAGGCAGCCAGATGGGCGAGGCTGTCCGCATTGCACGGCAATATTATTTCACAACTGCTGATGGGCGCATTGCTGGAAGAGGGTGCCGGGGTGAGGCGTGATCTGGAGCGTGCCGCATACTGGTATCGCTATGCGGCAAATCACCCTGTCGAAATCGGGGCAAGACAACGTTTGGGAACCCTCTATCTTGAAGGGAAAGGGGTTTCCCGGAATACGGAAGAAGGGCTGAAGTGGCTGAATGAATCTGCTGAAATGGGAGATGCCAATGCCTGTTTCCAGCTTGGCATGATTTATTACGACGGCCGGCTGGTTGAACGGGATTATGAAAAGGCGCTGAACTGGTATCTGGCTGCAGCAGAAGAAAAAAACGCGGAAAAGGGCATGGATGGCCTTGAGGTCGTTTTCGGGCAGGCAGCGGTTCCTGGTGAGGTCTATACCAGAACCATTGCGCAAATCATGAAACGCAATCCGCATGTGGTACGTGATGCCCGGTTTTATGTTGGCCTGATGTATGAAACCGGACGTGGTACTGGACAGGATATGGAGCAGTCGCGAAGCTGGTATCAGAAAGCAGCTGACGCTGGTGATGATATTGCAAAACAACGTCTGGTTTTTCTCAAAGATACGGTCTGAATAGTCTCTTTGGATGTATGAGAGGGTGATGCAATGAGGGGGTTACCTTGTTTCATTGCGCAGGCGTTTCAAATGCGGCTCCAGTTTTCTTCTTTCTTCATCATTCTGTTGTTTTTCAAGACATTTCTGCCTTTTTGACGTTTCAGCGAGCTTTTTGCCAGAGGATGCCGGACAATTCAGGCATCCCTGTTTGATGTACCCGTGCCAGAGGGGGGATTAACGGTTAGATAGCCAGGATATTCAGGCGTGAACGATAGGCGCTTTCTCCGTATTTATCCAGAACCGATAGTTCTGCTCCCGCATCCGCCAGCGCCTTTGCGCTGCGAATACGGTCTGCCTTGGCCATGAGCACAATGAAAGGCTGTCCATTGGGTGCCGTTTCATTGGCGCTGAAACCGCTTGTCAGCAGGTATTTCACCAGGTCGATATTTTCTTTTTCTGCTGTAAGGGCCAGATAGAGCAGGTTTTTCTGGTGATAGCGGCTGTTTATTTGTGAGCCGTTTTCCAGGAGTAATTTCACAATGCCAACAGGCGCGCCATTGGCGCAGGCCGTCATGACGGGGGTTGTGCCATAGTTATCCACCAGATTGACGTCATTGGTTTTCAGCAAGGCATTGACCAGTTCAGGGTTGGGCTCTATGCTGTTTACTGCCAGATGCAGTGCTGACTGGTTTTTCTCATTCACTTGTGCCGGGTTGGCGCCTGAGCCCAACAGGTAAAGTGCCGGATCATACTGCCGGTCGGCAAGGGTGCGCATGAACATCTGGTCTCTTTCTTCCTGCGTCATACGGCTGTCAAACAGCTTGACGACTTCGAGGTTGCCGGTTTCCTGTACCAGTTTCAATGTATCTGTTCCCCGTGTGTTGACAACCCGGATATCTGCGCCGGCATCAAGGAGTTCGCTGACAGTGGTTTCTAAGGTGCGCATGCTTTCCAGTGAACGGGATGCCGGCTGCCTGAGTGCCTTCATGAGAGGCGTTTCACCATACTGGTCTGTTGCATTGATGTCTGCGCCCTCATCAAGCAGGCGCTGGACGGCGCCCGGATAGAGTTCGGCTGCTGCATCCATCAGTCTTTCATCGGTTCGTTCGATACAGGTTTCGCAAACGTCATTCCTGGATGCGCAGGACATAAGCAGACAGGTTGCCAGAATAGTCAGTACGTATGAAAACAGTCGTCTGCGCATGAAAATCTCCTCTTGTCTTTTGCGCCAAAAACAGCGCAATGCCGGATACAGCCATCATTTTATGACAGACAGCAGAAAAGCACATGAAAAAAATGCCTTGTTGTGTATGGAAAAAGAAAACAGGTATATGAGAACAGACAGAGTGGATTTGTCTTTCACATAAATCAAAATATGACGCACACAGCCAAGGTAATATACAAAACAGACCCAATCAGTACTGGGTGATCAGGATGCTTTTGTCTGTTGTCCTGATTATTGATTCATGCCCGGTGTGCGTCATTTTTATCTCGCTGATGCGGCAAAAGGGGCTGATACGGCTTCAGATTGAGAAGGCGGCAAATCATGAGCACCAGAAAAGTCAACGTATCCCATACGAAAATTGCGGAATTTTCAGGAAATGTCTACGCGCACCACAACAGTATGAAGCGGTATCACTGGGCGGTGACCGGTACAGGCAGTTGCGAGGCATATCGCTATCGATCAGGCCGATACCGGAAAAAGCACAGGCCATCGGGTCGCTGGATAGCAGGAGGAAAAAATGGGCGCAAGTATCAAATCAGGGCTGGCCATGGTCAGTGTGCTGGAAAGCTGGGGCGTGGATCACATTTATGGTTTGCCCGGCGGTTCGATCAACTCCTTTGTCGCGGCACTGTATGAGCGGCGCAATCATATCCGGTTTATCCAGGTGCGCCATGAGGAAACCGGTGCCCTTGCTGCATCGGCAGATGCCAAGCTGACGGGAAAGATCGGTGTCTGCTTTGGATCCGCCGGTCCGGGCGCGACGCACCTTTTTAACGGATTGTATGATGCCAGTATGGATCATGTGCCTGTATTGGCGATCATCGGGCAGGTGGCCTCTTCAGCCATGAATTATGATTCCTTTCAGGAATTGAATGAAAATCCGATGTTTGCCGATGTCAGCGTTTATAACCGCACGGTCATGACACCGGAAAGTCTGCCGCATGTGGTCGATGAGGCAATTCGCCGCGCTTATGAATATAAAGGGGTGGCGGTTGTGACGGTTCCGGTGGACTTTGCGCTTGTCGATATTCCGGATGTGCCGGTTTCAACCGCAGCAAACCATCGCTCTGGGGTACTGATGCCGGATGCCGCAGATGTGGATGCCGCCATTTTGTTGATGGCACAGGCCCAAAGGCCGGTGCTTTATGTCGGGCAGGGGGCACGAGGCGGAGCAGAGGAAATTATGGCACTCTCCGAATACTACGCCATGCCGGTTGTGCTGTCGGTTCTGGCTAAGGGCATCGTGCCGGATGATTATAAAAATTTCCTGGGGATGGCAGCCAGGGTTGCCACCAAACCGGCTAATGAAGCGCTGGCAATGGCTGACCTCATTGTTTTTATCGGTAGTGACTTTCCTTTTGCGCGCGCCTTTTTTTCACCTGCTGCACGCTTTATCCAGGTGGATATTGATTCGTCGAAGCTGGGACGCCGCCATCATGCGGATGTTGCCATTTTGGGGGATGCGCGTGAAACCATGCGCCAGATGGTGGCGAAAGGGAAAAGAAAAGAAGCCGGCAAGTGGCTTGAAGCAAACCGCTTGAACCGGGAAGGATGGGATGTGTGGCTCAAGGGCTTTAAGGACAGTGATGCCGTCCCGATGCGTGTGGAGCCGGTTTTTCATGAAATCAACCGGATTGCCGAACCGGATGCCGTCTTTGTAACGGATGTGGGTAATTCCACCATTCATGCTGTGCGTCTTCTGGAAATGAATGCAGCTGGGCAGCAATTCACGACCTCAGGATGGTTTGCCACGATGGGCTATGGGATTCCCGGAGGGATTGCCGCCAGGCTCAGTTATCCCCACAGGCAGGTTTTTACGCTGAACGGAGATGGCGCCTTTGCCATGAGTATGCAGGACATCATCACCCAGGTTCGCTATAACCTGCCGGTTATCAATATCGTCTTTTCCAATGATTCGCTGGGATTTATCGAGGCTGAGCAGGAAGACAGCAGGCAGGAATATTACGGGGTAGACCTGACGCCTGTTGATTTTGCGAAAGCGGCCGAGGCAATGGGGGCTGTCGGGTTTACGGTGACAAAGCCCGAACAACTGGAAAAAGTATTTACTGAGGCAAGTCGCAGTGAGAAGCCGGTTGTTATTGATGTCAAGGTGGACAACAAGCGGCCGTTTCCGGCAGAGTCCTTTGTCCTGGATGGAGAAAAATACAGCAAGGCAGAGATTGATGCATTCAAAAAGCGGTATGAGGTGCGCAATATGCCTGTGTTGAGGGAGCTGCTGGGATAAGAAAAAGGCGGATGATTTATCCGCCTTTTTTCATGGCCTGCCCGTAAAATGCGTTTTTATCCACCACACAGGGCGAGCATTTCCGGCGGGGCATTTTCACTGAGTTCTGTCAGGATGTCATTTTCATACGTGAGAAAGACGATTCCCATATCCTTGTGCCTGAAATGAAGCCAGCCGCTTTCGGCAATCAGCCGGGCAACCTGTTCTTTTGCCTGGGCTTCATCTTTTAAGGGGGACCAGGGGCGAAAAGCATCACAGGGGACTGGTATATATTCCTGATGAGGCATTTGCTGGCGACTGGCATAAAAGCACATGAAGCCATGCTTGTCGCGCACAAATTTTGCCGCATGTCCATCATAGCTGGCAGCCATCAGGATTGCATCGCAAAGCAGGGTATGCTCTTCGCCAACCAGCCGGTTTTCCTTGATGACCTGGTAACGGATCTGCCTGGTCATGCTGCTGTTATTGCATCCGGTTTCTGCCGTCGGTATTCAAGGCCAGCCGCAGCGGCGTGCCCAAAAAGAGGTGACCGGCCAGAAAATCAATGATTTTTTCATTCATGGGCCAGTTCAGGATGACCACATCGTATTCATCCTGGAATTGGGCATCAGGGGAAAAATACAGGGAAAGGCTGTCATCCTCATAGGCAGCTTCGTTAACATCGTAGTAGGCGGAATCATCCCCTTCCGGATTGGTTTCTGCATCGGTAAGGGCAAAATAGCCTTCCGGTGTGCGGAAAGAAAGGGTTCTTCTTTCCGCCAGGCCGGTAATGATTTCCATTTCCAGTGGTGTTGTCATAAGGGCTGTCAATTCACGTTCCATGTGCTTCCTTTCTTGCCTGGCCCGCTTTGGCGGGATAATGCCCTACAGGATGTCGCTGGCATAATCAGCCAGCCTTGAACGTTCGCCACGGGCCAGCATCACATGCCCGCTGTGCTCCCACCCCTTGAAACGGTCAACGACATAGGTCAGACCACTGGAGCCTTCGGTGAGATAGGGCGTATCAATCTGGGCGATATTGCCCAGGCAGACGATCTTGGTGCCAGGGCCTGCACGCGTGATCAGGGTTTTCATCTGCTTTGGCGTCAGGTTCTGGGCCTCGTCGATGATGAGAAATTTGTCGATGAAAGTGCGCCCGCGCATAAAGTTCAGGGATTTTACCGAGATGCGGGAGCGGATGAGGTCGTGAGTAACCGCGCGTCCCCATTCCCCGCCTTCCTGGTGGCCGGCCTTGTTGAGGACTTCCATGTTGTCATCAAAGGCGCCCATCCAGGGTGACATTTTTTCTTCTTCCGTTCCGGGAAGAAAACCGATGTCTTCACCGACAGGAATCGTAACGCGGGTGACAATGACTTCGTTATAGCGTTTGCTGTCAAGTACCTGTGTCAGACCGGCTGCCAGTGCAAGCAGGGTTTTACCGGTGCCCGCCTGGCCGACCAGTGTCACGATATCGCATTCCGGATCCATCAGGATATTGAAGGCAAAGTTCTGCTCGCGGTTGCGGGCTAAAATGCCCCAGACATTGTTTTTCTGATGCGTGTAATCGTGCAGTGTCTGTAAAACGGCAGTGTTGCCGTTGACTTCTTTTACCTGCGCATGGAAAGGCGCTTCACCATTTTTCGGTTCCAGGTAGACAAACTGGTTAAGCAGCATGGAAGAAACCAGCGGGCCGGTGATACGGTAAAACGTCTTGCTGGCGCCATGATGATTGTTTTCCTGCCAGGATTCGATATTCTTGCCGTGGGTTTCCCAGAAGTTTTCCGGCAATTCCATTGTGCCCGGATAGAGGAGATCGGAGTCTTCCAGTACCTGGTCATTGAAATAATCTTCTGCGGCAAGACCCAAAGCGCGCGCCTTGATACGCATGTTGATGTCTTTGGATACGAGGACAATGGCACGTCCCGGAAATGCGGCCATCAGGGCATTGACGATACCAAGGATCTGGTTGTCCCCTTTTTCACGAGGAAGCCCTTTGGGCAGCTCACTGGGCTGAAGCCGTGTCTGGAAGTAAAGCCGTCCCCCGGCTTCCTTGTTGCCCAGCTTATCCAGAGGGATGCCATCCTCCAGGCGCATTTCATCGACGTTGGCCACCAGTGCATCCAGAGAACGGGCGACCTGGCGCACATTGCGAGCGACATCCGAGACGCCGCGCTTGTGGTTGTCCATTTCTTCCAGCGTGATCATCGGCAGGAAGATATCATGTTCTTCAAAACGGAAGAGGGCCGTTGGATCATGCATCAGCACATTGGTATCCAGCACAAACATTTTAGTTTGGCCTGATTTGCTCGCCGCCCGGCTGACAGGAGATTGCAGCGTCGTGTCTTCCAGTTTTTTTCTGGGTTGCTTTGCCGGTACAGTGGCAGTAACTGCTGGAGCAGTTTTTTTGGACTGGCGGGCAGTAACAGGATTTTTTGGTGTTGCGGGCGTTGCTGTTTTTTTCGGTTGTGGCTTGCTTTCTTTTGCTTTTGCCGGCACAGCGTTGCCTGTTTTCTTCGATGTTTTTGCTGTTTTTTTCATATCTTCCGGTTTCAGCATGTCTGCTGGTCTGGTTGGCATTTTGGGAAGGGGCATCACAACCTCGATTTTTTGGTAATGATGGTGAGATGGTCCTGCCTTTCACCAGTCATTGATATAAATAACAAGCGGGATTTCCGAAAGAAAATCCCGAGCCATGGGCTGCTTTAAGCAGCCAGTTTTTTGACGGCTTCCAGTGCTTCATCAACGTGGCCGTCTACTCTCAGTCCACGCCATTCCTGCACAAGTTTGCCGGACGGGTCAATAATGAACGTGCTGCGCTCTATCCCTTCCAGCAGCTTGCCATAATTTTTTTTGGTTTTCATGACATCAAACAGACCGCAGACAGATTCATCAGTATCAGAAATAAGCGGAAAGGGAAGTGCGAATTTTTGCGCAAATCCTTCATGCGAACGCATACTGTCACGGCTGACGCCCACAATGGCAGCGCCTGCTTTTTTGAATTCTTCATACCGGTCGCGAAAATCGATACCCTGTTGGGTGCAGCCCGGGGTATTGTCACGCGGGTAGAAGTAAAGAACCAGTATTTGCCCCTTGTAGTCTGACAGAGAGAATCCACCCAGGGTTGCTTCAGCCTTGAAGGGCGGCACTTTTTTTCCAAGGGCAACTGATTGCTTAGACATAGGCTCTCCTGATTTTTATGAGGTCAATACAGATTATGCACATTTCTGCCTGTGTAGAACAGGGGATACGGCTAAAAGTCGGAAAAATCATGCCGTATCCTCCAAAAAAAGGGCCAGTGCGACACGTCGCCCTTCTGAAAGCAGCAGATTGAACGTTCGGCAGGCGGCGTGGGTATTCATGGTCTCAACCCCGATTTTCCGGGATGAGAGGTAAACCAGAAGCGGTGGCGAAAGAAGGCGCTGGTAGAGGCCGGTACCGATAATCAGGATATTCGGCTGCACAGCAATGATGGCAGAAAAGTCTTCCGGCGCCAGGCTGTCAATGTCAGATACCGGCCATAAAGCAGGCGCGGCGTCAGGGAGCACAAGCACGCTTTGGGAAAAGCGGGTGTGATTGATCGTGACGCTTTTCTCGTCATAAGCGGTGACAGCCTGATGGTGTCTTTCCTGATTTTCAAATAGCGTCATGAATTCATAAAAACAAGTCTGTCTGACAGGTTAAAAAGTGCAATCGACAAGTAAAACTGAGCAAATGCAATATTGTATCGTTTCAACTGCTTAATAAAAGCACCACAATTGCCGTAAAGGTGTAAACTGTATCACTTAAAAGAATGCCCGCAGTTGCCGGAAAACGGGAAAAATCCGGTAACGTGCAACATTCCCGAGCCAATCGTCAAGGGAAGATGATCATGCAATCGTTCAAGAAATCGCAAAAACTGGCTGGTGTCTCTTATGACATCAGGGGGCCTGTCCTGGAAAAAGCACGCCAGATGGAAGATGAAGGACAGAAAATCATGAAGCTGAATATCGGTAATCTGGCGGTATTCGGCTTTGATCCACCGGACGAAATTGTCCATGACATGATTACCAACATGCAAAGCGCGGCGGGTTATACCGACTCAAAAGGCATGTTTGCACCCCGCAAGGCCATCATGCAGTACTCCCAGGAGAAAAAAATCAAGGGGGTGGATATTGAAGATGTTTATATCGGAAATGGCGCGTCCGAACTGATTGTCATGACCATGCAGGGGCTTCTGGATGTCGGTGATGAGGTGCTGGTTCCGGCACCGGACTATCCGCTCTGGACGGCTGCGGTCTCTCTTTCCGGCGGTAACCCGGTTCATTACATCTGTGATGAGGAAAATGAGTGGTATCCGGATATCAAGGATATGAAAAGCAGGATCACCGAGCGAACCAAGGCGATCATTGTCATTAATCCGAATAATCCGACCGGCGCACTGTATCCGGTCGAGATACTTCAGCAGATTGTCAACCTGGCCAGGGAGCATAATCTCATTATTTTTGCGGATGAGATTTATGACAAATGCCTCTACGATGGCGCGACACACACATCGATCGCCTCGCTGGCGGATGATGTGCTGTTTATCACACTCAATGGTCTTTCCAAAAATTATCGTTCCTGTGGCTACCGTGTCGGCTGGATGGTTGTGTCCGGTGAGAAAAAACACGCCAGGGATTACATCGAAGGGCTGGATATGCTGGTATCGTTGCGTCTTTGCGCCAATGCGCCAGGCCAGTTTGCCATCCAGACAGCGCTGGGCGGATACCAGAGCATTGATGACCTGGTGGCGCCAAACGGACGGCTGACCCGTCAGCGGGATCTGGCTTACAACATGCTTACGGCTATTCCGGGCGTGACCTGCGTCAAACCCAAGGCATCACTATATATGTTCCCGCGCCTTGATCCGGAAATCTACCCGATTACGAATGATCAGGAGTTTGCCTATCAGCTGCTGGAAGAGGAAAAAGTGCTGATTGTGCAGGGAAGCGGGTTCAACTGGGACAATCCGGATCACTTCCGACTGGTTTTCCTGCCGACATCTGATGATCTGGAAGAGGCATTGAAGCGCCTTACCCGTTTCCTTGAGAATTATCGCAAGCGTCACGGGACAGACAAGCTGATTGTCGTTGACAAGAAAAAGAGTACCTGGCGCTGGAGAGAGAAAAAAGAAAAAGGCGGCTTAAGGCTGGCCTGATCTGAAAAAAGGACTGATCTTTCAGTCCTTTTTTATTTTTCTGGTATTGCTGCTGAACGGTCGGAGGGCTTTATTCACGGCAACACGGGCATCAATATGCTCAATACGTTTTGCCATCTCCCCTGAGGTATTGACACAGGTTGAGCCAATGGTTATCTTGCCCTATTCATCTTTTACTCTTTTTACGATTCAAAAGCACATATGGAACCAGTCAAAGTAGGATTGCTCGGTATCGGAACCGTTGGCTCCGGCACATGGAATGTCTTGAAGCGCAACCAGGCGGAAATCAGGGGGCGTGCAGGACGTGAAATTCAGATCACGATGGTCGCAGACCGCAATGTGGCGCGCGCCAGGGAAATCACAAACGGCGAGTGCGAGATTGTTGATGATGGCAATCTGATTGTCACCAATCCCGATATTGATATCGTGGTTGAGCTGATTGGCGGCTACGATGTGGCAAAAGACTTCGTACTGAAAGCCATTGAAAACGGCAAGCATGTCGTGACGGCAAACAAGGCACTGTTGGCGGTTCATGGCAATGAAATTTTCCGCGCAGCGCAGGAAAAGGGCGTGACAGTCGCTTTTGAGGCGGCCGTTGCCGGTGGTATTCCCATCATCAAGGCATTGCGTGAAGGGCTGACTGCCAACCGCATCGAATGGGTGGCTGGCATCATCAACGGCACGACCAACTTCATTCTTTCCGAAATGCGTGAAAAGGGGCTTGATTTCGATACGGTGCTCAAAGAAGCGCAGGCATTGGGATATGCCGAGGCAGACCCGACCTTTGATATTGAGGGTGTGGATGCGGCACACAAGGCGACACTGATGTCCTCGATCGCATTTGGTATCCCGGTCCAGTTTGACAAAGCCTATATTGAGGGCATTACCCGGCTGGATTCTCTGGATATCCGATATGCCGAGCAACTGGGATACCGTATCAAGCTTTTGGGTATTACCAAACGCATGCAAAATGGTATTGAGCTGCGTGTGCATCCGGCACTGATACCGGCTTCCCGTCTGATTGCCAATGTGGAGGGGGCGATGAATGCGGTGCTGGTCAACAGTGATGCTGTTGGACCAACGCTGTATTATGGCAAGGGTGCCGGTGCCGAACCCACGGCTTCGGCTGTCATTGCCGATCTGGTTGATATTGCCCGTGTGGAAGCAGTGGACCCCGAGCACCGGGTACCGCCGCTGGCTTTCCAGCCTGATGCGATGAACAATACGCCGATTCTTCCCATGTCTGAAGTTACCACCAGCTATTACCTGCGGATGAAGGTCAGGGATCAGCCGGGTGTTCTTGCCGACATTACCCGTATCCTGGCGGACCTGAATATTTCCATTGATGCTTTCCTGCAAAAAGAGCCGCTGGAAGGGGAGACGCTGGTTGATATCATTATCCTGACGCACCAGACGCAGGAGAAAAATATCGATGCTGCCATCGGAAAAATCGAGAAAATCGGCACGGTGATGGGCAAGGTAACGCGCATCCGTCTTGAGGAACTTGAATAACAGGGCTTATCCAGCCAGCATGATGGCGGCATTGATAAAGTCTTGATGAAAAGTCTTGCGGCAATGCGGGGTTATCGTTCAGAATACCCCCAGACACCCGCAGGAATAATATCTGCAGTATCGACGAAAGGGGCGAGTTATGTTTAATAAAATTCTGATTCCGACAGATGGTTCCGAAACATCCCTGGCAGCAGCGCTTGATGGTGTTGCCTTTGCTGCAGACAATAATTCCGAGGTGATCGGCATTTATGTCGCACCGGAATACCAGTATCCGGTTTATATCGAGATTATTCCGCCTACCTATCCGCTCGAAGAAGAGTACCAGGAGTTGATGAAAAAAATCGGGATAGAGTATCTCAAGCCGATCAAAGAGGCAGCGGAAAAAGCCGGTCTGAAATATTCAAGTCATTTTGCGTTTTCTGACAGTGCGGCGAATGCGATTGTCAAAGTGGCGGAGAGCCAGAATTGCGAGCTGATTTTTATGGGGTCTCATGGCCGCTCCGGGCTGGGACAGCTGATTTTGGGAAGCGTTACATCCAAAGTGCTTTCGCTGTGCAAGATTCCGGTTCTGGTTGACCGGCCAAGGCTCAAAAACAAGTAAGCCCTTTTCTCTCACAGCAGAAAGTGGCAAAAAAGAGACGATCATGGATTCATGGTCGTTTTTTTTGTCTGACAGCAAAGCCTTTGCCTGGCTGGGGATACCTGTTTCTGGCGATGTCTTCGCGTTTTTTGGGGAGTTGCGTCAAAAGCGGGTTGTAAGGCATTATGGCAGGAGAATATCAGGCTGCATCATGCCTTTACGACACAGGTAAAACAGGAAAATGGTGTGGCTGTCAAAAAAAGGATGAAGCGATGAAAATGCGAATATTGGGATTGCTTGTCGCGGTTTTCTGTACCGGGTTTTCAGGCATGGTATCCGCCCAGGATGAGGATCAGCAGGCACCGCCGCAGGCAAAAAGTGAGCGCGTGATCTATTCCATGAAAGATGCCTTGCCGGTATACCGTGAAAAAGCCGGGCAGGGCGATGTGGACGCGCAACTCATGATGGGACAGATTTATGCGATGGGCGATATTGTCGATGCGGATATGGAAGCGGCATTTTCCTGGTTTATGAAAGCAGCAAGACAGGATAATGCAGAAGCCCAGTTCAAGATTGCAGAGATGTATCTGTATGGACAGGGAGTAGAACGTGACTTCAGCCATGCAGAGAAATGGGCCAGTGAATCAGCCCGGCAGGAGTATGCCGATGGCGAGTATCTGCTGGGATTGCTTTATGCAGAAGGCAAGGGCGTACCGGAAGACTGGAAAAAGGCAACCATCTGGCTGTGCCGGGCTGCAAACAAGGGAAATCAGAAATCCATTGACCTGCTGGATACCCGTACCCTGACAGGCCAGATCACATCAACACGGGATGGTGAAGGAATGGCGGATTGGTGTAACACGGCTTCCAGCCGGTTGAGTGGTTCCTGACAGATTCGCACAAGAGATACCGAGACACCAGCCAACGGTTTTTCATGGGACTAGCTGATATGTTGAGATGTTTTCGCCTGCTGTCTTTGATTGGCTGTATGACGTATACGGGGATGGTGTATGCAGCCTGTGGCGGTTCACTTGTGTTTGACGACATGTCGCCGCAGGAACTGGCTGCGCACCTGCAAAAACTGCTTAACCTGGCAGAAAAAGGCGATGACGATGCCCAGTGCCGTCTGGGCGTTGCCTATTTTGAAGGGCATGGGGTGGATCGCGACTATGCCAAAGGGCTGGCATGGTTTAAAAAATCAGCAGCGCAGGGAAATGCCGAGGCGCAGTTCAGGCTGGGCGAAGCCTACTTTGAAGGCCAGGGAGTCGAGCCCAGCTATGGCGAGGCCATGATGTGGCTGCAAAAATCGGCAGAGCAGGGAAACATTGAAGCACAGGGTACGATTGGCCTGATGTACTTCAGGGGGATCGGTGTCAGGCAGGATGTCGGGTATGGCCTGGCCTGGTTTAAGAAGGCGGCTGAAAAGGGCTTTATGCCCGCACAGTATGAGCTGGGACTGGCTTATGATTCGGGAACCGGGGTGGAAAAAGACCTGAAACAGGCCATATTCTGGTACAAAAAGGCTGCAGATCAGGGTAGTTTAAGAGCACAGCGAAGGCTGGATGCACTTGGTGAAGGGGAAAAAGACCCGGTTGAAGATACATCGGCAGGGCAGAAAAAACAGGAAAACAATAAAAAGTAACAGGCAGAAAAAGCGGTGTGTTCTGGTTGGGTATGGATGGTGTTGAACAGCACAATGATTTTGACGGAAACGGGGTTATGCAGAGAATAGGAAAATGGGGTTTGCGTGTTGGCCTGGCCTGTATTTTTATCATGGCGGGTATGGCTTCTTCCACTGTCCTTGCACAGGCTGGCGCAGGAAAACAACAGCAGGCCCAGCCGCTTTCCATCAAGACCCGAAGTGAATTTGAAACGATCAGAAAGCAGGCGGAAGCTGGCGATGCGCAGTCACAGTATCGCCTTTCCATTGCCTACGCTGAAGGAAAGTTTGTCAGGTCAGATGACAAAGTCATGGTCCACTGGCTGGAAAAGGCCGCAGAACAGAACCATACAGAAGCGCAGTTTTACCTTTCTGCGATGTATGCCAAAGGGATTGGTGTCAAACAGGACTATACCCAGGCGGCAAACTGGATGCGCAAGGTGGCTGACAAGGGCCTGGAAATGGCGCAATTCAATATGGGGAATATGTACGAGTCAGGGATGGGGGTTCCCAAGGACCAGAAGCAGGCCATTGCCTGGTATCGCAAGGCAGCGGCACAGGGAAATCCTTATGCAAAAAAACGTCTTGAAGAGCTGAAAGCCGCTTCAGGCAAGCCGGCTACCTCTGTGCGCAAATAATGGTTCAAGGTTGCAGAAACTCCTGGCCGGGATCATGGGGAGGGCAAGTAATGCGCAGCAATTATCGCAAGATCGTGACGTCATTATTTTTAACGGCGATACTGGGCGGATACAGTGTTGTATCGGCTGATACGGTGACGGCGCAGGAAGTCCAAACGGATGAATCTGCCCAGGCAGACGACAGCATAACGACCGCAGAAGCCAGCCGTGAGGAAAAAGCCGCACAGGGCGATCCTGAGGCCCAATTTCGTCTTGGCGTGGATTATGCCGCAGGAAAAAACGGCAAGCGGGATTTTGATGAAGCGGCAAAATGGTTTCTGAAAGCGGCCGAACAAAATCATCCCCTTGCACAGGACATGCTTGGCAGGATGTATGCGTCCGGTATGGGTATCAAAGGTGGCCCGGATATCAATACATCAGCAATGTGGTTTGAAAAAGCCGCCAAAAACGGCCAGGCCAATTCCCAGTACCGACTCGGTGTTTATTATGAATACGGGTATGGGGTTGCCAAAAATTTTGAAACAGCTGCCGAGTGGTACCGGAAATCAGCAGAGCAGGGAAATGAGGATGGCCAGGCGAGGCTGGGATATCTTTATATGATAGGCAGGGGCGTTCCCCAGGATTATGCCAAAGCCATGGCGTGGTTCCGCAAGGTAGCTGACCAGGAGGACGGAGATGCCCAGGGGCGGGTTGCCATCATGTACGACAAGGGCATGGGCGTCAAGCAGGATTATGCCGAAGCGGCACACTGGTATAAAAAAGCGGCAGAGCAGGATGTTGTCCAGGCGCAGTACCGGCTGGGAGAAATGTATGAGCAGGGTCTCGGGCTTCCTGAAGACAGGGCCGAGGCACTGAAATGGTATCGCAAGGCAGCCGATCAGGGCGATATCAATGCCAAAAAGAAGCTGGTTGAGCTGGAATAGTCTCAACATCTGATGCCATCCAATAAAGAAATTAATCTTTTGAGGGGAATGGATATGCAGTACAACAGAATGCGCTGGTGGATGGGTGTGGTGCTGTTACTCGCCTGCCTGTTTCTGTCAAACAGGGCAATGAGCCATGCGGTTACGGTTACCCGGGATGCCGGTGACGGGAAAAAACCACTTGTTGTTGTCGAAAAAAGCACTCAGCGTCTGGTTCCCGGGGCGCCCGATCCTGCCGTTATGGCGGTGTTCATGAAAAAGGCCGAATCAGGTGATGAACGTGCAAGAAGTGTACTTGGCATCATGTATGCCTTTGGGATCGGGGTGGATCTTGACAGTGAAAAGGGCGTAGACATTTTTGGCAGCCCGGAACTGAAAAACAATTCGCGTTATATGCGCAGTCTTTTAGGGGTCGTCAAAGCCGCCGCAGCCAATGACAGCATCGTAGATGCTCAGGGGCGGCTTCTCAACGAAGAAGAGGAGGAGCGGCTGGCATATGAAAGGCTGGCAGGTGCAGCAAAAAATGGCGACAGCTCAACCTGGCTTGCCCTGGGTATTGTCTGTGCCAGTGGAACCGGTACCGGCATGGATTTTGTGCAGGCGGCATCCTGGATAACAAAAGCTGCCCAGGCGGATGACGCACTGGCACAGGCATTGCTGGGCATGATGTATGAAACCGGCATGGGCGTGGTCAGAGATGAGAATGCGTCCGGCAGGTGGTACGCCCGTTCCGAGGCACATCCCGAATTGACACAGCAGGAATCCATACAATTTATGGCGCAGCTTATGGAGGTAATGGACGGGTACATTGAAAAAATGCTTGCTGTGCTGCTTGAGCTGGCAGAGAAAGGGGATGCTGAAGCCCAGTACCGGCTGGGCGAATTTTATGAGGAGTTGGAGTCCGGCAAAAACGACCAGGCAGCTTACGCTTGGTACAAAAAAGCCGCATTGCGGGATCATGTCAAAGCCCAGTATGCGCTTGGCAGGATATACGAGGAAGGGCGGGATGGCATCTCACCGGACAGAAAAGAAGCGTTGAAATGGTATAAGAAAGCGGCAAGCCATCGTGACATGGATGCGATGAAAAAAGTGGCTGAATTGCAGTAAGTGTTTCCTCGGAAAACCGGATATTTTACCCATCCGGTTTGCAGAAATATCAGCCGAACCGGCCTGTCATCCAGGCCGGTTTTTTTATGGTTTGTCTTTTTTGTGGAATATCCGATCTTTTTATATCAGTCATAAAATCCCGGTTTTTCCGTCAAAATCATGAAATATCCTTTTTTTCCATACTTTCCGATTTTCTTGCTGTTTCATTATTTGAAAATATTCATTTTCTGGAAGGCTTTACAAATTCTGGTTATAAATATTAAAAAAATATAGCAATACTAATATCAGCATGTTAGGATTTGCGAGTAACTTTGTAACAGTTACTTTGTGTTCATTTTACTTCAGGGTTGGGCTTTGTCTGTGGCCTGACCTGACTTTAACCGGACAGAATTCCCCCCTGAATTTTGTCCGGTCTTTTTCATGCTTTCCCCCCTTTTTTTGTGTTTCGTTTTTTGTGGTTGCAAAGAACGTTCTTTTTGCGTGTTTTATCGCATCATCTTCCAGGATGGGTGTTTTATACAGTAGCAGGCTCAAGCGGTGGCATGGTAGTATAAAAAGCGCATTTGTCAGGCTCATGGCAGAGGCAGACCGGCGCACAGGAAAGAAAAAGGGCATACACATATGAGGAAAACCGCAGGGCAACAGATCATGCAACTGGTATCAGGCATCATTGCATTGCTATTGTTTGCCATGCCGCCATTGGCTGCCGCCTGGCAAAAGGGCGAGCCCGAATCAGGGCGAAGAGCCGCTTTGAGGATGCTTCCCCAATTAATCAGTGATGCCCAAAACAGTCCTGCCAGGCAGCTTGAGGTCGGTTTTTTATATGCCCAGGGCATAGAAGGCCGGCCGGATTATGCCAAAGCAGTTGAGTGGTATCAGAAAGCCGCCGAAGCAGGCAGCAATACCGCCATGTATCTGCTGGCTGTCATGAGTATCGAGGGGCTGGGTACCGAACAGGATTATGCTGCCGCATTGCGGTGGGCGCAGAAAATTGCCGATTCGGGAGACGGGTCCGGATACATGCTGTTGGGCATGCTCTACGAATCCGGCTCCGGTGTGCCGCAGGACGACACGAAGGCAGCACAATATTATGGATATGCAACACGGGAAGCACGTGATATCGGTGCACGATACCGGTTAGGCATGCTTAACCTGGAAGGGAAGGGCGTACCGAAAAATCCGGCGCGTGCCATCGAATGGCTCGAATCGGCTGCCAGCCAGGGAGACCGGCATGCCCGTTACCAGCTTGGCTATATGTATTTCACCGGAACCGGTGTCGGCGTGGATTATGTACGCTCAGGTGTATGGTTTGAAAAAACACTGGCTTCGGACGGTCCGGTTACCCGTAAAAAATTCCCTGATATTTTCGGCTCGGCTGCCGTTGCTGGAGAAGACTATACAAAACGCATGCGGCAGATGATGAAAAAGGATCCTAATGTCAAACGCAATGCCAATTTCATGTTGGGACGCATTTATGAAAAGTTTGGGGAAACGCCGCTGAATCGGGACTGTGCAAAAGCCTATTACGCCATGGCGGCCAAAGCAGGACACAAGGATGCCCGGACAAGGCTGGCGGCCATGAAAAAAACAGAACGGGAAAAGTTGAAAGCCAAAAAGCAGCAGGAAAAAGCTGCCGCAAAAGAAGCCGCCAGGCAAGCATCAGAAAAGCAGGAAACAACCCAAAAACCGGCGCCTGTTATTGCTGCCGCTGAACTCAAGGTACTACCGGAAAAAGCGGCATCGCAGCCCGTCATCATCATGGAAAAAACGGAAATCTCCCGACCCACGGACGGCTCTTCTTCAATGCAGGCATTGACCGTGGTTGAAGCAAAAAACATCACCGCCCCCAGGGTCATGTATACCGCCCAGGAAATGGACGGGATTGAGGAGGTTATCGGTATTCTGGATAATCCTGTCGCACTGGTTGTCATGGATATGATCGGCAGCATCATGGAACAGGGTGTTCATGAGACGGAAGATGATAGCATCGGTGTTGTGAATGCGTCAGGCCTATAAGGTGACTGAAAAAAGCCATAGAAATACCAGACTGACCATGATATTGACCCGGAGACAAAATGAAGTGGTTTCGTAAGAAAAACCAGACAGTCAAAGTGCGTGAGTTGAATACCGTTTGCCTGTTTGCCCGCGGTGTGTATCGTTTCCTGCTGATGCTCTTTTTTGCCGGATGTGCTTCATCGCTTGTAATGGCCGATGAACTTGATCTGGATATGGATATGGCGACCTATCGCCCAAGGCTGCCTGAATTGATCAAACAGGCAGAGTCCGGCGATACAGAAAAACAGTTTCAGTTGGGTATTCTTTATGCTGCTGGTGTTGAAGGGCAGCCCGACTATGAAAAAGCAATTTACTGGTATCGCAAGGTTGCCGAACTGGATGTGCCGGTTGTTTATGGGCTGCTTGCCGTTATGTATGCTGAAGGGCTGGGTGCCAGCCAGGATTTTGTTGAAGCCGGACGATGGGCTTTCAAGTCGGCCGCCAAGAATCAAACCCTGGGCAAGGTGATGCTGGGGGTTTTTTACGAGGAAGGCGCCGGGCTAAAGCGCAATTACAAAAAGGCAATGGAATGGTATACCAGCGCAACGCTTGATCCTTCCAATATGGGCGCGCGTTACCGGATCGGGATGCTTTATCTTGAAGGAAAAGGGGTAAAACAGGATACCGTACAGGCGCTGGACTGGCTTGCAAAAGCAGCAGAACATGATGATGTTTATGCCATTTATCAGTTGGGAAATCTCTACTACGAAGGCAGATTTGTCAAACAGAATTATGTTCAGGCGCTGACGTGGTTTGAAAAAGCTGCGGCCACCCGGCCCAATCCATACCGGGATTCTTTAAGCAAGCTTTATGGTGCCGCCTATGTGCCGGGTGAAGCCTATACACGGACAATTGCAGTCATGATGAAGCGGGATCCTGGTGTGCGCGGCAAAGCTGCTTTTATGGCTGGCTGGATGTATGAAAAAGGGAAGGGAACCGGAAAAGATACAGGCAAGGCGCGCCAGTATTATCGACAGGCGGCTGAGATGGGTAATGAGGCAGCCAAAGAGGCATTGGCCAACCAGAAAGAAAGCTGATCATCATGCCAATGACGCCTCCGCTTTTTGACATGCGCCAAAGACAGGAAAGCGCTGTTCTGTTGCAGGATGGACAGAAGTCGGGGTGGTGCTGTTCGAAACAGTGGTTTCGCAACACTATCCTGATGGTTTCATTTCTGGCGTGTTCCTCATGGGGGGGCGCTGAAGAAACAGGATTGAATGCGCAACAATATCTTTCCAGGTTGCCGGAAATCCAGAAAGAAGCAGAAGCGGGCAATGTGAGTGAGCAGAGTCGGCTTGCCATTTTATATATGGCGGGAATAGAGGGAAAACCGGATTATAAAAACGGATCATACTGGCTGAAAAAGGCGGCAAAACAGGATTCGGTGTTTGCCGAGACGCTCCTGGCATTTATGTATGTTGAAGGCCTGGGTGTGCCGCAGGACTTTGATGAGGCGGTTCACTGGGCGCACAAGTCGGCAGCATATAACAATTATGCCGGGCAATTGATCATGGGCGCCTTGTACGAGGCAGGCGCAGGCGTAACCCAAAGCGATAAGAAAGCGGCAGAGTGGTATGAGAAGTCTGCACAATATGAAAAGGATATGGGTGCCCGTTACAAGCTGGGCATGATGTACCTGGAAGGCCGGGGAGTCGAAAAAAATATCCGGACTGCGGAAAACTGGCTGATGAGAGGCGCTGAAAAAGGTGATGCACATGCCTGTTATCAGCTCGGCATGATGCACTATGAAGGAAAGGGCGTCGCACAGGATTATTTTCTGGCACTTGACTGGTTTGGCAGGGCCGCTGCAATCGGCATACCGGAAAAGAGCCGGATTCTGAAGGAAATTTTCTGGGATGTCTATGTGCCGGGAGAGGAATATTCAAAAACCATCGGGTTGTTCATGAAAAGGGATCCGCTGGTTAAGGCCAATGCCAACTATATGCTTGGCAACATGTGTGAGACAGGAACCGGAATCGAAAAGGACCTGGAAAAAGCCCGCTTTTACTACACACGCGCTGCGGATGAAGGGCATGTTGAGGCAAAAATGCGTCTGAATGTGTTATCGGGCAAAACCGTTCCGGAAACGGCACGAAGCCAACCTGCACCGTCAAAAAATCAATCCGGGGAAAAAAGCGCTACTTCTGCCGGGCCGGATACAGCTCCTCAATAACATTTTCCAGTTCCTCCTCCAGCAGTGTGACAAATGCGGCAAGGGCATGGCAATCGCCTGTATCCAGGGAAGCGTTCGTATTGACGGTATTCATCAATGCAAGGCGAAGCGTACCGAGTGAGCTGACGAGCATGGACATGCGATCCAGTCCGGCATAAGGAGAGTTTTTTTTGACTGATGAGGGGAGCGAATGGGACGGCTCCTGCATTTTCTGTGTGGGAGACTGGTGTTTTTTCATGCTATTGATGCCTTCTGATCCGGGCGAAACAGAGGAATACCAGTCCGCGCTGGCCTGGCAGCTTTTTCGCGTAAGTGTTTCGTTATTTTTTCTCGCTTTCCCTGTGATCTGAAGAGGAAAAGTGTTCCGAAAAATGTTTAAAGTGTTTTGTAATTGCTAATCTACATGCCTGCCTGGGATTTGGCAATATTTTCGGACAGGTGTTATGCTGGAAAAACAAACGGGCACAGCATGCTGTACCCGTTTTTTGATGCCTGATTGCCGGATAATGTCAGCGGCGCATCTGCCTGGATGGCTGCTGCTGGGATGGCGTTGATGATGAGGCTCCCTGTTTGGCTGCCTCGGCAACATAAATTTCTACCCGCCGGTTTTTTGCGCGTCCGGCTTCTGACCTGTTATCTGCAACAGGCTGGCTTGAACCGTGCCCTTCAATATAAAAGCGGTTGGCCGCCACACCCTTTTTAACCAGGTAATCCCGGACATTGGCTGCCCGCTGACGCGAAAGCGGCAGATTGACGGTATCTGATCCGGTATTGTCCGTGAATCCGTAAATGGCAACAGTGGTGTCTGGATAGGCTTTCAGGTTATCAGCGAAAGTATCCAGGATGGATGCCAGTTTGGGTGATATTTCCGCGCTGCCCTGCGCAAAGGAAATATCGCTCGGTACATTGATCTTGAGCTGGTTGTCCTGCGTCTGGGTCACTTCTACGCCTGTGCCTTGTGTGGCTTTTTGCATATCCTCTTTCTGCTTTTGCATATGCTGTCCCCACAGATAACCGCCTCCTCCACCAATGAGGGCGCCTATACCGGCTCCGGCAGCAACCCGGCCGACGCCCCCGCCACCTGTCATACCGCCAATGATGCCGCCTGCTACTGCGCCAATACCGGCCCCGGTTGTTGTGGATTTTTGGGTTTCTGACATATCCGCACAACCGCAGAGTGACATGGCGACAACCAGCGCTGAAACCGTGATTTTCGTTCGCATAGTGTGCTCCTTTCCTGAGGGATGATTATTTGCAGACAGATAGAAAGCGATTGCCTGCACGAAGTGATTATTGTCATTTTTGCACAATTTTTACGAAAAAAGCACAGTTTTCCCTGGCGAAAAAAGAAAGAAACATACCAGAAATGAAACAATGAGATACGCAGGTGCAGGGAAAAGAAAAAACCGCGCTTATGAAGTGAACCTTTAATATTGGACATTTCCTGCGGTTATTGAAATGGCCTGAGTACGGTATTACCCAGGACTCAGGCCGTTTAAATTCAGTTTTTACTGGCTGCGTTGATTTCTTTTGTTCCTGAATCAGGGCTTGCAGCTTTTTTAGATAGGCATTCTCCGCGCGAAGATACTCAAGCGCTTCCTGGATGGTTTTGAATTCAGGAAGAGATGCTGTCATGGTATTGACGGGGTTTGCTTTCTTCTCTGACAATCGGGGCCGTCCTTTTCGGTTACTTTGAAGGGCTATGATACCGCCTTGACGGTAAAGACGCTCCCATCTGCTGACTGTACAAGCCGCCGCAATACCAGATTTTGCATCAATGCCGAAACGTTTTCCGGTCCTTCTGGCTCCCTCTCCACTGTTGGGATAATGGAGCGCAACCTCTCGCTTGAATTCCAGACTGTATTTCTTCTTGCCCATAAAGTGAAACCCTTAAGCGTTGGCTGTCCAACTTTAGGGGTTCACTTCAAAAACGCGGGGCTTTTATCGGCAACATCCGGTCAGGATGCGGTTTTTTCACCGACGTAGATTTCCACGCGGCGGTTTTCAGCACGTCCTTCAGCAGTACTGTTATCAGCAGTCGGGTATTGGGAACCCAGACCTTCGATGCGGATGCGGCTGGATTGAACACCCTGGCTGACCAGGTAATTCCTTACATGGGTTGCACGATCACGTGACAGCTGATTGTTGATGGCATCACTGCCCGTGCTGTCGGTATGACCTGCAACAATAATATGCGTGTTGGGGTATGCCTTCAGATTGGCTGCCACTTTATCCAGCACATGGCGGAAGTCTGAATTCAGCTGGGAGCTTCCGGTTGTAAAGGAAATGTCGCTCGGGATGTTGACCTGCATGAAATTGTCTTCCGTCTTGGTTACCGTGACACCGGTATTCTGGGTGGAAGCGGTCATATCATCCTTCTGCTTTTCCATATGTTTGGACCAGAGGTAAGTGCCGCCGCCGCCAATAAGGCCGCCCAGTGCGGCTCCGCCCAGTGCGCGTGCCCAGCCGCCAGGACCGGTTACAGCACCAAGTACAGCACCGGCAGCAGCGCCAACGCCAGCCCCGGTTGTTGTTTTTTTCTGGGTATCCGTCATATTGGCGCAGCCTGTCATGGCAATAGCTGCTGCAAGAACGGAAACAGTGATTTTCGTGCGCATAGATTTCTCCATTGGGTTTGCTGTATTTTCGAAAAACCGCCGGATTTGTTTTTTGACACCATGCTTCTTCACGTTTGTTTCAGGTGCATTTCTTCTCAAAACAAAAGACCGGAATCTGCCACGGGTTTGGTGTGGTTTTTTTCAGACGGGAGAATCAGGCGTTGGTTCTGCCCGGGCAGGCAGAATTGTTTGACAAACCTCATGTGATGAGGATTAAGGGAGAGCTTTCAGGATGAATAGTCATGAGAAAACCGCCGGGTCTGCTTGTCAGAACCGGCGGTTTTCTGAAAAAGACGGATGGGCCTACAGCACTTGTGCAATAGCCTTGACCACGCGTCCGATATTGCCGGAGTTGAGTGCGGCAACACAAATGCGGCCGGTATCAACCGCATAAATGGAATGTTCATCCCGCAACTGCTCAACCTGTTTTTTATTGAGGCCGGAATAGGAAAAAAGACCATTTTGCGTAATGATATAGCTGAAATCCAGGTCTTCGCGCAGGGCGGACAGGTCCTGTGCCAGTTTTTCCCGCATCTGTCGGATACGTGAACGCATGTCTGACAATTCGTTGTCCCACATGGTGTAAAGCTCAGGAGATGACAAAACCGTTGTGACGATTTCTGCGCCATGCCGGGAAGGGTTGGAATAATTGGTGCGGATCACGCGTTTTACCTGGGAAAGTGCGCGGGTTGCCTCATCGGCTGATCTGGCGACAAAGCTGAATGCGCCGATACGCTCACCATACAGGGAGAATGATTTGGAGTAGGAATTCGATACCAGCAGGTAGGGGCAATTATCGGCAAAGCGCCTGATAATGCGTCCGTCAGCTTCCAGGCTTTGGGCAAATCCCTGATAGGCCATGTCCAGGAAAGGAATGAGGGAGCGTTCACTGATGACTGCGATGACTTCATCCCACTGCCCGTCTGAAAGGTCAAGACCTGTCGGGTTGTGGCAGCATGCATGGAGCAGAACTGTTGAACCTGACGGCATGGATTTGAGTTCGGCTATCATGCCATTGAAATTGATGCTGCGTGTTTCGCCATCATAATAGGGATAGGTATGAACGGTGAACCCATCCGCTTCAAAAAGCGCCCGATGGTTTTCCCAGCTCGGGTTGCTGATCCATATATGGGAACTGGCTGAAAAGCGGCTGATGAAGTCAGCGCCGATCCGGAGCGCGCCCGTTCCGCCAAGCGCCTGCACTGTCATGATGCGCTTTTCATCAAATCCACGGCAGCCTTCGCCAAAAACCATCTTCTGCACAGCCGTATTGAAAGCCGGCAGGCCGTCAATGGGGAGATAAGTATGCGGAGCGGCTTTTTCCAGCATCATGGTTTCTGCCTGCTGTACGCATTTGAGCAGAGGCACCTTGCCGTTGTCATCGTAATAGACACCGACGCCCAGATTGATCTTTTCTGGATTTTGATCAGCGTTGAATGATTCGGTGATACCTAAAATAGGATCGCGTGGCGCCATCGGGATGGCGGAAAAGAGGGGCTCCGGTATAGATTGGCTCATCGTGTTACCATTTAATATTATCCGGTGTAAATGATTGTTTTTTCCTGTTAATTCACTTCACGATACATCGTTTTTACCGGTATTCAGGTTACTCAGGATGTTACACAATCCTGATGCAACCATCATCTTATCAAAGGTAAGAATTTAATGCCGCATTTATCGCCATTTTCTGACAAAAAAGAGACAGCCAGGTTCGTTTCCTTTCCAGATTCGCCTTTTCAGCTCTACCAGCCGTTCCAACCATCGGGTGACCAGCCTGAGGCGGTGGACAAGCTGGTGGAAGGTCTGGAAGATGGCCTGGCGTACCAGACACTGCTGGGCGTGACCGGCTCGGGAAAGACCTATACCATGGCCAATGTGATTGCCAGAACAGGCCGGCCCGCTATCGTCTTTGCTCCGAACAAGACCCTGGCGGCACAGCTGTACAGCGAGTTCAGGGAGTTTTTCCCGAAAAACGCGGTGGAATATTTTGTCAGCTATTACGATTACTACCAGCCGGAAGCGTATGTTCCCCAGCGGGATCTTTTTATCGAAAAAGATTCTGCGATCAATGAGCATATCGAGCAGATGCGCCTGTCCTGCACCAAATCCATCATGGAGCGAAAGGATGTGGTGATTGTGGCGACCGTTTCGGCGATATACGGTATCGGCAATCCCAATGAGTACCACCAGATGATCCTGACCCTGCGTGAAAAGGACAAGCTGTCCCAGCGTGATGTCATTGCCCGGCTTGTGCAGATGCAATACAACAGGAACGAGCTGGACTTTGCGCGAGGTACTTTCCGGGTGAGGGGCGATACGATTGATGTGTTCCCGGCAGAGAATGCGGAATACGCCTTGCGTATCGACATGTTTGATGATGAAGTCGAGACCCTGCAGTTTTTTGATCCACTCACCGGCAGGATTATCCAGCGGATTCCGCGTTTTACCATTTATCCCGGCTCACATTACGTGACACCAAGGGCAACCGTGCTCAAGGCGATAGAGACCATCAAGGATGAGCTGCGGGAACGAAAGGCCTTTTTCCAGCAAAGCGGCAAATTTGTCGAAGAGCAGCGCCTTGACCAGCGCACGCGTTTTGATCTGGAAATGCTCCAGGAAATGGGTTTTACCAAGGGAATCGAAAACTATTCGCGTCATCTCACCGGTGCAAAGCCGGGTGATCCACCGCCGACACTGGTGGACTATATGCCGCCTGATGCGCTCTTTTTCCTGGATGAGTCCCATGTGATGATCGGGCAGCTCAATGGCATGTATAACGGTGACCGCTCGCGCAAGACCAATCTGGTGGATTATGGCTTTCGCCTGCCCTCTGCGCTGGATAACCGGCCCCTGCGTTTTGATGAATTCATCAGCAAGATCGGGCAGACGATCTTTGTATCGGCCACACCGGCCGACTATGAGTTGTCGCACTCCGACCAGGTGGTCGAGCAGGTGGTGCGTCCTACCGGGCTGGTGGATCCTGCCGTGATTGTGCGTCCTGCCAGCACGCAGGTGGATGACCTGCTGCTGGAAATCAATGACCGCGTGGAGAAAAGCGAGCGGGTATTGGTAACCACCCTGACCAAGCGCATGGCCGAGCAATTGACTGACTTTTTAAGCGAAAGTGGCGTCAAGGTCCGTTATCTGCACAGTGATATTGATACGGTCGAGCGTGTTGAAATCGTGCGTGACCTGCGCCTGGGTACCTTTGACGTGCTCGTCGGGATCAACCTCTTAAGGGAAGGGCTTGATATTCCGGAGGTTTCGCTGGTGGCGATCCTGGATGCCGACAAGCAAGGCTTTCTGCGCTCCGAGCGCAGCCTCATCCAGACAATTGGCCGTGCAGCGCGCAACCTGAACGGGACAGCCATCCTGTATGGTGATGTCATGACAGATTCGATGAAACGGGCGATTGAGGAAACCGAACGCCGCCGCGCCAAGCAGCTGACTTATAATGAAGTGCACCATATTACGCCCGCTGGTATCATGAAAGAAGTGCGTGACCTGATTGACGGGGTCTTCAATTCAGAGCAGGCGCGGCAGGAAATGCTGATCCGCCAGGACAGGGCACATTATGATTCCATGGGCGAAAAGCAGCTTGGCAAGGAAATCAAGCGGCTGGAAAAACAGATGAATGACCATGCGAAAAATCTGGAGTTTGAACAGGCGGCCCAGGTCCGTGACCAGTTGCGGCTTTTAAGAGAGCGCGTCTTCGGTGCCGGTATCGTTGACAGGATTCTTGAGGCGACACCCAAAAAATGACCTTGCCCGCTTTTATTACCGATTCTTGTGCACGGGCCCATCCCAGTTGGCATCCTGTCCTTGAAAAGGGCATCCGTGCGGTGGCACAGGCTGACAGCAGTTATCTGGCCGGGCTGGAGAAAGACACCTTTCTTCCCACGAAAAACCGTCTCTTTGCAGCCTTTTCACAGCCAATGGATGCCGTGCGCTATGTGCTCGTTGGAGAGGGGCCTTATCCCCGGGAAGAGAGTGCCTCCGGCTATTGTTTCATGGATGGTGCCGTGCGTGATATCTGGTCAGACAAGGGCTTTTCAAAGCCGGTCAACCGGGCCACCTCGCTGCGCAATTTCCTGAAGATGCTGCTGGTGGCAGAAAACACCCTGCAGCCGGGCAATACCAGCGGGGAAGCCATGGCGGCAGTGGCCCGTGCCGTTTCATCACCGGACTCACCTTATATCCGCCAGCTCGATGAGTTGCAGCAGGCGATGCTGGACCAAGGGTTTCTGCTTTTGAATGCCACGCTGGTTTTCAGGAAGCATATCGCTCCGGCCAGAGAATCAAGGGCATGGCTCCCTTTTTTGCAGACGGTCATGGATGCGCTGGCAGATAATGCGGCTGCGTCTGAAAAGCCTTTGCCTGTGCTTGTCCTGTGGGGAAAAATCGCGGAAAAGCTCACAGAGATCGAATCCGTTTCCCGCTTTCCCCAGGTGGCTTCCGAGCATCCCTACAATCTGTCCTTCATTCGCAACACAGACATGCAACATCTTTTTGGTTCGATGGGTTTGTTCCGGAAATAACAGGAAAAACATATAATTGCTGCGTTATCTTGATGTGGCTTGCCTGAAAAAGCAGGATATCTTTTTTGTGGTTTTTGCCTGTCAGCAGTTTTCACGGGCAGTTTTCAGTGGCATCATAGCCGATAGTCCACACTTTTTTCGAGAGTAAAATGCCTGATTCAGAAATAAAAGATATGACCGCTCCCGAGTTCCAGCGCTCATTTGGCCGCCGCATTGACGAAATGCGTCCGATTACCTTTGAACGCGGGTTTACCCGATATGCGGAAGGTTCTGTGCTGACCACTTTTGGTGATACCAAAATTATCTGCACGGCCAGCATTGAAGAGCGCGTTCCTCCCTTTTTGAGAGGCACCGGACGTGGCTGGCTGACTGCTGAATACGGCATGCTGCCCCGCGCAACCCACACCCGCTCCGACCGTGAAGCGGCGAGAGGGCGCCAGTCGGGCCGTACACAGGAAATCCAGCGCCTGATCGGGCGTTCCCTGCGTGCGGCCTTTGATCTGAATGCGTTTGGTGAGCGCACCCTGAAACTTGATTGCGATGTCATCCAGGCAGATGGGGGCACCCGTACCGCTTCCATTTGCGGCGCCATGATTGCCGCTTATGATGCGTTCAGCGAAATGGTTGATGATGGCGTCATTGAAACCGTGCCATTGCGCCATTTTGTTGGCGCCATCTCTGTGGGCATGATGCAGGGCATTGCCATGCTTGACCTGGATTACCAGGAAGACAGTATGTGCGATACCGACATGAATATTGTCATGACAGAAGAGGGCATGTTTGTCGAGATGCAGGGCACAGCCGAAGGCGATGTCTTTGACCGCATCGCACTGGACAATATGCTGGCGCTGGCCCAAAAAGGAATTGCAGAGCTTATCAGCCTGCAAAAATCCATTCTGGGCGTGGATAACCAGTATTGATGGATAATGCCTGGTTTTTTCTACCGGGAATCAGGCAACGACAGGAAACATGCTTCAGAAAATCGTACTGGCTTCGGGCAACAAGGGAAAACTGAAAGAACTGCGGGAAATGCTTTCCCCGGCAGGGTTGGATGTCTGCCCGCAATCTGACTTTGCCGTCAGTGATGCGCCGGAGCCTTATCTTACTTTTGTCGAAAATGCGCTGAACAAGGCCCGCCATGCGTCACGCGAGACCGGCCTGCCTGCGCTTGCCGATGACTCCGGTATCTGTGTGGACAGCCTGGGCGGTGCGCCCGGCGTCATTTCCGCACGCTATGCCGGTGAGCATGGCTCGGATCTGCTCAATAACCAGAAGCTGGTGGCCGATCTCGCGCCATTTGAGGACAAGTCGGCCAATTTTTACTGCGTGCTGGTGTATGTCCGGCACCCTGATGATCCCCAGCCCGTGATCGCCGACGGTATCTGGCGGGGACAGATCGTTGCCGAACCGGCAGGCGAAAATGGCTTTGGCTATGATCCACATTTTCTGGTTCCTGAGATGGGCAGGACGGCTGCGCAGCTTTCACCGGAAGAAAAAAACCGGCTGTCCCACCGGGGAAAAGCCCTGCGCGCATTGCTGGAGAAACTGAAATGATGCTCATTCCACCACGCGTACCCAACAGGCGCGAAGACGGCCTGCTGCACTTTGACCTGTTGCCGCCGCTTTCGCTGTATGTCCATATACCCTGGTGTGTGAAAAAGTGCCCGTACTGCGACTTCTATTCCCACGCCATTTCCTCTGCCGTGCCGGAAGAAAGATACCTCACCGCACTGGAGCAGGATCTGGAAGCGTCTCTGCCGCTTATCAAGGGAAGGCAGGTCTCCACCGTGTTTATCGGTGGTGGAACGCCCAGCCTGCTCTCAGGCGATGCCATCAATAAGCTGCTGGTCATTCTCCGCAACAAGCTGCTGTTGACGCCGGATGTGGAGATCACCCTCGAAGCCAATCCGGGCACCTTTGATGACGACAAGATAAAAGCCTATCGTGAAGCGGGCGTTAATCGCCTTTCCATTGGCATCCAGAGTTTCAACCAGAAGCACCTGGATATACTGGGCCGTATCCACGATGTCAACCAGGCGAAAAGGGCTGTTGAAATCGCCATGACGCACTTTGACAACGTCAACCTGGACCTGATGTACGCATTACCGCACCAGACAAAAGACGATCTGGATGCCGATCTGACCATGGCTATTTCCTACGATCCGGCACACCTTTCACTGTATCAGTTGACCATAGAGCAAAACACCTATTTTGCCTTTAATCCCCCGGACCTGCCGGATGAAGATACCGTGGCCGATATGCAGGACATGATCGAGATGATGACGGCAACAGCAGGCTACGAACACTACGAGGTATCGGCCTATGCCAAACCGGGCCGTGCCTGCCGCCACAATATCAACTACTGGCTCTTTGGTGACTACCTGGGTATCGGCTCAGGCGCGCATTCCAAGATTACTGTTGACGGGAAGGTGATCCGTCAGACACGTTTTGAGCAGCCGCCAACCTATATGCTGGAGGCAGGCAAGGGACGTGCCGTAGATGAGGAATTCACACTCTCCCATGAAGACCTGGGTTTTGAATTCATGCTCAATGCCCTGCGGTTGACCAAGGGGTTTTACCCCGAGATGTTTGAGGAAAGAACGGCACTGCCATTGGACAGCATCAGACCGTATCTCAAGCAGGCCGAAAAGCGGGGACTCTTGTACCGCGACCCGACCATCATCCGTCCCACAGAGAAGGGAATGCTCTTTCTGAATGATCTCCAGCAGATTTTTCTGCCGGACGAGTGACTTTTCTCACACAAATTGAACCCAACACGTGAGAGCTTGGGTATAATGCCATCTTCCGGAAGGGTGGCAGAGTGGTCGAATGCACCGGTCTTGAAAACCGGCGATGTGCAAGCATCCGTGGGTTCGAATCCCACCCCTTCCGCCAATTAAAACAGCCACTTACGGCTGTTTTTTTTTGTGCCTGAAAATGAGGCGTTCCGCAACCCCCCATTATTTTGTCGGTTTTACCTTTTCGTCGGCGCGGCGGTAAACATCTTTTGTGATCTGTTTTTCGGTATGTCCGAGCAGCATGCTGGCCTCTTCCAGGCTGTCGATCTCACTCGCTGCCTTTGCCCGTATATCCCGGAACTGAAATTGTCGGATCCGGTGTGCCAGATCCGGATCGTTTTTTTCTGCCTCTTTAATGGCATCTGCCCTGGCTTCGTCGAAGCGCAGGCGCAGCATACCTGGTGTTAATGGCTGGCCTGCCGGCGTTGAGATAAGAAAAACACTGCTGACTTTTGATCCGCGCGCATATATTTCGTCGATCTTTTTGCCAAGCCCTGTCCGATATGGTTTCCCATGCTCATCGTAAAGCGTTAGGGCAATCAGCAGTTTTTTTCCGATTTTGCCCTGTATCACCTGGAGATGATCATTGATGATGTCGGTTTTACGCATTTTCAGAGAATCATTCCGGCGCTGCCCGGAAAGATAGGTGATATCCATTGCATCACGCAATTCAAGGCTGGCGCACTGGTAAACCGCATTCCATACCGCATCATCGGCATAAAAATCCCTTGGCCTTTCCCTGTTCTTTCTTACCCCTCGCACCGGGTTTTCTTTCGCCGTATATCCCCATTCCCGCGCCATATTGAAAATATGGGAGAGAAGAGATATTTCACGGTTTGCCCGTACCTTTGCACTTCTGTTATCCCGATAAAGCGCAATATGCTGCGGGGTAATGGAATCGATCGGCGCGGTTTCAAAAGACTTCCGAAGCTGTCGCAGGCTTTCCAGATTGTCTTTTTGTGTCCTGGGGGCTTTGGGCGGAATGATATCGCGCTCATAACGGTCAAAGATGGGAGCCATCAGGCCTCGATCGGGCGCGGTTTGCTTTTCCAGCTTTGCCCATTTGATCTTGGCTTCGTACAGGTCCGTGCCGAGTGGTATCTCGATGCGTTTACCGTTTTCATCGCGCCCGTTGTAAAAATAGGTGACATAGACCGATCCGTCTTTACGCGGTCTTATCCGTCGCAACATGCGGGGAGGGAGGTCTTTGGCTTTATTTAATGGATGAGGTTGGTTATGTGGCGGAATATATGGAAGCGTAAAAATCAGCAGAGAATCATGCTCGTGGTTGCGTTTCTTGTTGTTATGGTGCCCTTTATATCGGAATTTTTGTTTTACTTTAACAGAGGTATGAATGCCGCTGAAATGGCGGCTTGAGCACAAGCTGGTGGAACGCTTCTCGCTGTATTTTTTGCTATTGGAATTATGGATGAGCAAGATATAAGGCAAAGAAAACGTGACGAAGAAAGAGATGAGATTGAAGTTCAAAATATGCTTGTAACGGCATACGATGAGATTAAAAATTTTTCTGGTGCATATGGAGACTGGAGTGATTCGGATTTTCGTGATGTAGAGGCCTTGTATGCCAAGCGAATCGTTGTTTTTGGAACGGATTTTTACAGCCTTCCGGATATAGCCAGAAATATAGGAAAAATAAAAGATCAAGAGGTTCGGTTGACCACTATGAAATGCTTTAGGTGTATACAGAACTTTAAAACGAATCACGAAAATTACAATGAAATTGTTTTTGTATTTAATAATGCGAGAAGCTCTTATAAGAAGAGAACAGCGGAAAATCGTTTTAGGCTGCAAGATATTGAAGAAAGAATGAAATTTCATGCTTCCTTGCTTGTTTCTCTTTATAAAACCATGTGTACGGAAGTCGATGCTTTTCTTGAAGTAATCCAAAGAAAAGGGATTATCGAAAACAAGTGAATTCCATTGATAGAAAAAGGGATACAGGCTAAATGATCTGTATCCCTTTTGCTTTTGACGCCGCGGGTTATTTCTTGAAAACGAAGTCCAGGATGTCGGTGGCGGCGTTGCGAGCTTCTTCGACGCTGCTGGCGATGTGGTCCATGGTGCTGCACAGGACGGTGAGGTTGGTTTGCAGTGATTCTTTTCCCGGGGCGTGGCTGAAGCCGATGTCGGCGTAGAGGCGTGTCCGGTTGTCAGAAGCAATATTGCCCAGCTGCGTCGTCAGGCCTTTTACCTTCCTGATGGGTTCCACCTGCCCTCGATCGATGCCGATAGCCAGCCCGTCAGTCAGGTAGCCGCCATACGATGCAAAAAGCCTGCTGGGGCTGTGGATGCCCATGGACGCCTGAAAGGTTTCGGTAATACTGACGGCAAAGGATTTTACCTTGTCCAAAAGCAGATTGCCCGCTTTTGTGATCCCGTTGATCAGCCCCTGTACGATCATGGCGCCGAATTCGGCAAACCTGCCGGGCAGGGAAGTGAAAAGCGCAATGATTCCAGACCACAAGTTGCTGAAAAAGGCTTTAATCGGTTCCCAGTACTTGTAGATCAGAAAAGCGGCCAGCGCGATTGCCATAATGATGGCAAGGATGTCCTCATCATCGCCACCCGTGTGGACGCGCACACGCTTTTCTTCATAGTTGATTTCGGCAATGGTGCCGTAACGGACTATGTTTTCAATCAGGCGGCGCAATTCTGCCAGTTCAGCGAGGATATCTTGCATGGCTACATATCCCTACTCGTGCAGGATCTCGCATCTGTTGGCGGGTTACTTTGGGCTTTAGTAACCCGGAGGAATATTCATTGGTTGAAAATTTATATACAAAAATGTATATCTTTTTGTTGAATTTGTATACATTTTTGTATATAATTATTGCAAGGTCATAAAAAAGAAGAGGGCAAAGTGAAACAAAGTGAATTTGTTAAGTGGCTAAGGAGGCAGGGAGCGACTTTTGAGCAGGGAACAAGGCATCTGAAAGTCACTCTAGATAGCGTCTACTTGAGTATGGTTAACGCATTCAACCAAAGGGCGATACAGCGCACCTGCACAGCGGCAGCAAATGTCGCGAGATTTTTTGCGTATCTTGTGGCAATACCCCGCCAGCGTTTGAGATAAAGAAAGACATTTTCCACCAGGTGACGCTTCTGATAAATCTGCCGATCGTAGCTTCTTTTCTCCTTGCGATTTCTTTTCGGGGGTATGACGGGTATGATGTTGCGGGATTTTGCATGGTCAAGAATGGCGTTTGAATCATAACCCCGATCCGCCACCAGATGGCGAGGGGATATCCCATCCATTAACCGTGAAGCCTGCGTACAATCTGCAACGGTACCCGATGTGACAAGACATCTGACCGGCATACCATTCGCATCCACGGCCAGATGTATTTTTGAGTTGAGCCCCCTTTTGTGCGCCCCATGCCCTGGTTGCCTCCTCTTGCCCCCGCCGCGTGCGGGTGAATCTTGATGTGACTTGCATCTATCAGAAGCCATTCAAAATCAGGCTCATCTATCAGGATTTCCAGCAGGCGCTCCCATATGCCCTTGTCGCGCCAGCGGATGAAGCGCTGGTGAACGCTCCCCCATTTTCCGTACTCCGGCAAAAGATCACGCCAGGGGGCGCCTGTGCGTAATATCCAGAATACAGCATTAATGAAGGTGCGGTTATCTTTGGCTATCCTGCCCCATTGACCAGGCTGTCCTGGAAGGTGGGGCTCAAGTAAAGCCCAGGCCTGGTCGGATATGTCGTGGCGTCTGTACGCTGGTCTCATGGAATCTCCTGTTAAAGGGTGGTCTTCCTATAATGATCATCGCTTCATAACATCTGCCATCTGGCAAACAGAGGGAGTTTTATCTCTTATATCTCATGTAGACACTATCTAAATGACCGGATAAGCTACTTGCCAAGGCACCCTTCGAAAGAGCTGAAAAAAGGACTGGTAGAAGGGGTAAAAAAAGACCTGAACCTGAAGTAACCCTTGAAAAAGGGTTACTTTCACTTGCCCGATAATGAATAAAGAGAGGTAACAACATGAAATATCCAGCAAAATTTACACCCGATAAGGAAGACGGTGGCTATGTCGTCACTTTCCGGGATATTCCGGAAGCCATTACACAGGGAGATACCTTTGAAGAGGCCATGGAAATGGCAGAAGACGTGCTGGCTTTCGCCTTGAAACATTATTTTGACAGAAGCCTTCCTGTTCCCTTGCCTTCCAAGGCGAAAAGGGGGGAGCATCTTGTGACGCTGTCGGCCAATGTAGCGGCAAAAGCGCTGCTGCTCAATGAAATGATCGGGCAGAATGTAAAGCAGGCTGATCTGGCGAGGCGCCTCGGTGTGCAACCGGCGGAAGTGACTCGCATGGTAAACCTGCAGCATTCAACAAAGATTGAACGCATTGAAGCGGCCCTGAAAACCATGGGAAAAAGCCTCGAAATCCGGGTTGTGTAAGGTTATTCCTGCATGTGTCGCAACACGGAATCCATGATCAACCGCTCATCTGCCTCGCTGAACCCCAACAGGCGACGTTCCGGGTACCGGACTTCCGGACCATCCGGCGAAACCCTGTCTTTCTTTCCGAAGTGATGGACGGCAGCGATACGGGATACCTTGTCCAGAAATGAGATGCCGACCTGATTCTGGTCTGCCTGAATGCGCATGCGGCTGGCCATCTTCAGCTTGTTGAACATGAGGGATTGTTTGCGCTTGATGCGGCCCTTTTTGCTGCGTAGCTGCTTTTTGTTTTTGCGGGGAGTGTAACCGGATCCGTCCGGGTTGACCTGGCTTGCAATACGAAGGGATTGGCTGCGGCGCAGATCTACGCCGATTTTTCTTGCCAGCTTTTTGCGGGCGGCAGGTGTGGCTTTTTCCAGCAGACCACCAATCCAGTTTTCAAACCGCTCCAGTTCACCATTCATGGCTTTTTGAGGGCGTCGGTATACCACTCGGCCAGGAGGTCATCACCCTTGTACAGTTGCCAGAATTTGTCTGTATAGTCAGGTGTAAACTGCGGTTCCTGCTGGTGTCGGGCAGAGAGTTTGCCTTTTTCATCTTCCCTGACGATCACCTTTTCCGTGAGATCCAGCTCAATGGAAATGTCCATCGTCCTGTTGTTGAAATCGGCCTCGAAGCGGATGCCGGTTTTTCGTCTATCCGGGTTGCTTAGCAGCTCGATCTGGTGAACATACAGCCAGGACAGCAACGGTACCATAGCCTTGCCTGTTTTAACAGGTCAAACAGGGCGTCCCGTCCCACAAGGATGCCCTCCGGCTTGAGCATGGCGTAGAGTTTTCTGGTGCCAAGCCGGGGCTGAATCATCCGCTCATGGCGAACTCGCTTTAGAATCTGTTCTCCCAGAGCCTCTTTACGTAATTCCCGCGCTTTTCTCTGGTAACAGGCCTGGCGGCTGATGCCGATAAACCGGCAGGCTTGCGCTATGCTTTTTTGGCAGCTTTACTGCATACTCTGTCTTGATAATGTCCGGCATGGATTCAAACAGCTGTGCTTTGAGATTGGCTTCCTTGAGTTCTTGCTCAAGTTCTTTGATCCGCTGTTCCGGTGTCTGTGGGCGCTTTTCGGAATCCATAATGTTTCTCTTGAGACCGGATCCCCCCAGTTTATGCCAATTCATCCGTCCGTGCTTGCGTAACCAGACTAAGACGGTTGATCTGCGCTGGATGCCATAGCGCTCCTGCGCCTCTTTTGCTGTCATTTCCCCTTTTTCAACCTGCTCTACAACGGCCAGTTTAAAAGCCATTGTGTAATCCCGCTGGGTGCGTTTAATCCAATCTCCCATTGACTTCTCCTTCCTATAGGAAAAAAGTGTCAACTCTATTTAGGACGGGTCACAGGTAAAGCAAAAAGGGCGGGTACCGCCCTTTTTGTTTGCCTGCTGGCGGCTCTACTGCAGGCGTCTGAGGCGATAGAGAAGCTGCTGCTTGGTTTCCTGCCAGTCATCAATGATCGAATCGGAAAAATTTTCGCTGAAGAACTCACGGCTGTCTTCGACATAATCGTAAAAGGCCTGGCAGTGGTCAACGAGATTTTCAGGCCGTGTGGCTTTTGGCACGGTAATTTTGAGATCACCGTAAAGTGCCATGCTGGTTTCTGTCAGACGATCCAGGATATCCGGCAGCGATTCCAGTGCCTGGTCGATGGCGATATGCTCGGCATAGCTGCCTCTGCCGGTGATCCACCAGTGAAAAAGCTTGAGGCTGGTGTTGTGGGAAAACATGTTGCCGAGAAGTTCGGCGATTTTTGCGGTATCGGCTTTTTTGCTGTCTTTGCTGCTCATGGCTCACCTTCCTGAAAGCGGGGCTGGGGTATCTGTGCCCCATCGGATTGATCAAGGCAGGACGCATCCGCTTCCTGCAACCAGCTTTATGCTAGATTGCAGGAAGGCGTCACCGCTTGATCCGGATAAAACCCTGTGTGCCTGCGGCTGCTTTCATGATGCGACGTTGATCTTTATCAAATAACAACAGGCGAGGCGATGACTCCCGAAACGGATTAAGGCTTCCGGCTGAGCTCACCCTATGCTTCACGCCTCGATGGCCAGGTTTTTTCAGACCGTGCCATGCAGAACTGTTATCGTCTGCGGCTGGATTTTGTGCCAATGAGTATTTCTACCGGCGGAATGTTCGCCGGCAGGCTGGATGCGGTGGCCGGACAGATGGGCTATGCCGTCTTTTTAATGCCGAATGCCAGTTGCCGGATGTAATCACGTATGTCAGATGGCCAGCTTTCGGTATGTTGGTAAAAGCGTTCTGCTTCACTGGCAAAAAGTGCCCTGGATGCTTCTTCAAAGGCAGGCAGGTTCCCCGCAACAGCTGACATGAATCGGTAGGTGCGTTCCTGCATATGACGCTGCCGGTCCGTTTCTGCGCCCGCTTTGCGCGCCTTTTCAACGAGCTTGCGCAGGGTAACGGATGCGCCGCCCGGCTGGGATTCCAGCCATTCCCAATGGCGGGGCAGGAGCGTGATTTCACGGGAGACCACGCCAAGCTTCGGGCGTCCGCGCGATTCCGGCACAGGCTCAGCATTGGGTTCTTCAGAAAGGATGGCAGGCGCCGAAGGCGTCAAGCCGCGCAGGCGGGAAAGGATGTCTGCATCGGTGCCGCAGACATCGATTTCCACTGTTTCGCCGGTCTGATCGTTGAAAGTCAGCACGGCACCATGGCTGCGTGCAGCCAGCGCCTGCTTTACGGCAAGCGCATTGGCTTGAAGGCTTCCCGAGGCAATGCGTTTGTTGCCGTCAAAGCTGGTGTACGTGATTGCTGTTGTCATGTTTTTCATTTTCGGTAAAGAGGGGCCCTTGTTTTCATCCGGGTAAAAATAAAAGTCAAGTCAGGCTGCGCGGGAAGGGGCTGCCATGGTTTATGCTGTCCTGATTCGTCCGGCATATTTTTCCGGGGAACAGGAGTTGAGGAAATGCAGCTAAAACAATTTGGAATGAAGGTTTTGGCGGCAGGTATGCTGTTGTTGCCTGCCCTGGCTTTTTCCGCGCCTGCTTGCAAGGGGGTGGGCCTGCCTCATGATGCGCCGATGTTCTACCTCATCTCGGCCCGGGTGACGGACAAGGGGATTGCCGATGAGCCGTCTGGTAAAAACAGTACGCCTGACAAGCGAGAACGGCTGGCGGATATCTTTGCCAAGAATGACGTGGATGTGTTTCTTTTCAACCGGAACCCGGCAGGGGATCGGGCGCTCGGGTATGGTGTGACTATCGGGCTTTTCCGTTCGGTTGATCTGAACGGCGATATCGTCGACGATCTTTTCATTTATGAGCCGGCAGGGGCGTTTTATTTCATCATGCTGTATGCCGGATGCGGGGATGATTACTACACGCCGGTGGGTAGTTTTGACAGCCGTGAGATACCGGTGCCTGCGCGGTATTCGCCGGTGAACGGGGTGAAGTGGGCCGAGTTTGAGGTGATAGCGCCGGACAGGACCATGAGGCATGCTGATCCGCTGGTCAACTGGGCAAAGCGCACCTGGTCATTTGACGGGAAAGTCTACCGCCAGATGAAAGTCGAGCCGCTGAAATAGCGCTGCGCTTTTCCTCTTTTGGCGAGAGGGGCTGACAAAAATACAACACTTCTTTTGATGTCCCTGTACGGGATGGGTCTTCCTGTGGTGTACTATTTCATGACAGGCGTGGCTCCCTTTGCACAGGAGGAATCATGAGGTGGATAAAACAGCTGGCGGTGATGTGGGTACTGTTGTTTTCTCTTGCCCCTTTTTGCATGGCACAGGAGGAGGGCAGTTCGTGTGAGGCGGCGTTTGCCGATGGCAGGCCGGACAAGGCAGGGATTGCTGCGATCAGGAAGGCGGCAGAGGGAAATGATGCCGATGCGCAGTACAAACTGGGATGTCTTTACCGGTATGGCTGGGGGGTAGAGGTAGACCGCGCGCAGGCCAAGGGCTGGCTGGGGCGCGCTGCGGGCCAGCGGCACAGGCTGGCGCGGCATGAGTTTTTTGACCTGCAGGCCTGGGATGAGGTGCAGGACAAGGAAGAAAAGAAAGCGCGGATCGCCGTGCTGAGAAAGCAGGGTGAGGCGGGCAATGCGGATGTGCAGTTCAGGCTGGGGATGATTTACCGGGATGGGCTGGGTGTGCCGCGGAACTATGCCGAAGCGATAAAGTGGCTGGAGATGGCTGCGCACCAGGGGCTGGCGGATGCGCAGTTTCGCCTCGGGATGATGTATTACCGCGGGCGGGGTGTGGCGCAGGATTACATCAGGGCGCGCTCATGGCTGGACAAGGCGGCAGCCCAGCAGCATGATCGGGCGCTTCTGGTGATCGGGCGGATGGTTGAGATGGGCGAGGGTACGGAAAAGGACCGCGCAAAGGCGATGGATTTTTACCGGCGCTCGGCAGAGCGTGGCAATGGCAAGGCGAAGGAACGCCTGGAACACATGGAAAGGGGTGAATGATGTTTTTTTCGGTCAGGCGTGGCCTGTTTGCGGTAGTGATGGCAGGGGTGTTTCTGGCGGGCGCCGGTGTGGCGCACGCCCAGATCATGACGTGTGAAGTGGTGATGGCGCCCGGCGTGCCGGATGCGGCGGATGTGGAAGTGCTGAAGGCGAATGCGGAAAAAGGAACGGCAAAGTCGCAGTACGAGCTGGGCTGTCTTTATCGCTGGGGAAAGGGTGTCAGGAAGGATTTTCGCCGGGCGCTGACATGGTTTATCAAGGCGGCAGACCAGGATGATGCGGCAGCCCGTCACGAGATTGCCGACATGTACAAGCACGGCCAGGGGTTTGCCGGGGAGATGCAGCAGGCGTTTTCTGCCGTGGAACGGGAGGCGAACGAGGGCAGCGCCGATGCGCAGTATACGTTGGGGATGATGATTGTATACGGGCTGGGGACAGACCCGGATGATGCGAAAGCGGTGTCCTGGTACGAGAAGAGCGCGGCACAGGGCAATATTTATGCAGAAGGCCGCCTGGCCGGGATGTATGCCCGGGGGCAGGGGGTAAAGCAGGATCTGGCAAAGGCGTTTGAACTGGGCAAACGCGCGGCGGATGCCGGGCATGTGATGTCGATGCTGAATGTGGGCCGGATGTATGAGACGGGTACCGGGGTTTCGCGGGATACCGCCGTGGCCCGGTCGTATTATCTCAAGGCGTCGGAAAAGGGCAACCGGCTGGCAACGGTGCTGTTGCGGCAACTGGATGGCGACGGCCAGGCAGCGTCTGCCGGGGATGATGCGCCGGAGATGACGGTGGATGAAACGGGTGCGCCGGTGATGAATGCGCTGCCGGCAAAAGACTCTCCCCATGAGGGCGGGGTTTTCCGGGAGTCAACGGATGATCCGGGTGAGGTGGCTGTCGTGCCTGAGGAAGCTGCTCCCGCAGCAAAGCCCGCGCGTAAAAAAGCCGCTGGCAAGAAAAGGAAATGAGGCAGCGGGCGGTAAAACGACCGGCGCTGGCAGGGGCAATAATGCTCCTGGCAGTGGCGATGTTTTTGCCGTTGAGCGATGCCGATGCGCAGATACGCACGAGACGGCCCTTGTCTGCCATTGAGCGCGACAAATTGACGCGCCTGGTAAGGGATGCCAATGAAGGCTATGACGTGGCCCGCTACAAGCTGGGGACGGTGTACCTGGAGGGAAAAATCGTCCGCCAGAGTTATCCGGACGCTGTGAAATGGTTTGCCGCTGCGGCTGAAGAGGGGCATGTTCATTCGATGCTCACGCTGGCGATGCTGTATTCGCGGGGGCAGGGGGTCAAGGCCGATCCGGTGGCAGCTTATGGCCTGGTGAAAAAGCTGGCGGACCGGGGTTTCCGGATGGCGCAGTACAACCTGGGGATGATGCTGGAAACCGGGCAGGGAGCGGCAAAGGATGTGAAGGCCGCGCGTGGCTGGTATGATCTGGCGGCAAAGGCGGGCAGTCCGTCAGCTATTCATCGCCTGAGGTTTCTGGATGAGTTTGAGCTGACGGCAAGGATGGCTGATCCGGAAAAAACGTGCTGCGCTTCCCAGGCAGGCGCAGGCTAATGATGCTCTCGCACAGCGCCAGCTTGGCCTGGCTTATCTGAGGGGAAGCGGTTTTGCAAGGAATGACGACACCGGACATCAGTGGTTGATGAAGGCGGCTGAAAACGGTGATGCAGAGGCCCAGTACAATGTGGCTTATCTCTTTCCTGGCGATGGCACGGTAAAAGACAGCTATGTACAGGCACTGGAATGGACTAGGAAGGCTGCGATGCAGGGACATCCGATGGCGGCATTTAACCTGGGCGGGATGTACGAGGCCGGGCAGGGGGTAGACAAGGATTGGGTGGAAGCCGGCAGATGGTATGTGTATGCGGCAGGGATGGGCAATGCCAATGCGATCAGGCGGCTGGACAGGATAGCGGATACCTGCCGCCGTTTTCCGGAGCGTCCGGAATGCGATGAGGCAAAGCTGCGGGATGCGGCTTCCCGTGCGGATGCCGCCTCTTTATACCGGATCGGGCTGGCGTACAAGGACGGGGACGGGATAGAGAGGGATTACCGCAAGTCCCTCTTCTGGTTGCGGTATGCTGCCGGGATGGGGTATGTGAAGGCGCAGTACGAGCTGGGCGATACGTTTGAAAATGCACTGGGTGTCGGCAGGAGCGCTGCGCAGGCGAGATTCTGGTTTGAGAAGGCGGCAGCCCGCGGGGATGCCGAATCTGCCATCCGGCTGCAAAAGCTCAAGAGCGACGAGAAGGAGGAGTGATGGACAGGCCTGTGGGAATCGGGGTAAGGAAAGCTGTCATGCTCTGGGGGCTGGCGCTTCTCATGTCTGCGCCCTTTGCCTGGGCACAAGGAGGAAAGACGATGGATACCAAGGGACTTTCACCTGCTGCCCTGTCGATTTTCAAGCAGCAGGCCAGCCCGGCCACCCTGGCAAAAAAAGCCGATAAGGGGGATGACAATGCGGCGCTGATGCTGGGGTACATGTACCGGCTGGGACACAAGGTGAAGAAAGACCCGGCAAAGGCAGTGCAGTGGTTCAAAAAGTCAGCTGACAAGGGCAATGCGGAAGGGCAGCTCCAGATGGCGATCATGTATGCCGCCGGGGAGGGGGTAAAACAGGATTATGACGCCATGCGCCGCTGGCTGCAGAAATCAGCGGAAAACGGCTATGGTCTCTCGCAATTCCAACTGGGCCTTCTGTATGCGAAAGGCATTACGGTGGAGCAGGATATTGCGGTGGCCCGGATGTGGCTGGGATTTGCCGCCGAGCAGCCGGGAGATATCGGGCAGATGGCAAAGACCGTGCTGGATACGATGCGTGAGGAGGCGTCGGTTGCCGGGCTGGATTTTATCGCCATGCCGCTGTGGGTGAGCACGGCGGAAAAATACGGCAAGGCGCTGGCCAGCCTGCAGGCCGGGGCGGACAAGGGCGATGCCCGCTCGCAGTATTTGCTGGGGCTGGTGTTTAACTGGCTCGGGGATAGTGATCCGGCCAACCGGATGAATGTGTTTTACCGGGAGGCTGCGCAGCTTTTCAGGCGGGCAGCGGAACAGAGCCACCCGCCAGCGCAGTACCTGCTGGGTATGGCGTACTTTGACGGCAAGGGTGTCGCCGATGATGATGAACAGGCGGTGTCGTGGGTCGACAAGGCGGCAGAGCTGGGATATGCCCCGGCCCAGGTAGCGCTGGGTGCATGGTATGACGGCGCGCATCCACGCCGTGACCCGGAGCTGGCAAGGCTCTGGTATGAGCGGGCAAAGGCCAAGCGCAACTGGTACGGCAAGGCGTATTTCATTGAGGAAGAATTGATCGCTTCGGCGCCCGGCAAGCGGGATATGCCGGTAAAGCAGTGGGATGCGCGCGACCAGTATGTGATGGCGCTGGCATATGAAAAGGGCGCGGGCGTGCCGGCTGACCCGGAGCAGGCGGTGGCCTGGTACCGGCTGGCGGCCTCGGGGCTTCTGGTGCCCGCCCAGCGGCGGCTCGGGCTGGCGTACCTGGAGGGACGGGGCGTGGCAGCCGATGCGGCTGAAGCCGCCACCTGGCTCAGTCTTGCTGCCGAGCAGGGTGATGCCGAAGCCGAAGCGGCGCTGGGCACCCTGTATGCCACAGGCAAGGGCGTGTCGTCTGATGAGAAAAAGGCGTTTGCTCTCTACGAAAAAGCGGCTGACGAGGGGATAGCGCGTGCCCAGGAAGGGCTGGGCATGATGTATCGCGACGGGCGCGGCGTGAAGAAAGACCGTGCAAAGGCCTTGAAATGGTTTGAGCAGGCTGCGGTTACTTCCGGCACGGCGACTGAACAGATGCTGATGATCATGCAGGAAACCGCGAAGTAGCAGGGCATCTGTGCTGATGGTTCCTTCAAGGTGAATCTGTCGCAACCACACAACATCGCCTGAATTTTTTTACATAAAATTCTGGCCCCGTGCTGATTCAAAATTTTTTTCCTTCCATTCATGCGGATTCAGTCAATTTCACTTTAAAAAACAGAGGGTTATCCCCTGCCCGTCTTTTTTCCTCCCTCACGGTTCGTTAAACGATTCGTTGAACCAACTGTGAAACGATTCGTGTTGTAACGCTTTGATTTAATTAAAAATAATAGGTGACCGCGCAGATTTTATCCTGTATAACAGAAAGCGTGAACTTCCCATGTTCATGTCTTTCTTCATGTAGGCGATCTTTTCGGGGAGGGTCTTTGATCCTCCCCGCTTTTTTCAGGCCCCAAACAGGCAGGTGAAAAAATGATGCGCATCATAAAAATCAATCCGATCACAGGAGGCTTTTATGGGCATCCTTGACGAGGATTTCACATCGGACGATCCATTCAAACCCGGGAAAACGGATGAAGGATTCAGGATGGATTTTTCGCTGGACAATTACGCGAAAAAATTGACAGGCAGCCTGGGTGCAACGGGTGGCGGGGATGGTGGTGGTTTGCCGGCTGATCTTTACCAAGCACCTAAAATCGAGCCGCTAGTTGTTCCCGATAGTACCGTCAAACCAGTGGTGCAACCCACTGTCACGGCAGTCAAGGTAGAACCGGCAAAACCGTATGCCAAACTCAAGGCAGAAAGCCCCTCAGGAATCGACAGGGGTATAGCCGCGTTAAACCGGATGGTTCAGCCTGCATTGCAGGATAGCGAAAGCACCGCAACCCTTGGGTTGCGGATCAAAGATGAAGTCAGGGTAAATCCGGCAGAAGCCGCAAACCAGATCAACAAATTATCACGATCTGAAAGCGCATCAAGTGAAGATATTGGCAATCTCGGTATTCGTATCCAGCAGGAAGCGAAAATCGATCCCGAAGAAGTCGCGCGACAGCTAAATCAACTGTCACAGGACGAGAGGAGTGAAAGCGAAAATACAGGAAACCCTGGCCTGCGTGTTCAACAGGAAGTCCGGGTCAATCCTGAAGAAATGGCACGAAACATTAACCAGCTTTCTGACCCCCAACGAAAAGCCAGTGCCCAAACCGGCACCCTCGGATTACGCATCCAGCAAGAAGGCACCTTTACCCCTGATGGTCTCTCAGAGCAGCTTAATCGGACAGCCGAAGCTGACAGAGCGGAAAGTGATCAGACCGGCAAACTCGGGCTACAAGCCAGGAAAGAAGCCGAAATCATGGATCCGTCCCTGTTCATCGCCAAGCTGCGATCCTCACAGTGGCGGCAGCAAATGGCGGACAATCTCTCGGCAATCGTGAACAATACCTCCGATGTCCCCTACCGTGCCGCATCTGACAAGGCGCAGGCAATACTCAATTCCCGGAATGCCCGCTTTGACCCCGCATTCAATAGCTGGTATGGCAACTACGAAAGACAATACGCCAGAGAACAGGTTGAAAACACCTTGAGAACCGGCAAAGAAATCAAGTGGGACCCCGAACTTGCCAAAAAACAGGCATACCCCATACTCGACCGCTATGGCGCATCCCATGGCTACGACACCATCGGTAACACGGGCTTTGCAGGAGGCAGCTTCTCCACGCGCCATCTGAAAGAGCAGGCAACCGACCTCGGTAAAGACATCCTCTCTTACATGGCAAAAGGCAGCGACCTCAATTATGCTCACATCGAACAAACCGCCCAGGCCATGAAAAGCCTGGAGAGCACCGGATACGGCAAAGGCGTTACTGACATCATGGCAAGCGTCTACACCGGCTCACTCAACATCGGGCAGGAAGCTGCCAATACCCTCATGACCATGATGCAGGGCTATCCGCCGCCCGAAGTCATGGCCTTCGGCTACCAGATGAGCTGGCTTACCCACGGCAACGACACCGCTGCCTGGGCCAAAGAAATCGAAGATAACCGCGAATACGCCAACTATGCCAAACGCGAGGTCTACAGCTTCTTCGATGATGGAAAAAACATGCTCAAAGACTTGAGAAGTGATTCGTACAATGATTTACAATACTTCACCAGTGATCCCAGCCGCAGTGCCTTTCTCCGTCCTGACAAAATGACAGGCGACTTCTTTGAAAAATTCGTCCCCACCATGGTGAGTCTCGCTCTTCCCAACAAGCTGACCGCTGTCGGCAACTTCAGCAAAGCCGGTACCGTCTTTACCCAGTTCACCTGGATCGGCACAAGGGCCTTTAACCTGGGAGCCTCAGAAAGGGTCAATACCCTTATCAAGAATCCCCACATGGTGGATAACGACCTCCGGTTTCACGAATACCTCAAGCACACCAGCCAGCCCTTTGATGTTGCCCGAAATGACTTCATCCAGGCAGAAGGCAGGCGGGTGGGTGTGCAGGCAGGAACATTAAGCCTCCTGACAGCCGGGGCATCACGGTTACTTCGTTTAGGCGCTACCGGCTCGGAAGGGATTGTGTTTCAGAATCTGCAGGAATTTATGCTGCAACGGTTTGAGGAAACGGCACAGGAGGCGATTAATCAAGATCATAAGAAAATTGCGAAGGACGCTGAAAAAGGAGGTGAACCTTATAAGTAATTGCACAAAAATTGACATATATTTTCTTATATATTTGGTTAGTGTTGAAGCGTCCATCTTTTCGATGGGCGCTTTTACCTGTTTCAGGTAAGATAAGTAGACAAGACCATAAGGAACACCATGACCTCATTGCCGACCTTCTTTCGCTCTCTTTTTTCCCTTCTGATTCTCGTTTTGTTTTCTGCTACTGTTTTCGCGGGTGACTACGAGGATGGGATGGCGTTCTACGACAAGCAGGATTACAAGTCCTCTTTCCCGCTCATTGAAAAGGCCGCAAAAAGCGGCAACGCGAAAGCCCAGTTTCAGTACGGTAAAATGTTTGCGTTGGGCCAAGGCACGACGAAAGATTCCAGTAAGGCTATTCAGTGGTACAGGAGGGCAGCAGAGCAGGGTAACGCGAGCGCCCAACACAATTTGGGGGTGCACTATCATGATGGAGAAGGCGTCAAAAAGGACTTGGCGCAGGCTGCAAAGTGGTATGCCGCCGCAGCCGACCAGGGAAGTACCTATTCGAAGTTCAGTCTTGGTCGGATGTACCAGGTCGGTGAAGGGGTTCCTAAAGATGAAAAAAAAGCGTTTGACCTCTTCATAGAATCTGCCAATCAAGGATTTGAGCGGGCACAATACAGCGTCGGTCATGCTTATATAACAGGATTGGGGGTAAAAGAGGATTACGAAAAAGGCTTATCCTGGTATCGGAAAGCAGCAGGGCATGGTCATCGACAGGCTCAGGAAAACTTGTGCGCTGTTGAGTTCGAGAAAAAAAACTGGGATGAAGCCTTCAAGTGGTGTCAGATGGCAGATGAAGGCGAAAGTAAAAAGGGAATAGTGCCCTCGGCGTTAGGTCTGATTTATCTCAATGGGTATGGCAGTCAGAAAGCGGACTACAAGCAGGCATTTAAACATCTGACAGTAGCTTCAGAAAGGGATATGTCTACAGCGCAGTACGGGCTGGGGTTCATGTATGAATACGGTGTGAGCACCACGGTCGATAAGGCCAAAGCGATGATGCTCTATGAAGCGGCAGCAAAAGGAGGGTCCGAGCTTGCAATTAAGCGCTTGAAAGAACTGAAGGAAAATTGAAAAAGTCTGACGGAATTATCTCGGAGTTGATATTCTGTTACAGCCTTCGCGGGTGATATTGAAGAAGGCATGGCCCTGTATGAAAAACAACAGTATAAAGAAGCCTTTCCGCTGATTGAAAAAGCCGCTAGGACTGGCAATGCTGAAGCCCAGTTCCAGTTGGGAAAAATGTACCAGCGCGGACAGGGCATAACAGAAAGCATCAGTCAGGCCTTTGAATGGTATGAAAAAAGTGCGCGGCAGGCTTTTTCCAATGCGCAGAATAATCTGGGATTGATGTACCAGAAAGGACTGGGTGTAAAAAAGGATCTCAATTTTGCACGACAATGGCTTGCCAAAGCCGCAAAACAAACTAATCCAAGTGCCCAATACAATCTTGCCTTTCTTTACGAAGAAGGCTTGGGTGTTAAGCAGGACCTGACCACGGCATTTGACTGGTATCTGAAAGCCGCAGAATTAGGGCACGCTAAATCGCAATACAAGGTCGGGTACGCCTACCAGAATGCATTAGGAATAAAAAGAGACGATAAGAAAGCCATGCAGTGGTATAAAAAATCAGCCGAACAAGGCAATATAAATGCGCTGCATGCGGTCGGTGTTATGTATTCCAAGGGGTGGTCTGTCCCTGTTGATAAAGACAAGGCGATTTTTTGGTACACAAAAGCAGGAGAGAAAGGTCATATGCCATCACAGGCAAACCTCTGCTCCATATATGTTGCCGGAACATCATCCAGTCAGCAGGACTGGGACCGAGCTTTTCATTGGTGTTCCATGGCGGTTGAAAACGGTGACAAACAAGACGCTCCCTTTGCCTTGGGCTTTATTTATCTTAACGGGTATGCCGGTCAAGAGCTGGACAATCAAAAGGCATTCCAGATGCTCTCTATTGCCTCAGAAAATGATTTGCCAATTGCCAGTTACTGGCTTGGGGTCATGTACGAGAATGGTTTGGGGACGAAAAAAGACAGGGAAAAAGCGGCGGCACTTTACAGGAAAGCCGCAGATGGCGGCTCGGGCCTGGCAAGGAAAAGACTGCAAAAGCTGAAAGAAAACGGATCGCCTTGATCCTGTCTGGAAGCGATATGTTCCTTTCTTTGGTTTCTCATCAATGAGCTGCTGACTTTCCTTTTACAGATACCTTTACTGCTTCCATCCTCTCGGCAGTTCGGTTGATTCGGCTTCGGGCTGGTAGTCGGTGTAGTAGAAGGTGTAGTCGTAATCCTTGAGCACACTGCCGACTTTTTGCAGGAAGGCGTTTTCGTCATACAGCAGGAAATCGATGTAGCCGCGGGTGGGTGCCATGGCCTGCCCGATGTTCAATCCCAGTTCCTGCCCGCTATCTGGCTCGCCCAGGATTTCGGCAATGATCCTGTCGGTGATTTCGTTGCGCTCGTCAAGGGCATCGCGCACTTCGTCGTGGTCGTGAAAGTACCAGATAAAACCGGCCTTGGCCCCGGCTTCGGTATATAGCTCAAATACGCTGTGGTCTTCGCTGTAGTATTCGTCCATGAGGCGCTGCTGGCAGGTAAAGCCGGCAATGATGTCATGGCGCAGCGGAAGTTCTGACGGATCGGTATCCTCGTCCGGTGTGCCGCTGTAGCCTACGTAGTATTCGCAGGGATTGGTGTTGAACGTTTTGTCTTCTTTTGCCAGCTCGGCCGTAATGGCGTCAGAGAGTGCAGACAGGGGGATCATGCCGTCTTCTGCTGCTTCGGCCTTGTCCACCCCGTCAATGTGGCTGATGCTGATGGCTTCGCCCAGCGCGGCGTCCAGGAGGATGAAAAAGAAGAAGTAGGCATTGTTTTCATCCATTTCATCGAGCACCCCGTTGTAAAAGCGCAGGAAGAAACGGTCGTTGCCTGCCGGTTCCATACTCACCAGTACATCGTCAAAACCGAGCATTTTGTCAAACATGCCGATGGTAAAGCCCTGTCCGGCGGCGGGTTTGAGTGGTGTGATGGTCCAGCGCTGGGCCAGCGATTCCGGCAGGTTTTTTGCCAGGTAGGTTGTCAGAAAGGCCAGTTCGCGCCTGCCGTTGGCAGAAAAGTTGATTTCAAAATTGCCGCCGAACTCAAAGGGGAGGTCTTCGATGACGCGGTTGATACCCTCGGAGATGCGTTCGCGGGTGGGCGTGGGATCGGTCTCGCGCGGGTTTTCAAAGTAGGGGGTGAGAGTTGTTTCGTTTTCAGCAAACCACTTCCAGAAATTTTCGACGCGCGCCTTGAATGATGACATGGGTTCTCCGTAAAACAGGGTGTCAATGATGGGAACTATTGTATCAGCCATTTTTGCTTTTACTGATAAAAACTTTCTTTGTGGCAAGAGGTGGGGGTGATATGATGATGGGTGACGTGTCTGCTTGGGAAACGCTGATTAAAAGGCTTTGTGAGCGAATTGCTGCGTTACGCGGTGCTCGCAACCTTCGTCTATCTTAAGATATGCCTTGGCTGCTGTGCGCCGTGCGCCTTGCACTTCATCTCCCAAAACCTTTTAATCAGCGTTTCCCTTATTGATGGTTTTTCTGAAAAGGACTGACAGATGAAACGGAATGTGACTGCCCCTGCAACGATGGCGGCATTGCCTTTTTCCCGCTTGTACCAGGGAGTATTTTTCGCGCTGATGCTGTTGTGCATGGCGGCAGCCGGTATGGCAAAGGCGGGCAATCTTGAAGACGGCATGGCGGCTTATGAGAAAGGCGAGCACGCGAAGGCGTTTGCTCTTATAAAGAAGTCGGCTGAGGCAGGAGATGCCGCTGGTCAGACCGAGCTGGCATATTTTTATGCCAATGGTATCGGCACAAAAACGAATGAGAAAATGGCGGCCAAGTGGTACAAAAAAGCGGCAGACAAGGGCGTGGAACGAGCGCAGTACAGCCTGGGGCTGATGGCTTACGAAGGCAGGGGTGTCAAACAGGACTATGCCGAGGCTGCCGGATGGTATGACCTGGCTGCCGAGCAGAATGACGTGGATGCGCAACTGGCCCTTGCGATGATGGTGATGGAGGGCAAAGGTGTCGATAAGGAGCCTTCGCGTGCAAGCAGACTTTTCGTCAAGGCTGCCCGGCAGAATAATCGTGTCGGTCAGTACTACGCAGGCTGGTGTTCGGAGCAGGGCTTTGGGTCGCGCAAGGATTATTCGAACGCGTCAGGGTGGTACCGCCTGTCTGCGCAGCAGGGTTATGTCCCGGCGATGTCCGCTTTGGGCGCGCTGTATTTTGCCGGGCGCGGTGTTATCCAGGATTATGCTGAAGGCATGAAATGGTACAGCCAGGCTGCGCAGCGCGGGGACATGACATCCCAGGCGGTGGTGGGGCTGGCCTATGAGAAGGGGCTGGGGGTAACGCCTGACAGGGATGAAGCTATCAAGTGGTACACGAAGGCAGCAGAGCAGGGGGATGAGGATGCGAAAAATATCCTGGATGATCTCGGCAAGAAGCCTGTTGCCAAATAAGGCAGGCGGCAGCACCGGAAAAGGCGGACAGGATGTCTGCTTTTTTTGTGTGCCCACCGCTGACAGAAACGGCAGGGAGTGCAGGAGCGATGATAGAGCTGGCTGATATGACGGACTCGACGTTATGGCATATTTATTATTCGGGTACGGATGCCTATGCTATGCCGCCGGAAGTGCTGGACGCACTGGACAGGCAATTTGCCTGCAGCGGGTGTCATTTTCTGCTTGATGATGTGCCCTCTGTGCCGGATATTCCGGTGCTGCAAAAGATACCGAAAAATCTGGATATGGCGCCTGCCGGTTCCCTGCTGTTTGGGGTGATGTCGGAAAGGCTCAGGGATGCGCTGGGAGTCGACATAACGAATCATCTGCATTTCGGCGCTGTTTTTCTTGAGGGGGAAAAGATACCCCTGCCGCATTATGCTTTTGCAGGAAAAGGGCCCATGCTGTTTTTGCGGGCGGAAAGGCCATGGATGATGGACGGCAAGCCGCTTTCGGAAGCTCGGGCATGCAGCGTTTGCAGGCGAACGCTTTATGGCGGGTTGGGAAAGCGTTATATTTTACGTGAAGAGGTGCCTGTCGATGTCCCGGTATTATGGACGTGCCTGGGTGGCCTCGTTATTGGTGAAGCGACGAAAAAACGGTTGCAGGGATTGAGGTTCCGTGGTGTGCGTTTTGAAAAGATCGGGGTAAGGGATGCATGAATGCGGCCTGGTTCATGGTAGTGAAAGGCTACAATAGCAGGATGGATAGTCTCAGTGTCAGTCGCAAGGGCGTATCCCGGCATTTTTTGCCGGGGATGCTGTTTGCGCTTTTTTTGTGCCTGCCGGATATTGCCGGCGCAGGCAGGAAAGGGGAAAAGACGTCCACGGTTGACGAGATGCGCGAGAGTATTACTTTCTCGGTGATGATGAAGGCGGCAACCCAGGACGATGATACCGCGGCGCAGTTGTGGCTGGCAGACATGTATTTCACGGGCAAGGGGGGCGACCAGAATTATGCGAAAGCCCGGGAATGGTATCTCAAGGCAGCTCAAAAACAGGCGCGGGATGCTTATTACAATCTGGGCGTGATGTATATCCTGGGTAAGGGCGTTGAAAAAGATCCTGAAGCGGGCGCGGCATGGCTGGAAAAGGCGGCGCTTGATGGTGATGTGGAAGCGCAGTATTTCCTGGGACAGATGGTTTTTAACGGCGAGGGTGTCAAGACAGACCAGGAAAAGGCGGCTTACTGGTGGGGGATGGGGGCCGCACGCGATGAAAAGAAATCGCTTTATAACCTGGGGCTTTCCTACTATCACGGGCACGGGGTAATGCCCGATGATGTGAGGGCGGTGGACCTGTGGCGGCGAGCATCAGCGCAGGGAATGAAAGAGGCCCAGTACAATCTGGCGGTCATGTATGACGAGGGGCGCGGTGTGCCGCAGGATATGGGAAAAGCGCTGGCATTTTTCATCAGGGCGGGCGAGCAGGGGCATCCGCTGGCACAGGTGGCGCTGGGATGGATTTATGAGACAGGCCGCAGCGGTGTGCCGATGGATATTCTTGAAGCGATCCGCTGGTATGAAATGGCGGCGGCACAGGGTATGGCGGAAGCGACGCAGCGCCTTCAGGTATTAAGAGGTACTGCCGGTTTCGGTATGGCACAATAGGCGGGTTTGGTTGGTGACAAAAGGAAAAAGGATGGGTATGCAGATGAGGCGTTTTTTTCTGGGTATGCTGCTAACGGCAGCGGGTATGGTGCTGGTAGGCATGGTGGCAGCGGACGAAGTGCCGGAAAAGAGCGGGGAAGCGTCAGCCGCAGAAACCGTGCAGGCGGCACCAGTTGGGGAACAGGCACCGCAAACAACAGCCCCGGAAGCGGAAAATGAAGCCCGGGAGGCAGACGGGGCTGATGACAGTGATACCCCACCGGCGATGGACCCGCGGGGTGAGCGGGACTATGCCAAGGGCATGGCGGCTTATAACCGGGCCTACTACAGCCGGGCCGTGAAGCTGCTGGAAAAGTCTGCCGGGCGTGGGCATGTGGGCGCCATGCTGAAGCTGGGGCAGATGTATGACACCGGTGACGGGGTGATAAAGGATTTGAAGGCGGCTTTTTCCTGGTATAAAAAGGCCGCAGAGACTGGTGACGCGCTGGGGGAGTACAAGCTGTCGATGATGTACCTCCGGGGGCAGGGGGTCAAGCGCAGCTATGACGAGGCGGCTGCCTGGCTGAAAAAATCCGCTGACCAGGGATATCCGCGTGCCCAGACGAATTATGGTTCGCTTCACCTGGCAGGGCTCGGGGTGGACCAGGATTTTGTCAAGGCGGTGGAGTGGTTTCAGAAGGCCGCTGACCAGAACTACGGCGAGGCGCAGTACCTGATGGGTGTGGCCTATGAATATGGCGAAGGGGTGGCGCAGGACAAGGAGAAAGCGAAAGAATGGTACCGCAAGGCTGTCAAGAACGGCAGCGGTAACGCCACCGGGCCGCTGTACCGGCTGGAGGGCTACAAGCGATAGGATGGATATGGCAAGGCGGCTTTTTCTCACCGGATGGACGGCTCTTTTTGCCATGATCTTTTCCTCGTGCGCCACGGCACAGGGAAGCGAAAGCGGGGTAAATGCCCTGTGTCCGGATTACGCAGGCACACAATACGAGCAGGCGATCAACGCCCTGTGCAAAAAGGCAAATGCGGGCGATAAGGCGGCGCAGGTGGAAGTGGGGCTGGCAGCGCTTCACCGGCTGCACGTGCAGGGGGAGCCGCTAAAGGCCGCTGCCTGGTTTGAAAAGGCGGCAAGGCAGGATGATGCGGATGCCATGTATCTTTTGGGCACGCAGTATGCCTCTGGCACGGGCGTGGCTCTCGATGAAGTGAGGGGGCGCCAGTGGTTTGTCCGGGCGGCCGAAAAAGGGCATCCGCTGGCCCAGGCGAGATTAAGCGAGTGCTATGCGCTGGGTATTGGCGGTAAGCGCGATGATGCAGCGGCTGAAAAATGGGTTGCCAAGGCGCAGGCATCGGGCAATTTTTATGCAAAGCGGACGCTTTCACCCAAAGACATGATCCTCCTGGAAGACCCGATGGTTCGCGCCGAAGCGGGAGACCCGGTTGCCCAGTATTATGCGGCGCGATACAACCGCGACAACCGGTACCGGGCCGATTATGACCGGATGGAAAAATGGTACAGCAAGTCGGCCGGGCAGGGCTATGCGCCTGCGCAGGTGAAGCTGGGCATCCTGTACACGCAGGATGCGCCGGGAAAAAAAGACCTGAAAAAGGCGGCAGCGCTTTTCAGCGCAGCGGCAGCACAGGGGGATGCTGAAGGGCAGTATGAGCTGGCGCTGCTGCATTTGCAGGGACAGGTGGAAAAGCCCGACCTGGCCGAAGCGGAAGGGTTGCTGAGGCAATCGGTGGCGAAGGGGTATGACAAGGCATGCAGCCTGATGGGCATGCTGTACGTGAGGGGAATCGGCGTCAATGAGAACCGGGAAGTGGCGCGCGTGTGGTACCGGCATGCGGCGCTGCACGATATCGGGGCATTGCAGGATATGCTGTTGCTGACACCCGCAGGGGATGAAAAGGAAAGGGGACGATGATGCGGCGGTTTTTTCTGGGAGCGGGGCTTTTACTGGCATGGTGTTTTCCTGCCGCAGCGGTGATGGCGGCCAATGCCTCGTGTGACGCCATCATGGCGGGTACACTGAAAAATTCATCCATGCTGGACAGGGCTGCCTGCCATATCATTGCCAAAGCCGAAGCCGGGGATGCGGAGGCGCAGTACGAGGCGGGCCTTGTGTACTCGTGGGGTGTGGACGCCCTGCAGCCGGACCCGGATGTAGCGGCGGCCTGGCTGATGAAGGCAGCCCAGGGCGGGCAGGCGGAAGCGGCTTACCGGCTGGCGGCGTTTTATGTGGATGGCTATGGCGTGAAGCAGAATATGGAAGAAGCCTACCGGTGGTTTGAAACGGCGGCCAATGCAGGCTCAAGCCTGGCGATGTTTGAGCTGGGCGGGATGCTGGAGTATGGCCTGGGTGTGGAGAGGGATACGGAAAAGGCGCGCCAATGGTATGGGAAAGCGCGCGAACTGCACAACCATGAAGCTGAAGTGAACCAGGTCCTTGAAGAGCGTGACCTCATGGAAAACCCCTGGGACGCGGCAAAATCGGGCGAGGCAAAAGCACAGTATTATGCCGGGTTGGTAAAGTGGCAGGAAGCGCGCTCGGCGCTGGCGGCGGCAGAGAGGGCAACGGCGTATGCCGAGGCGGTAAAATGGTATGCGCAGTCGGCCGCACAGGGCTATGCCCCGGCACAATCGGCGCTGGGGCTGGCCTGTGCGCGGGGCGTAGCGGGAAAGGCTGACGAGGAAACGGCTGCGATCTGGTATGCCAGGGCGGCAAAACAGGGCTATGCCGAAGCCCGGTACCAGCTGGCGATCCTGTATGTCAACGGGCTGGGAGTGCAAAAGGATGAGGCAAAGGCGTTGGGGCTTTTTATCTGGGCAGCCGAGCATGAGCACAGCGAGGCACAGCGGCTTTTGGCCGCCATGTACGAGACGGGCATGGGGGTAAAGGCGAACCGTGTCGAGGCACGCAAGTGGCACCGCCGCTCGGCACAGCAGAATAATGTGGCGCTGCGTGATATGCTGCGCCTGACGGATATGCCTTAGGAGGAGAAAACGATGCCGGAACCGGCTGTTTTGCCATACGGGGAAAATCTTGCCGACATGGAAGTCAGGCAGGCGGCGGTATTGCTGCTGGCGGCAAAGGCGGGTGACGTCAAGGCGCAGTTTGAGCTGGGGGTGGCGTTCAAGTACGGCAAGGGCGGTGTGGCACGGAGCGATGCCCGTGCGGCAAAGTGGTTTGCCGAGGCGGCAAGGCAGGGGCATCCCGGCGCGGTGTATGAACTGGTCAGCCGGTACGCGCGCAATACCACGCTCAACAAGGATATCCGGATGGTCTTGAAGCTTGCCACTTTCCTCGCCGAAAAGGGCGACCCCAAGGTGCAGTGTGAGCTGGGTTATGCCTATCTTGCCAGTGATGAGATGGACTCAAACGATATGCTGGCTGAAAAATGGATCAGGCGCTCGACCGAAAAGGGATATGCCAGGGCGCAGCTGATTCTTTCCGGCATGTATTTTTCCGGCAGGGGCGTACGGGAAAACCCGGAAGAGGGTGTCAAGTGGGCCATGCGCTCGGCAAGGCAGGGCGATGCGGAAGCACAGCTTGCCGTGGGCAACCTGTACCTGCGCGGTATTGGCGTGGTTCAAGACTGGAGCGAGGCGCGTGAATGGTTTGGCAAGGCGATCAAGCAGGGTAACCGCAATGCCCGCCACCAGCTCATGCTGATGGATGAGCACGAGCTTCGGGAAAGCCGGATGAATGGCACGAAAACGGCAAAACGGAGCAATATCGGCGGCTACTATTCTGCGGTGGCGCTCAAGCAATCAGGTGATGCGCGGGCGCGCTTTGATGCCGGGATGCGGCTCATGACAAGAAACGACGGGACGAAACCGGATTACCGCCTCGTGCTGGAGCTTTTTTTCAAGTCGGCAGAGCAGGGCAATGTCCAGGCGATGATGCAGCTTGCCCGCATGCATGCCAGCGGCACAGGCGTGCGTAAAAACCTGCCCGAAGCGGCAAAGTGGATGATCCAGGCCGCCGAACTGGGTAATATGGGGGCGCAGCACGAGGTGGGGCTCCTGTACGAGAAGGGTGAGGGAGTCCGGCGCAATGTGCGCCGCGCCTGGGACTGGTACATGGAAGCGGCAAGGCAGGGGCACCCCGGCGCCGAACAGGCGCTTTTGCGTATCAATGGCGGGGAAAAGGTGTTTGATGATCTCTGAACAGCCATGACAGACCCGAAAGAGAAAAACCGGCACATGTGGGATACCCGCTATGGGGAATCCGGCTATTTTTATGGCACGGCGCCCAATGCATGGCTTGCCGCCAGGCAGGTGTATTTCCGGCCGGGCATGCGCGTGCTGGTCCCGGCGGATGGCGAGGGGAGAAACAGTGTGTGGTGCGCGCAGCAGGGTATGACCGTCGATGCGTTTGATCTCTCTCCTGTGGCGGTTGAAAAGGCCAGGGCGCTGGCGGCTGAAAAAGGCGTGAGCGTCAATTATGCCGTTGCTTCCATCGATAGCTGGGTATGGCAGGCGGAGTCGTATGATGCCGTGGTGTTGATTTTCATGAATTTTGCGACGCCCAATATGCGCAACCGTCTTTTTACCGAGTGCATCCAGGCACTCAGGCCGGGCGGCATCCTGTTTTTGCATGGGTACCGTGCCGAGCAGCTTCAGTACGGCACCGGCGGGCCGCCCGTGATTGAGCAGTTGTATACCGAGGCCATGCTGCGGGAGGCGCTTGACCCGCTCATCATTGTGGAAGTGGAGAGCTATGATGCGTCCCTGAGTGAGGGGAAAGGGCATAACGGCATGTCGGCGTTGATCGGGGTGGTGGCGAAAAAGATACAGCCGTAAGCGCGACGGCGGGCGCGCTACGGCTGCGCAGACGATCGTTATTTTGCCGCGCAAACCGCCTTGATGATGGCTTCCTGGCTGCTGCCCGGAACAATGGCTTTCCATTCGTCCTTGGTTGCGGTATCCGACAGCATCTCTTTGCCTGTACCCATGCTCCCCGCATAACCGGCCTGGGATATGAATTTTTCCTTTTTCCCTTCACAGTCGTAGGCACGCAATACCATGAATGATTTGACGAGATTATCCTTATGGTTAACAACCATCGGCTCGGTCATTTCAATCATCACCCACGCTTTTTTATACGCACCCTCCTGCTCCATGGTCTTTTTGTTTAGATAAATATTCCCGCCAGTGATTGTTTTGACGTGAGTCCAGTCAGAAGCAGGACCCGCTGCCCACGCATTTACACAGAATACGCCAATAGCAATAGCCAGTATTTTTTTCATGTTTATCTTCCTCCTTTATTTTTCTTCAGCCACTGAAATTATAACGTTGGCTTTGTCCAGTGCCGCTTTATTTTCCGGCTTCTTCGGCTTTTGCCTTCCACTCCTCTGCCTGAGCCTTGTCTACCGGTTGCCCCAGCCTGCCGTATGCGTAGGCGTCAAAGAGGCGGTGCATGGCGTTGGCATCGCCTTTTCCCGCAGCTTTGAGATACTACTGTATGGCGTTATCCTCGTCTTTTTCAACGCCTTTTCCTTCTTCATACAGGGCACCAATGGCGTTCATGGCAGGGGCATAGCCCTGGGAGGCTGACTGATGGAAGTATTGCATTGCTTTTGCGTAGTCCCTGCTGACGCCGGTGCCGTTTTTATAGGCCTGCCCGAGATTGAATTGCCCGTACCGGTTGCCTTGCTCCGCTGATTTCCTGAACCATTGGGCTGATTGTTTTTTATTCCTGAATGCGGGCTCAAGGTAGATCGTGCCGATACGGTTTTGTACCGCCGCGTCGTGGCTGAATTCGGGGTGCCGGTAGATTTCAAGGGCTTCCTTAAAGCTGCCGGCGTGATACAGAGTGTTTGCCGCTTCCCGTATGTCGGCGCAGACTGTGCCGGTGGCGGCACATGCCACAAGAAAAAGCAGGGTGTTGAGGGCGGTTTTCACAGGCGTCCTTTGGCGGTGCGAGAAAGCTGGTAGTCTGCCTGCTGCTTTTTACTGAGGCCTGAGCCTAGTGAAGTCGGTTTTCCAGCCGGTTGAGCATGTCCAGGAAACTCTCCGGCGGGATGAAGTGCAGCTTTTCTTCACGCACTTCATACGGCAGGCGGGTGAAAATGCCATTGTGGTACCAGAAAAGATTGGGTGTGAGTGAGCCCGGCCCCTCCTCGTGCATGCCATAGGCTGCCGGTATCAGTTTCTGGATGGCTTCTACCACGCCCAGGTCTTCGATCGGGTAGATGAGGGCAGAGTGGCGGTGCGGAATGGCAATGAGCGAGCCCTGGCGGCCGACCAGTTCGGGCCGCGCTTCCAGCTCATACAGGATATTGGCGGTGAAGAAGTGGTCGTTATTCACAAACCAGATGGAAAAGCCGCCCATGTCTTCCTGCGTGATTTCCATGGGGTAGTTTTCCCGGATGTTGGCAATGCCGATGGCAAACAGCTCATCCTCATCCTTGCCCCAGTCCAGCACGTGCGAAGGCTGGACATTGCGGATGGCATCCGGCAGGTCAAAAACCAGCATGGCAAACACATCTTCGGCCAGATAGCGGTTCACCGACATTTCGGTGTCGTCGTCCAGCCCGCCGATATAGGCGATGTACTTTGCGTTGTAGAGGCGAACGGCCAGGTATTGCTTTATTTTTTCAAAATCAGTAATGTTTTCGTCGAAGGTCTTGTCAAATTCAAGCGTCTTGAGCATGGTGGTGAAATGCCCGTTGATAAGCTCAGGGTAGTCTTCTATCGCATGCTGTTTGCACACCTGTGCGATGTTGGACAGCCCCAGCTTGGAAAAGCGGAAGGAATCGGGATCGACTTCTATGGTGCCGTCTTCCAGGATGTAGGTAACATCCATTCCCTTGAAGTAGCTGTCAATAGCATCGAGAAAGGCCTTGTATTCTTCAGCCGTGGAGAAGGCCGCCCATTCGGGGATATCAATGGCTTCGGATTCTTTGTCTTTTTTCTTGAAAAATGAAAACATCTCGTAACTTTCTTTTTTCAGGGTGAATTTTTTATTATACCGGACACATCAGCTTTCTTTTCCATTTGGGTTGCCCGGCAGTTCCGGGCGGTTGGCAGGCTCAAAGAGGAAATTGCCGATGTAAAAGTGGTTCGAGAAAACAAGCCGGATTTCGGGCCGCTTCAGGGATAGTAAGATGGTTTTTCCGGGCTCAGGCTGTCCAGATGTTCGGTGATGAACTGGATACGCCTGTCCAGGCTGGCTTTGGGGAGGGTGAGCAATTCATAGCCCAGGCGCTCGTATACCCTGACCATCGCATCGTAGGTGGCCAGTGCTTCATCATGGGATTGTTTTCTTTCGGTATCCTGCCCGTAGATTTCAGACCAGTAGGGGGCGATAAAGACTTTCCGGTTGTAGCGGAATTTTTCTGCCGCCCTGGCGAGGTGTGTCGGCACCGGGATGTCATTGAGCTCCAGGTAACCGATGATATCGGGGATCGCGCGGTCAAACAGGACTGGGCGGCTGTGGTTGGGCGCTTCCTTGTAGGAGCGCATGTCCCAGTTGAGCATGAGTTCCGCATAGGCGCGTTTGTCCTCCCAGGGCAGGGCATTGCCGCCGATGGCGGTCTGGTCCTGGATGATGGAGCGTCCGGCTTCTGCCATTATCATGAAGTGGTGATCTTCCAGGGAACGCAAAAGGGTGGTTTTGCCCGCGCCCGGCGCACCGGTGATGACAAAGAAGTTTTCGTGGAAATCGCTCATGGGACGCCTTTCAATATGGAAGGGGAGCGTTAAGGATAACTGGAAAAGGGGGAGTAATGCGACAGTATGGTGCGTTTTTTTGTTTTTGTCCTTCGCTAGTGTAATTTGCTGCGAGGAGATTAGTCCTCGATTTCCATTCATCAGGTGGGTGGTTGACCCACCTGATGAAACCAATCTTGAGGGCCAATCTCATCGTAGAGAACAACCCCAGCGAAGGAGAAAGACGCGCTACAGCAGCTTCCCCTGCCGCTCATCCGCTACCGGCGTCGGTTCGATCTTCGTCACCAGCACCTTGGCGATGCGGCGTCCTCCCATCTCCAGCACTTCAAAGCGAAAGTCCGCATACTCAAGTACCTGCCCGACATGGGGCACGGTACCGAAGCGCTCCAGCAGGAGACCCGCCAGCGAGGCATAGTCGTCGTCCTCGTCAACGAGGCCATCGGTTTCGAGCAGTTGCTCGACGTAGTAGATGTTGGTGGTGCCGTCCATGACCCACACGCCGGGTTTTTCTTCGACAGCGCTTGGCTGCTCGTCTTCGTCGGGAAATTCGCCCGCAATGGCTTCGAGGATGTCAATGGGGGTGAGGATACCCTGTATGGAGCCGTATTCGTCAGCCACCATGGCAAGGTGGCCGCGGGTTTGTTTCAGGATATTCATGGCTTTGAGGACGCCTGCGGATTCGGGCATGACAAGCGGCTCCCGGATGCTTTTGGTGTTTTCCAGCGTGCGGCCGGAGTGGATGTCGTCCATGAGGTCCTGGGCCCTGGCAATTCCGATGACGTTGTCGAGCTGGCCGCGGCAGACGGGGAAGACGCTGTGGGGGATGGTACGCAGTGTTTCCTGGATGGTGTCCAGATCGTCATCAAGATTGATCCAGGAGACTTCGGTGCGCGGTGTCATGACGGAATGGATGGAGCGCTCGCCCAGTGTCAAAACGCCTGAGACCATGTTGCGTTCTTCTTCGGCAAAGGCGGAAAGCGCAATGGTTTCTTCGGGAAATTCGGGCTCGAATTCTTTTTCAGCCTTTGTCTTGTTGCCCAAAAGCCGCAGGATGGCCTCGGCGGTGCGCTCGCGCATGGGTACCTGTTCCATGTTTTTGGTGAGGTTGTGCTGTGCCAGCTGATTTAAGAATTCAATCAGGATGGAAAAGCCAATGGCGGCGTACAGGTAGCCTTTCGGAATTTTCAGGCCAGCACCTTCAGCGATGAGGGCAAGGCCGATCATGAGCAAAAAGGAAAGGCAGAGTACGACCACGGTCTGGTGGGCGTTGACGAAATTGGTCAGCGGGCGCGAAGCCATCATCATGACGCCCATGGCGATGATAACGGCTATCATCATGACGGGCAGGTGCTCGACCATGCCGACGGCGGTGATGACGGAGTCAATGGAAAAGACGGCGTCCAGCACGACGATCTGGGCAACGACCACGGCAAAGGACGGGACGATGCGCTCTTTGGCGCGAAGGTGGATTTTGCCGTCCACCCGTTCGTGCAGTTCGGTGGTGGATTTGTACAGGAGGAAGAATCCGCCGAGGATCAGGATGATGTCGCGCCCGGAAAAGGGGATGTCCCAGATGGTAAACCAGGGGGTGGTGAGCTTGACCATCCACGACAGCGCAGTGAGCATGAGCAGGCGCATGACGAGCGCCAGCGTGAGCCCGACGATGCGGGCATGGTTGCGTTCGCGCGCGGGAAGCTTGTCCGCCAGGATGGCGATGAAGATCAGGTTGTCGATCCCCAGGACGATTTCGAGGACTACGAGGGTGACAAGGCCTATCCAGGTTGCCGGTTCCATCAGCCATTCCATGCTCAGTGCCCTTTCATGCGGGAAAAAGAGGGCGGGGCGACGGCGCACAGAAAGCCATCAGCAGGAATGCAGGGCGGGGAGGTAAAGCGTAATGTATGGTTATCTGCCAGGAGGAACGTGCGTCCCATAGCAAAAAAGTATCGTTGGTAACGTTTCAAGTGTACCGCAAATTGGCCTGGCTGCAAGCGGTATGGCTTGAAAAATCGCAGAGGGCGGACGGGAAATGGCATTGCCGCACGGATTGATACGGATGGCTAGGGGTAAGGCGGGTGCAGAGCAGGCCGGTTTGTGGAAAAATTGGGGGCCGGATGGATTGGCAGGGATAATATTACGAGGAGCGGGCAACCGCATGTCACAGATTCATGGCAACAGGATTTTGTCGTATACGGTCGATCTGGGAAACGAGCGGATTGTTTTTGATACTGAGTACCATGCTGGCGCGCAGCATGAGCGCACAGCTATCGTGTTTGGCAGCGTCTGTGCCCATGCGTTTGAGAATGAGGATAAGGGCAGCATTATTTTTGATATTGAAGCGGCGTCGCTTGAAGATTTTATCGAGGATAACCGCGATCTGCTGGGGCAGAAGAAGCGCTACGGCTGGCCGCTGCTGTATGCGTCCGAAGCGGAATTGCTGGAAAAGCTGCGCGAGGCCCGGCAGCAGTATTTTGTCATTGATTCTTCTTTTGGGTTGTATGGCTGGGTGCTGGCAGAGACAATGGAAATCGAGGTAACGGATGTCAGTGCCGCGTAAGCGGGTGAAAAGAAAAAGGCTGTCACGGGTGGTGACAGCCTTTTTTGTTCCGGGGGGATGCTTACTTCAGCGTTTTGAGCTGTTCCCAGTATTTTTCATAGATTTTCAGGGCATCGCCAACACCCACGGTGAATTCGGCGTTGCGCAGTTCTTTTTTGCCGGGCACCAGGATCGGGTCGTTGCGCATGTCAGCCGGCAAGAGCTTGATGGCGGCCAGGTTTGGCGTGGAGTACTTGTACTCCTTGACGCAGGCGGCAGCAACTTCGGGGCGCAGCATGTAGTTGATAAAGGTGTGTGCATTGTCCACATTCTTCGCGCCGACCGGGATGACAAAGCTGTCTACCCAGAGGATGGCGCCTTCGGACGGGAACACAAATTCGAGCTCGGGCTTTTCTTCCTTGGCAACGAGGTAGTCGCCGTTCCAGATCGGGCCGAGCCAGACTTCTTCGGTGATCAGCGCCTGTTTGGTGGCGGTGACATCAAAGACACGGATGGAGGGCTTGAGCTTGGCGAGAAATTCGTAGCCAGCCTTGATATCTGCCGCATTTTTGGTGTTGGACGAGCGGCCCTGGGCCAAAAGCGCCAGGCCAAAGGCGTCACGCAGATCGTCTGTCATGATGATGTGGCCTTTGTACTCGGGTTTCTGCAACTGTGCCCACTGGGTCAGCGAGCCTTTGGGCACATACTTGGTGTTGTAGGCCAGGCCGACAGCGCCCCACATGTAGGGGATGCTGTAATGGTTTTCGCGGTCAAACTCCCTGTCCATGATGGAAGGGTCGATGTTGTTGAGGTTGGTGAGTTTTTTGTGGTCAATCTTTTGCAGGAGATTGTTTCTGCGCATCTGGTCAACAAAGTAGCCGGAAGGCACAACGACGTCGTAGGATTTGCCGCGGAGCATTTTGACCTTGGCATACATGGCTTCGTTGGACTCAAAGGTGGAATAGACGACTTTGATGCCGGTTTCCCTGGTGAATTTGTCCAGCACTTCCTGGGGGATGTATTCGGACCAGTTGTAGACTACGACCTGTCCACTGGCTGCATGGGCGCCCTTGAAGCCGATGAGCGTTGCCAGGAAGAGAAAAAAGGCCAGCCCCAGGACGGGACGGCGGAAGATACGGGAAAACAAAGCGGATTTTGTCATTATTTTCTCCTTGATTGATAAATGATTTGCGCGAGTATAACAAAAAAGAGCGTCAATACGAACATAACGGCTGACAGGGCGTTGACGTCGGGCTTGACGCCCAGCTTCACCATGGAATAGATTTTTACGGGCAGCACTTCAAAATGCGGGCCGGTGGTAAAGGTGCTGATAAGGATGTCATCCAGTGACAGGGTAAAGCTCAAGAGCCAGCCGGCGGCAATCGCCGGGGCTGTCATGGGCAAAAGTACATGCCGGAAAGCGGCGGCTTCGGAGGCGCCGAGGTCTCTTGCCGCGTCGATGAGGTTTTCGTCAAATTCGGCCAGGCGCGACAGGACGGTAACGGTGACAAAGGGCGCGCACAGGGTGGTATGGGCAATGAGCAGGGTGACAAAGCCGAGCTCCATTTTCATGGCGAGAAAGAGAATGAGAAGAGAGATGCCCATGACGATATCGGGTGATACGGTCAACAGCAGCACGGCCCCGTAGAGGGTCTGTCGGCCCGGGAAGCGGTATCTTTTCACGCACAGCGCCGTGATGGTGCCTAAGATGGTTGCGACGGTGGCAGCTGACACGGCAACCGAAAGCGAATTGAGGGCAGCATCCAGCAGGGCGCTGTTGTTAAAGAGCACTTCGTACCAGCGAAAGGAAAAGCCGGTCCAGTTGACGGTGTATTTGCTCGCATTGAAGGAGTAGACGAAAACGATCAGGAGGGGCACGTAGAAAAAGGCGTAGACCCCAGCAAGGTAAAGGCGTTTGAGATATCGGCTGAGCATGGCGTTGCCTCCTTACACCAGTGGGGCCGGTTGAGGATCAGAACCGGCAGCCTTGACGGGCAGCAGGGTCTTGTTTTCCTGTGAGGCAATGCGCCGGTTGCTGATACGGTAGAGGATAGCCATGGCCAGCAGCAAGACGGTGAGCACGGTACTGGCGGCAGAGCCCAGCGGCAGGTTTTCGGTCAGCAAAAACTGGTTTTTGATGAAGGTGCCAAGGAGCATGCTCTTGGAGCCGCCGAGGATTTCGGGGACGTAAAAGCAGCCCAGCGAGGGCAGGAAAACGAGCATGCACCCGCCAATGATGCCCGGCAGGGTGAGCGGCAGGGTAATGTGCCAGAAGGTGCGCAGGTTGCTCGCTCCCAGGTCTTTTGCGGCATCGATCAGGGTGCCGTCAAGCTTTTCGATGGAGGCGTACAGCGGCAGCACCATGAAGGGCAAAAAGGTATAGGACAGGCCGATAAAGACGGCAAAGTCGGTGTACATCATCTGTAACGGCATGTCGATGATCCCGAAGAAAAGCAGGATCTTGTTGACCATGCCCTGGGCGCCGATGATGAGGATCAGGGCGTAGGTGCGGATGAGGGAATTGGTCCAGAAGGGGATGATGACCAGGAGTAAAAGCCAGGGCCGCAAAACCGGCTTTGCCCGTGCAATGAGGTAGGCGAAGGGGTAACCCATGATCAGGCACAAGACGGTGGAAAGTACGGCCAGGCGGATGGTTTCCCACAGGATGGAAACAAAAACGGGGTCAAAAAGCTCGGCGTAGTTGTCCAGTGTCAAAAGGGGGATGGAGGCATGCAGCTCTGTGGTGTCCAGTACAGAAACCAGGAGTAAAGCCACCGTGGGCAACAGGGCAAAGACCGCAAGCCACAGCCAGGTCAGGGTGATGGAAAATCCCCGGAAAAAGGAGCGGTTTTTGGACTCTGCAACGGCCATTATTCGCCTTCCTCGTCCAGTACGACTTCCCAGCCCTCGATCCAGGAGACGGAAACGCGGTCGCCTTCGCGGTAGGTGATGTCTTCGTCGTCTTCATTGAAGTATTCGGCGGCCTGGAGGACTTTGCCATTGTCCAAAGTGAGCAGGATGTCAACGGTGGCGCCCTTGTAGACGGTATGCTCGATTTTCCCGGTGAAAAACGGGGGATTTAAGGCTTTTTCTTTTTCGAGGTAGACGATCAGATCTTCAGGGCGCAGCAGTACCTTGACGTTTTCTCCGACTTCGAGTTCGCGTTCGGTGCGCAGGGGGAATTCGATGCCCTCGACGTCAGCCTGGTAGGTGCCATCCTCGCGCACGGCCTTGACGGTGGCTTCAAGCACATTGATGTCGCCGACAAAGCCGGCCACAAAGAGGTTTTGCGGCTCTTCGTAGATTTCCTGGGAGGTGCCGACCTGCATGATGGCGCCGTCGTTCATGACGACGACACGGTCTGACATGGCAAAGGCTTCTTCCTGGTCATGGGTGACGAAAACGAAGGTGATGCCAAGCTGGCGCTGGAGCATCTTGATTTCCATCTGGAGCTGTTTCCGGAGTTTTAAGTCCAGCGCGGAAAAGGGTTCGTCCAGAAGGAGGACCAGTGGGTTGTTGACAATGGCGCGGGCAATGGCCACGCGCTGCTGCTGACCGCCGGAAAGCTGGCTGGGCATGCGGCGTGCCAGCGGCTCCATGTGGACGCGGCGCAGGACTTCTTTTACCTGCTTGTCGATTTCGGCGGCGGGAAGACGTTTCATCTTCAGGCCAAAGGCGATGTTGTCCCACACGCTCATGTGCGGAAAGAGGGAGTAGTTCTGGAAGACCGTGTTGACCTGCCTTTTTTCCGGCGGGGTGTCGGCAATATTGGTGCCGTTAAGCAGTAGTTCGCCCTGGCTGGGTTTTTCCAGGCCGGAGATCAGGCGTAAGATGGTGGTCTTGCCACAGCCGGAAGGGCCGAGCAGGGTGAGGAATTCGCCGTTCGCGATTTCCAGGTTGATATTATGCAAAGCGGCTGTGTCGCCATAAAATTTGGCAACGCCACGGAGTTCGATGATGGGAGCGTTTTCCACCGCGATTCCTGCCCTCTTGAGAAAATAGATGAAAGGGGAAAAGCCGGAAACTTTTCCCCTGAAAAACTCTTGTCAAACTTATTTTCGTGTAAACGCCCGCATGAAGCGCTTATACGAAAATAAATGCACGGCGATTGCCATTAAAAAGAGAGAGCATTCTACCACTAAAATGTTTGGTTTTTTCGAGAAAAAACAAAAGGAAGTGATCGGTTTTTTGCTACAGGAAGGTGAGTGCAGGGGATCAGGGCGCGTTTGGTGTGAAAAGGGTTTGTTGCCCGATGATTTTCATTTCGTGGATTTTGCCGTTGAGAATGAGCACATACAGGTAGTGCAGGGCGTAGGTGTAGTCGTTATCGGCCAGGTACAGGTGGAGCGAGGTGGAAAGTTCATCGTCTTTTTCTGTTACGGAAACGAGGAGGGAATTGATTTTGAGTGCGGCTCCCAGTGCTTCTTTTGTCAGGGGCGGGTTGTCGATAGCTTTTCGTGTTTCGTTGATGCTGGAAAGGAAACGCTCGGCAACCGGGCCTGTGATGGCGGCATAGCCGGTTTTGTCGAATTCGGCCAGGCAGGTATTGATTTCTTCCGCATAGCGGGAAAGGGCAGGGATTTTTGCATGGCGTTTTTTGCTGTCGATGGCTGCAGCCTCCATCTCGTTGATGGCATCAGAGATGAAATCAATCGCACGGGTGGCATAGTCCAGCCGGGTTTGCCAGTCGACAGTCGGGGAAGACCAGATTTTCTGGCAAAGCTCAAGTTTGCGCCCGATATGCTGCATGGCCTGTTTGCTGCCTTTTTTCATGTCGATGATCCGGGCCGCTTCTTCCATTATTTCGAGAAGCGCGGATTTTTCCTCACTGGTCGGGACGGGCTCCCTGCCGCGGGCGACATTTTCATGATCATCCTTGATTTCTGTCAGGACGTCAGCCAGGTGTTCGGCAATCAGCCTGAAGTCGGGGATGATATCTTCGTTGGTCTTGTCGGTTTCTTCGATCAGCCACTGGACGTGTTCCTGGAGCTTTAACACATTGAGGTAAAAGACGGATTCCTCGTATTTGAGTTCATCCGGGATGCGGTTGATTTGCAGGATGCGCCGGATGGATGTCAACACCGGGGCCAGCAGCTCGACTTTCCGGGAAAAGGGGAGCGTGTTGTCTCTCAGGACAGCGGAAAAGGAATCCAATTGGCTGATGAGGTCTTCGTGGTTGTAGTATTTTTCGGTTTTGCTGTTCAAGGTGCCGTCCAGCAGGAAACCCCGCTTTTCCTCAAATTCGCGCAGGAACACAAAGGCGGCAGACAGGGTGCCGAGGGCATTTTCGTACCAGGTGACGGTGTTCTGGTCTTTTTTCCGGGAAAGTAAAAAGGGGTTGGTCCGCTCGGGCGCTCCTTCGGGGATGATCTCGGCCTGCAGCGAGATGGTCTGTCCGGCGATGGTTATCCGCGGGTCGTTTTTTGTCTGGTAACCGTAGAAGATGTAGGAGCCATCGTCCCATACCTGATCATACAGGCCAAACTCGGTATCTGCGCCATAAATGGTGCAGATAAACGGTTCGGTCACAATATCTTCCAGTGTCTCACTGGGTTCGGCTGGCATGGGTGTTCCCGGATGGAGTGGAAAAATATTTCATGAAAGCAACATTACAATACCATATCATGGCGCAGGGCAAAAGGGGGATATAAGGCCGGGTTTGCTGCCTTTTATCAATTTTGAGGGGGCGGTGGGGTCGGGTGTGCTCCGGCGCGGGAAGACAGAGGGGAACCGGCAGCGTAAAACAGGAGTGGCAGGTTATTGCAGTGTTTTCAGTTTTCCTTGGGCATCCTTGTTACCCTGTTCGGCGGATTTGGTGTACCAGTAGAGGGCTTTGTCACGATCGGCTCTGATGCCGATGCCGAGTTCGTAGGCCTCTGCCAGGAGCAGTTGAGCGCGTGCCATGCCTTGTTCGGCTGCCTTGCGGTAGTATTCAATCGCCTTGACATAATCTACCGCTACGCCTTTGCCTTGCCAGTAGGAAACGCCGAGATTGAACTGGGCGTCGACATATCCCTTGTCGGCTGCTTTTTTGTACCATTGGGTAGCAATAATGTCATCGCGCTTTACACCAAGGCCACGGCGGTAAGAAGTGCCGATATTAAACATGGCTTCAGCGGCGCCAAGTTCGGCTGCTTTCTTGTATAGTGCAAGCGCCTTGGCATGATCCTGTATTACGCCGTTGCCATCCCGGTACAGGTTGCCGAGGTTGTTCAGTGCACCAAAATCATTTTGCTCAGCTGCCTTCTGGTACCAAAAGGCAGCTTTCGCATAATCTTGCTTTACCCCTATGCTTTCAGCATAGATTACACCGGTATTGTACTGTGCCAGCACATCGCCGTTTTCCGCTGCTTTTTCCTGCCAGTAGGCCGCCTTTGCCAGATCCTTCTTGACGCCGAGTCCCTTTTCATACAGGGTCGCCAGGCCGACGTAGCCTTTGACATGACCTTCTTCAGCGGCTTTTTTGAAATAAACATGCGCCCTGGCATAATCGCCCTGTTGAAAATATTTTGCTCCTTCGGAAAAGGTGTCTGCCATGACTGTGGTCGAAACAAGCCATAATGCCAGGATCAGGAGCAGGGCGGATGTTTTGTGGAAGTTGCCGGTCAGGCGTTGATGGTAGGACAATGTCATGCCAAGGCTCCTGGTGATGCGGTTGATGGACAGGGTTATATGAGCCTATCTTGCCATACTTTCCGGTCGATGCTTTGTATTGTTTTTATAGGGTCTGTGACCAGCAGGTCATTGCAATTCTTTCAGTTTTCCCTGCGCATCGATATCTCCCTGTTCGGCGGCTTTGGTGTACCAGTAGAGCGCTTTTTCGCGATCAGCCCCGATGCCGATGCCGAGTTCGTATGCCTCTCCCAGAAGCAGTTGGGCTCGCGACATGCCTTGTTCTGCCGCCTTGCGGTAGTATTCAACCGCCTTGACATAATCCACAGCTACGCCTTTGCCTTGCCAGTAGGAAACGCCGAGATTGAATTGGGCGTCGGCATATCCCTTGTCGGCTGCTTTTTTGTACCATTGGATAGCCTTGGTAAGGTCTTGCTTCACTCCCAGGCCCAGGTCATGGAAAACAGCAATATTGAACATGGCAGTGCGGTTTTCCAGTTCAGCCGCTTTCTTGTATAGTGTAAGCGCCTTGGTATAATCCTGTTTTACCCCGTTGCCGTGACGATACAGGTTGCCGAGGTTGTTCAAGGCACTTGACTCGCTGCTGTCGGCAGCTTTTTGGTACCAGTACGCGGCTTTGGCATAATCCTGCCTCACGCCGATGCCATCATCATAGATTACACCGGTATTGTACTGCGCCAGTACATCGCCGTTTTCCGCTGCTTTTTCCTGCCAGTAGGCCGCCTTTGCCAGATCCTTCTTGACGCCGAATCCCTTTTCATACAGGGTCGCCAGGCCGACGTAGCCTTTGACATGACCTTCTTCAGCGGCTTTTTGGAAATAAACATGCGCCCTGGCATAATCGCCCTGTTGAAAATATTTTGCTCCTTCGGAAAAGGTGTCTGCCATGACTGTGGTCGAAACAAGCCATAATGCCAGGACCAGGAGCAGGGCGGATGTTTTGTGGAAGTTGCCGGTCAGGCGTTGATGGTAGGACAATGTCATGCCAGGGCTCCTGGTGATTCGGTTAGTTGGAAAGGCGATGCAAGCCTATCTTGCCATATTTTTGTGCCGATGCAAAAGAAAGAAGACCGGGTTGTCCGGCCTTCTTGCACTTTTACCAGCCGTGACCGTCGTTAATGGCAGGCCCGTTTTTTAGGTACATGCGTAATGCTTCTCCCAGTGCTGTTTTCAGGCCATCCTTTGCCATGTTTCTGGCAAAATCCAGGGCGGCAGAGGTGCCTTCTTCGGGGACGAGTTTGTCCAGCCGCAGCGTTGCCAGATGGATGAGAAACTTTTCGGCTGCCTCATCCGCACCCCGAACGGATGCCGCCTCTTTTTTGGCTTCGCCAAGTGCCACTAATTCAGGCTTGTATTGTCTGTACTGAAGGTAATGCCGCCTGAAATGAGGGTCCTGCATCAGCGAATCGAAAGACATGCGGTCATACCTTTCCAGTGCATTTGCCTCTGTCGTATGGTAAGCGTCGCTTATTTCCCCAGCGATAAATGCTGATCCGATCAATCGGGGATTGATCCCATATTGCCCTGTCAGGGTGGCAAAGGCTACTGCGGGAATCAGGCGAGCCACTGCATTGCCGATCTCCACGGCCTTGCCTGTAGCGGTGCTTGTGCCATCCGGGGCAGTCAATGCAGAATCCCCGTTCATAGCATCCTTTCCACTTCGATATACCTTTTCCTGCAACCCCGAAAAGGTTTCTACCAAATTGCCGTTTCCTGACGCCCGCGATATCCTGTTGATGGAATGTGGAATGAGATCTGCCCACTGGACGGGAGGTACGTCGAAAACGCCGCCATACATATTGGTGGCAAACTGGTTCCCGATACTGCTGGCGGGCGTCTCGTAGATATCGGCTGCTTGCCTGGTGACATCGTCTGGTTGCGTGTTCAGGTAGGCTGCCTGGTAGTTGTCCTGGTAGCGCGATATGCCGGTTGCCCCATGACGGGCGTTATCTGCGCTGTCGGCCTGGTTTCGCAGGTCGTGAATCATCTGCTCTTTCCTGATGATCGGGGCATTTCCTGTTTGCCGCTGTTGTGCATCGGCTCCGGCAGCGCGGAAGGAAAGGCTGTCACCGGCATGGTTCCGGTTTTTCTCCTGGTTTGCCGTGTTGATGGTTTTTTGGGATTGTTCGGCGGCTGCTGTTTCGGCAGGACTCAATTGCCCCATACGCTGAAATGCTTTCAGGGCGGCATTACGGGCCGGTTCATCCGAACGGTAACGGAATGCCTCATCGGTTTTTCCGCTCCAGTTCCATTTCAGTTTTGCGGGATCGGCCCGATCCTGTATTTCCTGCATGGTGTTGCCGTAAAGATCGGGTGAGTCAGTTGGACTGGCTGCGTTACCGGAAAGGATATCCCGTTTTCGGGGAATGCCGAAAAAGGCATTCTGGTTTTCGCGTCTGACCCGTTCATCTTCCAGGCCATGCGGTGATGCTGTGCTGCTGTCATCCGTACGGGTGATACTGGCTGGCGAAAAAGCATAAGGCGCTGTACCCGCCGCCGCTAATGATGTGCTGTCCGATGGACTGATGCCGTTGTTTTCCGTAAAGCCGCGGTCAACATGGACTGTCCTGAAATTGGTATTCCTGTCCGGCAAGGGATTATTGTTATCAAATAGGTTTTTCATGAAGGTTTCCGTATAAGCTTGTCTGTGCCTCCTGTATGACGGGGTGACAGAATGTAAAGGACACAGTGGACACTGTGCTCTCTACCGTTATACGCTACTGTCAAGGGGGCTCAGGCTATTTGACCGAAACTTTGTCACATCATCGGGAAAGGCTGATGGGCTGTGGGTTTGGGGAAAAGGGGTGCGGACGATGCAGCGAATGGTTTGCTGCATGTGCCCGTTTTTTCGCTAGCTCGGTTTCAAGAGGCCGCCGTGTCCCGAGCAGGCGCCGGTGCCTTTCCCGGATACGTTCCCGTCCTTGCAGTAAGCAGGCGGCTTGTGTTCTCTGCGGTATTTTGATATTTCGTCCTGGTAAAAGCGGCGGGTATCCACGCGTGTCTCGCGTGAGGTACCCCAGGCCTTGTTGCTGCCATAGGAGGGATCATGCGGGCTAGCCGCTTCATAGAGTGCCCGGGCTGCCTTGCGGGAGGTCTCGCTGGTTTTGTTGTTGGCGGTATTGTCGGCCAGGCTGCCCTTGACGGGTCTGGTGGTGTAGGGGTAAAGCGATTCGCCGGAACGGGTACCGTAGTATTTTTCGGGTTTTTTGTCCTGCCGGTCCGGTGTGTAAAGGCTTTTTGCCTGCCGGGCAGGCGGGGTGCCTTGTGCAGGCGTGTGCCAGGCGTTTTTCTGCCGTGTGGAATAATCAGGCCCGACCCACTGGTGCGTTGACCTGGCGGAAGGGGCCGGGGCGGTGGTTGCGCCGTAGGTATTGCTGTCTATCCGGCCGCTGTGGCGGTGACGGTTTGGGTCGGCGCTGTGGTAGCGCATTCGCTCGTCATTTCTGCGGCTGCCCCGGCTGTAATCCCGGTTGTCTATCCTGCCGCCATAGCTGCGGCTGTTGCGGTTACGGTTTTGCTCGAATTCACGGTCGATCTGCCGCTGCTCGCGCGCCTTTGTGCGCTCCCATTCGGCACCGGGGTTGGCGCGCTGGTGGGCGGGCCGGTAGTCACCGAAGAGATTGTTCGGAACCCCGCGCCCGAACTGGTCCACCTGGGCATGGGAAGCAGGCGCCAGAAGGGCAAGGAAAAGCGGCAGCAGGGAAAAGCGGAGGAGAAAACGCATGCGGGCTTTCAGGGGTCAGATTAGCGCGATGATACGGGTGCCGGACAGACGGTACCGGCAAACACTTCCATTACACCATGCCGGGAGGCCGGGTTCAAGTTTTTTTTGCCCGTAAAAGCGGCAAAAACGGGGGGACAGATATGCAGTAATGTTTTTTTTGGGCCTACACTTCCCTTTTTGAATGCCTGTGTTGCTGCCCCTGATCCTGGATGGATATGTCAACCGGAAAAATCCAGATACCGAAAGAAGATGTAACGATTGCCTCGCTGACAGCGGCGACTTTTTTTACGTATATGACGATCGGCCTGCCGCTGTACCGCGAGTTTGGCTTTATTTCCCTCGGGATTGCCACCCTGCTGTTGCCGCTGTTGAGTTTTCTGCTGGATATCCGGGTGCCCAAAACGGAGCCACTGGGAGGAGAAAAGCTGCGGCTTTCCCGTATTATCGGCCTGATCTGGCTGCCGTGTGTGGCGCTGGCGCTGCAGGGAACGGGGTTTGCGCTGATTGGCACGTTTGTGTCGCTTTACTTCAAGGACCAGGGCTGGGGCAATGCAGGCTTTGCCCTGACATGTTTCGGGCTGGCGTATGTGCTGATGCGCGTTTTTTTCGGGCAATTGCCGGACAGGCTGGGCGGCATCCGGCTCACCTGTGTTTCGCTGGCGGTTGAAACGGCGGGCATGCTGGTGCTGTGGGCGGCGACGTCTCCCGTGATGGCGCTGGCAGGGGCCACGCTCACCGGTGTGGGCTGCTCATTGATTTTTCCCGCGCTGGGGGTGGAAATCGTCAAGCGTATCCCGCCGCAGGTGCGGGGCACGGCGCTCGGCGGCTATGCTGCTTTCCAGGATATTTCGTATGCCTTTACGGGGCCGGTTACCGGGGTTGTTGCCACCATGCTGGGGTATTCGTCCGTTTTTGCGATTGGCGCTGCCTGTGCGGTATCAGCTATCGACGTGGTCCTGTATTTTGCCCGCACCAGCCGTTAGGGAAACGTTGCTTAAAAGGCTTTGTGAGCGAATTGCTGCGTTACGCGGTGCTCGCAACCTTCGCCTGTCTTAAGATATATCCTGGTTGCTGCGCGCGGTGCGCCTTGCACTTCATCTCCCAAAATCATTTAATCAGCGTTTCCTTAGGCTGGCCCAATAGTCCCGCGACAGGCGGAAGATGACAGGGGAAAGCAGCACCAGCGCAATAAGATTGGGGATGGCCATCAGGGCATTGAGCATATCTGCCACGAGCCACAGCGAACCCAGGTCGACCTGGGGCAGGGTGCCGATGGGGATCAACAGCACCCAGGCAACCCGGAAAGGGGTGATAGCCTTGACGCCGAAAAGGTACTGGGTGCATTTTTCGCTGTAAAAACTCCAGCCGATGAGGGTGGAAAAGGCAAAGAGCACCATCCCGAGTGTCACCATGTATTTGCCGAATCCGGGCAGGTCGCTGGAAAAGGCGAGGTTTGTCATGGCAGCGCCATTGGCGCCGCTTTTCCAGGCGCCGGTGACGATGATGACAAGGCCTGTCATGGTGCAGATGACGAGGGTATCCATGAAAACGCCGATCATGGCGAGTGTGCCCTGTGAGACGGCGTTGTCTGTCTGGGCCACGGCGTGTGCGATGGGGGAACTGCCCATGCCGGCTTCATTGGAAAAGACGCCGCGGGCAAAGCCGAACTTGATGGCTGCCCAGACGGTGGCCCCGGCAAAGCCGCCGGTAGCCGCGGTCGGGCTGAAGGCGCATTCGACAATCAGGGAAAGCGCGGCCGGGATTTCGGTGATGTTAAGGGCAAGGATGATGATGCCGGAGAGGACGTAAGTGGTTGCCATGACGGGAACCAGCTTGCCGGTGACGTCGCCGATGCGCTTGATGCCGCCCAGCAGCACGGCGCCGGACAGGATGGCGGCGATGATGCCGGTTATCAGCGGATTGATGCCGAAGGTGTCAAAGAGGGCATCCGACATGGAGTGGGACTGTACGGTGGTGCCGATACCGGCGGCTGCCAGCATGCCGAAGACCGCGAAAAGGACGGCCAGCCATTTCCATTTTTCTCCCAGGCCGTTTTTGATGTAGTACATGGGGCCGCCGACGGTGTTGCCCAGCTCGTCTTTTTCACGGTAATGCACGGCCAGGGTGGCTTCGCAAAACATGGTGCCCATGCCGATGACGGCAATGACCCACATCCAGAATATCGCACCGGGGCCGCCATAGTAGACGGCGGTGGCAACGCCTGCAATATTGCCTGTGCCCACATGTGCGGCCATGGCGGTCATGAGGGCATTGAAGGGGGTGATGTCTCCGGCGGCGCCGCTTTTCTTGCGGCCTGCCCACATGAGCGAAAAGGCGTAGACCAGGTGCCGCTGGGGAGCCAACTTCAGCCCGAAGGCGAGATACAGCCCGACACCGGCCAGCAGGAGCAGCATGGGCGGTCCCCATACGATGGCGTTGACGTCTTTTACCAGGGCGATCAGTTGATCCATGTGTTTTGCCTGTCGGTTTCGCGGGCGAAAAAAGGCGATTTTACCAAGTAATGCGGGATTTGAGCGCTGGCCTGGCTAAAACGGAACGAAAATGCGAGCCTCATCCTGGCGGAATAATTTTTTGCCAGGTCTACCAGCTATTTTATCTTCATTGCAGTCCATAAACGGACTAATTCTTTGGGTTTGTGGTATAATAAGCCAAATATGGTCTTTTTGTGCTGCCGATATCGATAGCACAGTAAACCTATGCACGCACAGGGACACAAAATATGTTTGAACAAGACAACACATCCAGGCCACGGGATTTGCCCGGCCCCGAGAAGTATTGGGGTGACAGTCAATGGCGAATACACAGGACCATGAAGGATATGGGTATCCTGTCTGAGTCGGACAACCTGACAATCCCGGCGCACATTGCAGCCGAACCCGGCAAAGTGGCAGCCGAAACAGCGGCATTCTTTTCAGCCAAGGAAAGGCAAAAGCCGGATTTCCTCTTCGGAGAAGACACAGGTGTGACGGTACCCAAAAAGAGTCCTGTGGAGCAATCGTCACCCCTATTCGGGGAAGCAGATCAGGCTGACAGGGCTACGCTATGGAAGCGCGCCGCCAAAGCCGCAGGACCGGGCAATACCGATACAGGGGACCCAACCGGCGGGATAGGCAAGCTTCTTGATGACTACGGAAAAAACCACAGGGTAAGCCAATGGGCAGAGCAAAAGGCATCTGGGACAGCAGCGCCGTACAAGGCGGGTGGGTTGGCGTCCGGCAGTGGGTCGGTGGTGAAGCGCAATTTATCCCCGGATGTGAGCGTGGCAACACAGCCGCCTGTGACAAGGCCGGAAAATGAACGATACGCCGAGGGGCTGCGTTTTCTCGGGCCTGATCCGGAGGACAGGATGAACATGGCAAGAGATATCTTGGATGCTTCAAGAGCGACTCGGGCTGGCAGTCACATCGCAACAGGATTTGCTCTGGGCGGTGCAAAGGTAGCGAGCAAAGCGGGAGATTTACCTATCAATTCATACAATATTTACAATGGCCATTATGTTCCGGTGGAACATCTCAGCCCAGAGGAAATCGCTGAAGCAGATAAGCAGAATGCCCGTCAGATTACACCTTGGAGCAATGTAGTAAAAGAGGGAGAAAAAGGCTTGCGAAGTTTAATGGAAATGGATACGCAATCAAACAATGCCGGGAATGCCACCTTATCTGGAGAAATAGCTAAAAAAGGAAGCGAGATCGCCTATCTGGCTCCCGAAGCAGCGCTTGAAACCTGGGGCGGCAGGTTGGTAAATGGCCTGTCTCTTGGACTTGACGCTTCCAATGCCGCGCTCAAAACCTATCATGAGAAGATGCTGGCCTTCAGGCATTGGCGCGATGAAGACATCTGTGATCCTGTCAAAAACCCGATATTCGGCTCCTGGTGCCAAAAAAAACTTCGCTCGGGCAGGGACCTGCGCTCAACGGCCATGGACGTGCGCCAGCATATTGCTCTCTTACATGCGCTTAAAGAAGCCACCATTCCGCTGGGCGTGGGGTGGGCCAAGAAACGGATAGGCAGGGCTACAGGCCATGCCGGAGAAAGCAGCGGCGTGCGTCTGGCCCAGAACATGGAACTCAACGCCGCAGCACAATGGGCAGAAGACATCAGGGAAACCTACGGTGACGACGTCCTTCAAAAAGGGCTCGACATCATGGACAACCTCATTCGATACAACGAATGGCACATGCATTACTTCTGAAGGCCTTGCGAAACAAGGCGGCGTCATGCTGAAAATCAAGAAGTCCGGCAATCACAGCCGGGCTTTTTTCATCCTGGATAAATGATTTTATGGCAGAATTATTCCACAGCCATGATTTGCGATAAGACACCCATGACATTCCACATTCCCCTACGCCAGAAAAGCCGCCAACTCTTTTTCCTGCTGTTTTTCTTCAGCATGGCAATTACAGGCCAGTCATGGGCTGCATCCTTTGAAGATGGCCTTTCCCCTTATCAGGAAGGAGATTATCCCAAAGCTTTCCGATTATTTCATGATGCCGCTAGAGAAGGCAATGTCAGGGCACAGGCCCAGGTCGGCTACATGTATTTTGAGGGACAGGGCGTCAAACAGGACAAGGCCGAAGCCGCCAGGTGGTACCGCCGCGCGGCTGAGCAGGGCTGGGTCATGGCCCAGTACAACCTGGGAATGCAGTATGAAGAAGGGTGGGGCGTCAAAGCAGACCCCAAAGAAGCGGTGAAATGGTACCGCAAGGCGGCCGAAAAAGGGCATGCCAAGGCCCAGACCAAACTGGGCTGGGCCTGCGCCCATGGTTTGGGTTTACGGCAGGATCATGCCCAGGCCGTGAAGTGGTATCGCAAGGCAGCAATACAGGGAAATGCCACAGCCCAGAGCAACCTGGGGTTTGCTTACAGTAATGGAAAAGGCGTCAAGCGGGACTATGCTGAAGCGCTGAAATGGTATCGTCAGTCAGCGGCACAGGATTACGCCCTCGCTTATCACAATATAGGTTACCTCTACGTCCTGGGTTTGGGTGTCAAGGTAGACTTGGTCGAGGCCGAACGCAACTTTCGCAAGGCAGCCGAATTAGGTTGGGCCGAATCCCAATACATGATGGGCATGGGCTACCTAAGCGGGGAGGTCTTGCCGAAAGACAATGCCGAAGCCGTGCGGTGGTTTGAAAAAGCGGCGGCACAGGGGCATGAGGAATCGAAAAAGGAGCTGCTGAAACTCAGAGGCGGCTGAGACTGAGTATCCCGGCGAATTCCCTGTTACCCGGAGAAAGCGCTGAAAAGAAAACAGGATCGTCTGCCTGCTTCCCGAAACAGCCCTTGAAACCTGGGCGACAGATTGGGAATTTCCCTACTTACTTGAACCATCCGTTGAATGTCCTCTATGAAAACCAGCCCAGGCCAACGACAGAAAATCATACCGGGCCTATTTTTTATTCTCAGCCTGTTCGTAGCAAGCCAGGCATGGAGTGGTTCCTTTGAAGATGGCGTTCCCTCCTATCAGGAAGGAGACTATCAAAAAGTCTTTCAACGCTTTAGTAAAGCGGCAAAGGCAGGCAATGCCAGGGCACAGGCCCAGGTCGGCTACATGTATTTTGAGGGGCAGGGCGTCAAACAGGACAAGGCCGAAGCCGCCAAATGGTACCGCCGCGCGGCTGAGCAGGGTTGGGTCATGGCACAGTACAACCTGGGAATAATGTATGAAGAAGGGTGGGGCGTCAAAGCCGACCGCAAAGAAGCGGTGAAATGGTACCGCAAGGCGGCAGAAAAGGGGCATGCCAACTCGCAGGTTAAACTTGGCAACGCTTATAGTGATGGTTTGGTTTTCAGGCACAATCTAACAGAAGCCTTCAAATGGTATCGTAAAGCTGCTGAGCAGGGAAACGCTGCCGCACAGAACAATTTGGGCCTTTGTTACGACAATGGTCAAGGTGTCAGGCAAGATTATCTTGAAGCCTTAAAGTGGTACCGACAGTCGGCGGCTCAAGATAATGCGCCAGCCTACCACAATATGGCGAATCTTTATGTCCATGGTCTTGGTGTTGAAAAGGATTTGACCCAAGCCGAACGCAATTTTCGCAAGGCGGCCGAATTAGGTTTGGAAGAATCCCAATACATGATGGGCATGGGCTACCTAAGCGGGGAGGTCTTGCCGAAAGACGATGCCGAAGCCGTGCGGTGGTTTGAAAAAGCCGCGGTGCAGGGGCATGAGGAATCGAAAAAGGAGCTGCTGAAACTCAGAGGCGGCTGAGACTACCGATCCAGTCGGCGCCCTTGCCGGGGGTAATGCACACCTGTTGATGCGGCCTGATTTTTCTGCTGGGTGTAAAAGGGACGGGAAAGGCGCTATGATTGTGAGGAAAATGTCCGATAAATGGAAGCAAAGAGAGTGAAGCAGATGAAAAGAATACCGTTTGTTGCCCTGCTGGTGATGGGGGTTGCTGCTCTGGGAACGGCTGGCGCTGCTCCTGCCTCGACAGCAAAGGGCAAGCCTGCGAAGGCTGCCGCTGCGAAGAAAACAGAGAGGCAGGAGCCGGAAAAAGCCGCCGAGCCGGTACGTGAAGCCGCGCCGCAAAGCCCGGTCGCCATCAACAGCATGGCGACGATGTATTACAAGGGGCAGGGGGTGAAGCAGGATTATGCCAAGGCGCTGTACCTGTACAAAAAGGCGGCAGCGCAGGGGCACATGGCCTCGGTGATTACGGTTGGCGCCATGTATGAATACGGGCAGGGCACCCGGGCCGATTATGCCGTGGCGATGCAGTGGTACCAGAAGGCCGCGGATCAGGGCTATGCCAGTGCGCAAAAGGCGATTGGTGATTTGTACCGTCTGGGGCATGGTGTTGCCAGAAATGAGGCGACCGCAGCGCAATGGTATAAAAAGGCGGCAGACCAGAATTTTGCCGAGGCGCAGTGCCAGCTGGGTTATCTGACGCTTCGCGGGCGGGGGGTGCCTGCTGACCCGCTGAAAGCCCGTGCGCTGTTTGAGGAAGGGGTGCAGCAGAACAATGCCTGTTCCCAGCATTACCTGGCTTTCATGTACATGAGCGGGATGATAACCGCGCTGCCGGATACGAAACGGGCGCTGGAACTGGACAAGCTGGCGGCAGGCAATGGCAATGCGGAAGCCCAGTACAACATCGGCAAGGCCAACGAGATCGGCTGGATGGAATATTCCACGGACAGGGAAGCTTTCAGCTGGTATGAGCACAGCGCCAGCCGGGGCTATCCGCTGGCGATGGAGCGCCTGGCCGAGGTGTATGAAAAAGGGCAGCTCAAGCAGGCTGAAGATCCGGAAAAAGCGGCCCTGTGGCGCGAGCGGGCCAAAGCGGCCTGGGCAGCCTGGCCTGAGCCGCGTCCGGCGTCGATGGATGGTGTCCGCTTTATGCCGCAAAAATGAGCCGCAACGCGTAAGGCAGGGCGATGAGGATAGCGCTTGTTATCATTGTTTTCCTGCTGGTTTTTTTCGTGCTGATTTGCGTGCTGGTGCCATTGGCAAAAGCCCGGCTTGGCGGAAGCTGGCATATTGCGCTGCCCATTGTTCTGATCGGGCTGGCTTTCTGGGTGAATAACCGGATCGTCAATTCGTTGTGGCGCTGTACGGTTTGCCGGCAGGCGCTTTCCCGCCTGCTGGGGCGATCATCCCTTCGTCCGGAGATGGTCGAGAATTGCCCGCATTGCGGGTATTCCTGCGTGGTGAGGAAAAAGCCGGAAAACGGGTTTTTTTTCATGAAAAAAGGAGGCTTCAAGCCTCCTTTTCTTTCGGGCGGCTTACAGGCTGCCGGGGTCTGATTTGCGGGTGGAGTCCAGGCTGTCTTTCAGCCGGATACGCTCTTTGCCGATCTCACGTGCCCTGGCTTCGGCTGCCGCCTGTTCTTCGTTATCAAGGATCTGGCCGGGATCACTTTCATCCGGCGTGACGGCCGGGGGCGGCGTGTTTTTTGCCAGCTCGGCAAATTCAGGTGAGGCCAGCAGTTGCTTCATGAATGCGGTGAGTACAGGCAGGTAGTTGGATGCGGCCTGCATGCAGGCGATTTCACCGGTGCCCAGGCTGCTGTATCGCAGGGTTTCCTCAATCGTCATGGTCCTGCCGTTGGAGGAGGTGAGCGTCATGCGGATGATCCACATGCCTTTTTCGGTGTCGAAGTCAATGCGGTTCAAAAGGGCCGTGATGGTGACAGGTGAGGCGGGGTCATAGCGCTCAGCCTGGGTGAGTTCGTCAATGAGGGCGTAGCGGATGGCGTCGGCATAGGTCCAGCCGTCCTGTGGCGCTTCGACGATAGCCAGGCTGCCGCAGGTCAGCTCTTTCCTGAAGCTGGCGTCGGCAAATTCGCCGATGTTGACAGGGATTTCGACGGTGGTGCGCACGGTTTCCACATTCTCCGGGTCGGGCGTGTAATGTGAAACGCTCTTGTAGATGGTGCAGCCGGTAGCAAGGGTAATGACTGCCAGCATGGCAAGTATTTTTTTCATGGATGCTTTCCCCGATGACGAACGCAGCCTTCATTGTAAGCGATGATATGGCCGATGTTGCCAAAATATGTGGAAGCTTTTTGATGCAATCGGTGTGGTTTCAGGGTTTGCGGATGCTGAATTCACAGCCGCAGTAGGTCTGGTTGTAAAAGGCGTTTTCGGCAAGGAGGATGCGGCGGCGCTCGGAAAGGCCGTCTTTTCGCCAGTTTTTTTCCCAGAAGGTGACGCCGCCGGTTTCCTCTGCGGCCCGGTGCCCGGCGGTGGCGATCTGCTCAAGGCTTTTCCAGCGGGAGGAAGCCAGCGTGGTGGCAAAGCGGGAAAAGCCCGCTTCTTTTGCCCGGCGTGCGGTGGCAAGCATCCGCATGTTGAAGCAGGCCTGGCAGCGGGAGCCGCGCTCCGGCTGGTCTTCAAGGCCGGCGATATGGGTCAGCCATGCCGGGTGGTCGTAGTCGCCATCCACGATGGTCAACCCCAGCTTTTGGGCGTAGCGGGTGCATTCGTTTTTGCGGATGTCGTATTCTTCCTGCGGGAAGATGTTGGGGTTGAAGTAGAAGAGGGTGGGATGCTCGCCCTGTGCCACGAGCCATTCAATGATGGCAGCGGAGCAGGGGGCGCAGCAGGTATGGAGCAAAAGCATTCTGGTCTGATCGGGGTTGTGATACAACAGGGCCAAGTTACACCATTTTGGGTTTTTGTGCCAATCCGGTGCAGCAGGGTCTTTTTATCTCTGGAGAAAAATATGCAGGAAACGGCTTCAATGCGTCAAAACGCAGGACGCACGGCACGGATGGCGCGGCTTTTTGCCACCGCCATGATGGTGATGGGGGTTGTCGCATTCATACACGGGTGTGCGCAGGTGGACGCACCGGATTCGTCGATGATCGAGCCGGGCTTCGGGCAGGGGGGAGAAGTGGATTGCCGGGCTGCAGAAAGAGGCGATGGAGGGGGATCCTCAAAAGCAGGTGATGCTGGCGGCGAGTTACCAGGTCGGGGTTGAGTTGCCCAAGAGCCTGCCGCGTGCGGCTTACTGGTATAAAAAATCGGCGGATAATGGCGACGTGCGGGCCTACAAGAAGCTGGCTATCATGTACAAGGATGGAACAGGGCGTGGCGCTGATTACGCAGGCTGCGCAGATGGGGTATCCAAAGGCGCAGTACATGATGGGTAAAATATATGAGGAAGGGCGCGGCGGTATTGCGACTGACAGGGAAAAGGCGCAGCTGTGGTACCAGCGTGCGGCAGCGAAGGGAGAGGAAAGGGCTATCCGGAAAACAGGAATGCCCAGGGCAGACTGAGCGCCGCTTTTTGTGAAAAAGAAAAACAGGAGGTTTGTTGCCTCTTGTTTTTTTTACAATCAGTTACCATTTGTTATCAAAAAATGTATATTTTTTTACAACAAAAATGTTGACAAAAAGACATCGAAAGCGTATCTTCTGTTGCATGAAAAACAACAACTCCTCTCTGAATTATCTTGATGAACCGCTTTCGGGGAACCGTACCAGACGCCAGCGGGATGCCATACTGGGCGCTGCGGCAAATCTGGTCACCCGGGAAGCTTTTGCCGATATCGGGTTTGCGGATCTTCTCCTGCGCCTTTCCTTTGACAGGCTGGCGGCAAACGGGCTGGCAAGTCCTCATGAACTGGCGTCGTTTTACCGCTCGCCTGACATGCTGCTCAATGCGCTTTTCGATACCATGCTTGTCCATCTGGATGCCCGGATTTCACGCGTTGCTGCCAATGATCCGGAGAGCCTGGGGCGCTTTGAACGTGCCTACCGCATCGTAATTTCGGGACGGGCCAACCTGGAGCCGCTTATTGTTTCGGGCCTGGATGGCGCACTGGTTTCGCGGCTCTTTTTCCTTTTCATGTCGGTGATGGATCATGAAAGCCGGCATGGCACCAGCTTTACGCTGCAACAGCGATGGATGGGGTGGTATAACCGGCAGATTGCCCGGTATGATGAGGAAGAGGGGGTGGGTGCTGTTGCTGCTGCTGCAACGGTAGCTTGATCTATTGGGCCGTTGTTACGCGACGGCGGGCACGTTTTTTTTATCCTTCGCTGGTGTTTGAGTCTACGATCAGACTAGTCCTCTATTTATCTTCATAAGGTGGGTGACTGACCGGCGGCAGGACACTTTTTAGCTAATCAGAAAAAGAAACCAAAAAAGGCTCCTTGCGGGGTGATATGCCCCTGCTTCGCAGACGGGATGGGGCAGCTTCGCTGCCATTGAAAAAGCGACATAGCGAGGAATAGTAGCGTGTGCTGAGCCTTTGGCGAAGCGCACGAACACAAGCTGGCAAAAAAAGAGAACCCACCCTTGCCGTGCGTACCTCGTGCGCCGCACTGCGTTTGGCACACGCTACGTATCCGGGCAGAGAAAGAGAATATATCCTGTGCATTAGCTATAGCATGAGAAGATACCCTGCAAATGCCACTGACGCGGTTAGCAGGCAAATGCATTACGGCGAAGCCGATGAGGTGATGAATGGCTGGAGGTTCGCAGGCGGCTGTTTGAGAGAGCGAAGCGAACGAGTTCCGGATGCCGGCACTAAGGTGAAGCGCCGAATCGGGAATCCCCGCTGTGTGGTGGACGAGAAGTCCGCACGGCACTTTTTGGTTACTTTTTGCTGCCGGGCCAGTGGGGTAAGAACGAGCGAAGCGAGGACAAAAAGATCGTTGCTGCGGGTCACAACCAGCCACCTTATGATGTTCTATCGAGGTCTAATCTGAGCGTAGTGAATACAACAAGCGAAGGGTATTACCCCAATCAAAAGGCGTAGACACGCCCACTCGCATAGGATGATAAAACAAAACGCACCTGCCGTCGCGTAAGCACGGCTTCCCCTCTCGCTTGACAAAAAACCGTCCAGACGGTATGATATGAGTCATGCAAGTTGAAACTGTCATAAAAAAGGAACCCGCACCGGGCAGAACGCGCAGGAATGATCCTGCGGCTTTGCGCTCGCGGCTGCTGGATGTGGCCGGGAAGATCGCGATTGATAAAGGCGTGGCAAGTGTGACACTGGATGCGGTGGCGCAGGGAGCTGGTGTGAGTAAAGGCGGGCTTTTGCATCATTTCAAGGGAAAGCGCGCGCTCCTGGATGCGATGTTTGACCGCATCCTGGCCTGGCTGGAAAAGCGGATTGCGGTTTTTGCGAAGGAAGATACGGATGCTTTCGGGCGTTTTACCCGCGCCTACCTGATGACGGTGACGCATGTCGATGTAGGCGCGAGTGAGGAAAACCGGCTTTTTGGGGTGCTTTCGCTGGCGATGACGACGGATATGGGGCTGCGAAGCCGATGGCAGGAATGGATAAAGGATCAGATGGCGCTGTACGGCGAGATGGCGGATTCGCCGGAACTGTGGATCGTGCAGTATGCGGCAGACGGCCTGTGGCTGGCGGACCTCACGGAAGGGATGGTGTTTGCGCCGGCTTTCCGGGAAAGGATGGTGTCACGGCTGGTTGAGATGACACGCGCTTCGGCCTACCGGCAGGAGAATGGCGACGGCAGGGCGGTGTTTGCCGGTGAGGCAAAGAGACAGAACAAAAAAGGCAAGCCAAAGTCGAAAACTTAGGTAATTTTGCCTGTCAATCTGAAAGCGTCCTTCGGGACGCCGGATTTCAAACAGGGCGGCACGCAAAAGCGGGCTGCCAACAGGTCAAACCGGCAGGTGTTTCGACGCCGGATTTGAAAAATACGCCTTGAGGGTGGTTACAAAAGGCTCGCGGTTGGGCCCGAAACGAAGCATATACAGGTGCAATGATGCAAAGATATGGAAGATGGGTGGTGCTGGGGATTGTTTCCAGTGCCTTGATGCTGGTTGTCATGGATATGACGGTGCTGTATACGGCGCTGCCGAGTCTGACGCATGATTTGAAAGCTTCTGCGTCGCAGAAGCTGTGGATCATGAATGCTTATCCGCTGGTGGTGGCGGGGCTTTTGCCGGGGCTTGGCACGCTTGGGGATCATCTGGGTCACAAGCGGATGTTTGTTGGCGGCTTGATGGTTTTTGGTGTGGCGTCGCTTTTTGCGGCGTTTTCGCCGGTGCCGGAATCGCTGATTGCTGCCCGGGTTCTCCTGGCGGTAGGTGCTGCGATGATGATGCCCGCGACACTGTCTATTATCCGGGTGACGTTTACGGATGAAAAAGAGCGGGCCATGGCTTTTGGTATCTGGGGTGCGGTGGCGTCCGGCGGCGCGGCTTTCGGGCCGGTGGTGGGGGGTGTCCTGCTGGAGTATTTCTGGTGGGGGTCTGTTTTCCTGATTAATGTGCCGGTGGTGATTGCCGCGCTGGTAACGGGGGTGCTGCTGCTTCCGGAAGGTAAAAAGCAAAAAGGGCGCACGTGGGACCTGGTTGGTTCGGTGCAGGTGATGGTGGGGCTGGTTGGCCTGGCTTATGCGGTAAAGGAGATTGCCCGCCGTGATTCCTCGTGGGTGATTGCGCTGGCTGCGGCGATTACCGGTGTGATCGGGATGGTGGTTTTTGTGAGGCGGCAGACAAGGAGCAGGGTGCCGCTGATTGATTTTTCTCTTTTCAGGAACCGGCCGTTTTCGATGGGCGTGATTGTGGCGCTGGTGATGTCGGTTGCCATGGTGGGCGTCGAGCTGGTGTTTTCGCAACGCCTGCAACTGGTGTTGCAGTTGTCGCCGTTAAAAGCCGCGCTGCTGTTGATTCCGCTTCCGCTGGCGGCGTTTGTCACGGGGCCGCTGTCGGGCTGGCTGGTTGCCCGCTTCGGCATGGAGCGGGTTGTCTGGATGGCGCTGATGGCAGCCTGTGCCGGTTTGCTGGGGCTTCTTCTTTTCAAGGATGCCAGTCGGGTTTATCAGGGGATCAGTCTGGTGTTTCTTGGTATGGGGACGGGCGCTGGCATGACGGCAGCGTCCAATGCGATCATGAGTAATGCACCGGCGGAGCGTTCGGGTATGGCGGCGTCAGTAGAGGAGGTATCGTACGAACTGGGTGGTGCTATTGGCATTGCGCTGATGGGCAGCCTGCTTTCGATTATGTATACGGTGTCTTTTGTGGTGCCGGAAAGCGCCAATCTGCCCGCTGTGGTGCGTGACAGCCTGGATGAGGCGCTTCTGGTCGCGGAAGGGCTTGGCCCGCAGGCAGCCGCTGAACTTTTCAGGTTGGCAAGCGCGGCGTTTGAAAAGGCGTATGCGGTGGTACTGTCAACGGCTTTTGTGATTGTACTGGCTACAGCGCTGGCTTTTCGGTTGTCGGGACACGGCGATGCTTCCAGCAGCTTTGATATGCGTGAACGGGTGCACTGATCTGGCTAATAGACCTTTTATGAAAAAACAGGGCACAACGCCCTGTTTTTTTTGGGCGTTTTCAGCTGAAAGGGGGGTGTTTGTTTGAAAATGGACCTTTTTTGGCTGTTTTTGCAGCGGGGCAGCAGGGAATGCCTGGCAGGGGGTGCGCCATAATTTGCCTGTTTTTTAGGCGATGTTTTGTTGCGGGCCAGTGTTTATGCGTTTTTCGGAAAAGCCGCAAATGGTTTTGCTGCAGCGGTGAAATTACCCACATCTGGATTGAATGACATGGCAAGATGAATGCTTGGGTTTGCCTTGTTTTCAGGAGGTTACGCTATGCGGGCGGGTGGTTTACCACAGGGGGAAGTCCTTTTTTCCGGCAAGGTTTTTTTCCCCCTGTTTTTCTTTGTGCTGTACATGGTTTTTGGGAGCCTGGCGCATGCGTCGGGGGGCGACACGTTTTCGGCCGTGAAATCCCGTGCGGAAAAGGGGGAGGTGGCTGCGCAGCTTGAGCTGGCATTGCGGTACGCGGAAGGTGACGGGGTCAGCATGGATTATAAAAAAGGGTTTTACTGGCTGAAAAAGTCGGCGGATAACGGTTATGCTGTTGCCCAGTTCAACCTGGGACTGATTTACGAGCAGGGGATGTATGAGGTACCGCAGGATCTGGAAAAGGCGGTTTTCTGGTACCGGAAAGCAGCAGATCAGGGGGATGTGGAAGCTCTGTTCAGTCTGGGCGCGTTTTATCTTAAGCATGACAGGAATACGGGCAAGGCGACGGTGCCGATGGCAAAGGCCGCTGAACAGGGCCACGCGGGCGCGCAGTATTTTCTGGGCATGCTGTATGAGCGCGGTGATGGGGTTGAGCCGGATCGTGAGATTGCCATCGCGCTGTACCAGGATGCGGCAAGGCAGGGGCTGGCTGCTGCCAGGGAGCGGCTTGCTGCATTGGGGGTGGGCAATCCGGCGTTTTCTGCGGATTATGACAAGTCTTCCTTCGCTGCGGTTTTGGCGGCGGCTGAGGGCGGTAATCCGGCTGCCCAGCTGCAAATGGCCAATATGCTCCTGGATGGTGACGGGATTGAGCCGGATAAGGACAAGGCGGTGAAATGGGTCAATCAATCGGTAGCGCAGGGATATGCACCCGCGATGCATGTGCTGTCGATGATGTATATGACTGGAGAGGGGGTTGCCAAAGACGAGGAAGAAGCCCTGAAATGGATGAGGAAAGCGGCTGACGCGGGAAGTGACGCGGCCCAGTTCAACCAGGGGCTTTATTTCCAGAATCTTTCGGGGGATCGCGCCAGTTACATGCGGGCACGCTTCTGGTATACGAAGTCGGCAGAGCAGGGGAATCCGGCAGCCCAGGTGAATCTGGGGCGGATGTATGAGCAGGGGATGGGGGTGCCTGCGGATATGGGGCTGGCGGCAAAGTGGTATCTGGCTGCTGCCCGGCAGGGGTTTCCTTTGGGGCAGCACAATATTGCCTGGATGTATGCCAACGGGCTGGGGGTGCCGCAGGATATAGAGAAAGCGGATTACTGGTATTTTGCCTTTCTGGCGAACGGGGAAGCGGTGGTAAACCCTATTTTGGAGGCGGTGGCGAAAAGCGAGGGGGAAGGTGACGGCCCGATTCCCGCCTGGCTGGAATTTGTCCTCAGGAACGGGGATGTGATCGGCAGCGTGATCAGGGACTGGGGTGAGATGCGGTATGGGCGGTATTAGGGCGTGTTAATGCCACAGACGCGTCTTTCATGGAAATAGGGAAAAACCTGCTATTGAGCAGGTTTCAGACTGCTGACAAAGTATTGCAAAGTCCCTGGCGTTAAGCCTGGGATTTTGCTTTAATGGAATTGCTTATAGATATCCGCATAAAAGGCAGGCTCTGATGCTAAAGACACCGACACCGCAGCAACACGAATTGGAGATGGTCACCCTTGAAGAACTGGTTCCCAAAGACCATCTATTAAGACTGATAGACCGCCACATCCATTTTGACTTTATCAGAGAGCACACCGCCCATCTTTACAGTGCGGACAATGGCAGGCCCGCCCTTGATCCCGTAGTTTTATTCAAGATGCTCTTCATTGGGTACCTATTCGGGATAAGATCAGAGCGCCAGATAGAGCGTGAGATTCAGGTTAACGTAGCCTACCGCTGGTTTTTAGGCTTACGCCTGACAGACCGTGTTCCAGACGCCAGCACCCTTTCCCAGAACCGCCGTCGTCGCTTTGCTGGCACAGACATAGAACAAGTCATTTTTGACGAGATTGTTGAGCAGTGCATCCGTCATGGATTAATAGGCGGTCGCGTTTTTTACAGTGACAGCACACACCTCAAAGCCTCGGCCAACAAGAACCGTCACGAACGTCACCTTGTTGAGCAAAAGCCCGTTGCCTACCTTGCAGAACTCAACAGCGCCATAGAAGCCGACCGTTATTCCCATGGCAAAAATCCCCTTTCAGACAGAGACGACGAACCGCCCTCACAAAAAGAAATCAAAGTCAGCCCGGCAGACCCTGATGCTGGCTACCTTGTTCGTGATGGCAAGCCCAAAGGTTTTTACTACCTGGACCACCGCACCGTTGACGGCAAGTACGCCCTGATCACAGACACCCATGTGACGCCGGGAAATGTCCATGACAGTGTTCCTTACCTGAAGCGTCTTGACAGGATGCAGTCACGTTTTGGATTTGAGATACAGGCCGTAGGCTTGGATGCAGGTTATGACACACCACACATAGCCAAGGGACTCATAGAGCGAGGCATATACGGCGTTATCGGTTACCGTCGTCCGAATCACAAGGCGGGCTACTTTTACAAGCGGCAGTACAGCTATGACCCTCAAGGAGACTGTTATCTCTGTCCCAATGGAAAGCTTTTACCTTACCGTACGACCAACCGTTCAGGGTACCGGGAATATGCCTCTCAACAAGGGCAATGTACGGACTGCGCCTTTCTTATGCAGTGTACCCAGAGCCGCAACCAGATAAAACTGATCACCCGGCATATTTGGCAGGGCTTCAAGGAACAGGTTCATGACAATCGCCTGACGGCAAAGGGCAAGGCGATTTACCGTCGGCGACAGGAAACGGTAGAGCGCAGTTTTGCGGATGCGAAAGAGTTGCACGGTCACCGTTATGCGCGTTACCGTGGTTTATCGAAAGTGAAGGGGCAGGCGCTTTTAGCGGCAGCGTGTCAGAACATGAAGAAGATGGCACGCCTGCTTGAGGCAGCAAGCCTTGCTTTTTTGCGCCATTTCCCGGGAAGATTCGGCCTTGTCATTGGGATATTTCGGCCAAGGGGGCTTAATGGAAAATGTGATAGCTATTTTAATTTTGTTTTGATCTCCCGATAATGCGCCAATGAAAAAACCCCACTTCGAAAAAAATGGGGTTTGTCAGCAGTCTGAAACCTGCTATTGAGCAGGTTTTTTTGTGGCGGCCGGGATTGTGGCTGGTGGAGGAAAAATGGCGGTGGCTGCATGGTAAGATGCGGTATGCCTGCCGGTCTGGGCAGGGCAGGGGCTATGCAAAATCGAATGGCCGGCTGGCGAATCTGTCTGTGCGCGGCATGTTTGTCGCACACGACGACGGGAAGGCATACGAGTGGGCGAAAAAAGGCGCGGATGCGGGCGATGCCTATTCGCAAAGCCTGATGGGGTACCTGACCCTGTATGGCAAGGGCGTGGAGAAAAATTACGGTGAGGCCCGGAAATGGCTTCGGATGGCATCAGACAAGGGGGATGCGTTTGCGCAGTACCGGCTGGGCCTGATCTATGAGACTGGCGCGGGCTTCATGGCGCCTGATGCGGAAAAGGCGGCGCACTGGTATGCGGTGTCTGAGGAAAACGGTAACAAGGATGCGAGAAACCGGCTGCGTGAACTGAGGAAAAAAACGGGGGGATAGCTATCTGTCCAGCAAGGGAAGGGAAAGCCGCTGCGGCGTCAGGTTGCAGCGGCTTTTTTTGTGGATGGGCGAAATCCGGCGGGTGGCCTTTTGTCGGGAAGGGGCATGCCAGCTGGCTTTCAGGGGTGGCGGACAAAGATCGTAACAGGGAGACTTGACAGCTGGAAAAGCGGGGTATAACGGAAGGAATGCACCGGGAAACCGGTGCATTTTTTTTACGTAAAAAAATCCGCGCTGGCGGCATGGCCATGCCTGCCAGGGCAGCGACACAGGAGGAAATATGAGTTTATTTGAAGCAGACAGGAAAAACCTGTTGGGGAGTGAGGGCAACAGCAACGGACAGCCGCGTCCCCTGAAACAGATACTGGAAAGTCATATCGATAAAATCAACGAAGGGTATACGCTGCAGGAGAAACCCTGGCAGCAGGCGGTGAGCGGGAGTGCAAAGTCGCATTCAGGGCGACCTTTAATGACGATATTATCCGAGGGGCTTGACGAGATTAACCAGGGCCATAAGCCCTCATACGATCCGCATGAGGCGGTAAAAGGGTTGCAGAGGGCCAGCTATAAGCCGCTGGTGATGCTGGCGCAGAACCAGGCAGGCGGTGGTGCCGGTGAGGGCTATGGCAGGCGCGTGGGCAACAGCCTGCACACCGGGGATACGTGGGGGGCAAATAATACCTTCCATAATGTGCAGACAGACCCGCATGCGCAGGATATGAATCGCAGGATGCTATATGGAGAAGATTCGGAGAAAGCGGTTGCGCATCTGAAGGCGTCGGCAAGACTGCCACATGTCCAGGTGATGGCGCCAGTGGTAGGTGGTTTTTTTCATGGCGTGGCAGAGACTGCCACACCATTTGTGGAGATGGGGGCACAAACGTTTAATGCGTTGTATGGGGAGACGGAACCAGGGAAAGCGTTGGCTGATTTCGGGGAAAAAACAAAAGGGCTTGAATATGCAATTGAACAGATGGAAAATAACTCTCCACTCCTGACACAAAATGGCAAACCGACCACGTTGGGCCGTGCCGTAAGTCAAACTGGTAAACTGGCGAGGGCCGCTCCTGGCGCGATAAGGGATTATTATGCGCCTGGGCTTGGTGTTGCGAGTACGCTGTACAACGCGGGAAAGAAGGGGCAGCGCGTGTACAACCAGACGCTGGCTGATCAGGAAACGGCACAACGGCTTTCGGGAGAGAAAAGACACCGGGAAGAAATGAAGTCTGAAGCGTTTCAAGAGGGGCTGCTCTCAGGGATTGCCGATGCAGCAGCCGGATTGCCCGGCCATTACGTGGAAAAGGCGACAGGGGCAAATACCGATTGGGCTGTGACAAACATCATGCAAAAGACAGTACTGGACCAGGGACGACCTGCTTCACAGGAGATGATAAAGCGGATGCTGGAGGAACTGATACAAAGCAGTGAATGGGATATGGATCATTTTTAGCGGGGTAAAACGAAAACCGGGGGCCTGAGGGAAGGTTCTCGGTTTTGCTGTTTTAACGTGATAGGAAAGTATGGCATCATGGGGCGCAACCCTGTATCGAGGAAAATAATATGACGCCTGTTTTCTCCCACCTTTTGCATGCGCTTGATGTGTCAAAAACTCAATGTGCCCGCGTGAAACGCCATTGGATGCTTTGTGTTTTTCTTTTGCTTTTTTCTCCTTTTCTTTTTGCTGGAGACAAGGAGAAGGCGGTGGATTATTACCATCGGGGTGAGTTGAAAAAAGCGTTTGTTTACATGGAAAAGGCTGCCCGGCAGGGTGATGCAGAAGCACAAGGTGCTTTGGGCCAGTTGTTTTCCAGAGGAGAGGGGTGTGGGCAGGATTCTGGAAAAGCAGCTTTTTGGTTCAAGAAAGCGGCCGAGCAGGGAGATATTACCGCCCAATACAATCTGGGATTGCAGTATATGAATGGGACGGGGGTCGAAATAGACTATGGACAGGCCCGTTATTGGTATCTGAAGGCCGCTGCGCAGGGGAGCGAGAGTGCATTATTCAATATGGGCGGCCTTTATTATCATGGATATGGAGTCACAAAAAATGATGCCGAGGCGGTGAGGTGGTATCTCAAGGCCGCTGAAGCAGGAAAAACCAGCGCAATGACTCAATTAGGACAAATGTACCGTAATGGCGAGGGCGTTACAAAAAACTTACCTCAGGCGTTGAAATGGACAACGAAAGCCGCAGAGCAGAATGAGCCGAAAGCGCAATATAACCTTGCCATGATGTATTACGGTGGTGAAGGGGTTGAGCAAAATTATGCGACGGCAAAGGCATGGTTTGAAAAAGCGGCAGAGCAGAAACTGGATGAAGCACAATATATGCTGGGGGTAATATACAACAGGGGGTTGGGGGTAAAGCAGGATAAACATGAGGCCGTCAAATGGTTTGCTCTTGCTGCCGCGCAAGGGCACGATAAGGCGGCGTACAATATTGCGACGGTTTATTACAACGGCAAAGGCATTTCCAAAAACGAAGCAGAGGCATTCCGGTGGATGAAAAGAGCGGCGGAGATGGGGCTGCCGGAAGGGGAGTTTGTGCTCGGTATCTTCTATGAGGACGGCGTCGGGGTAAAGAAAGATCAGGCTCAGGCTGTGATGTGGTACCAGAAGGCTGCTATGCAGGGTAATGCTGAAGCGAAAAAACGCTTGGATGCGCCGAATCTGAAATAAATCTGGGCTATTTTCTATGAAAAATTTTTTCAAAATACCCCTTTTTTTCCTGTTGCTAATCGGGCTCCTCGTTTCCCCTTCCCTTTTCGCCGGAGACAAGGAAAAAGCTGTGGCGTACTACAAGGAGCGCGACTATAAAAATGCCTGTATCTACATGGAAAAAGCAGCCGGGCAAGGGGATGCCGAAGCGCAGGGCATGCTGGGCAACTTCTATTCTGATGGCCAAGGCTGCAAACAGGACCATAGGCTGGCAGCCTTCTGGAACCGGAAAGCCGCAGAGCAGGGGCACCCTACCGCCCAGTATAATCTCGGCTTGCAATACGAAAACGGACGGGGCGTCAAACAGGATTACCAGGCAGCCTATCACTGGTACCAGAAAGCGGCTGGGCAGGGGAACGCATCAGCCATATTTAATCTGGGCGGTCTCTATTACAGGGGACTAGGTGTCACGGAAGACCATGCCGAGGCCTTCAAGTGGTATCTCAAGGCCGCCCAAGCAGGCAGTATTGGGGCTCAGACCCATGTAGGCGTTTTATACGCTGATGCGGATGGCGTGAAGCAGGATCTGGCTGAGGCGCTCAAATGGACAATGAAAGCCGCTGGGCAGGATTACCCGAAGGCACAATACAACCTGGCGATGATGTATTACGACGGTGAAGGCGTGAAGCAGGATTACGGTGAAGCCATGGCGTGGTTTCAGAAGGCTGCCGGGCAGGATTTTACCGAAGCACAGTACATGATCGGGGTGATGTATAGCCGGGGACTGGGCATTGCCCAGGACAAACCGGCAGCCATCCAATGGTTCATCCTTGCCGCCGGGCAGGGACACAGCAAGGCGGCGTACAACATTGCCGCCATTTACTACAACGGAGACGGCGTAGCAAAAAATGGTGCCGAAGCCTTCCGCTGGACAAAAAAAGCGATTGAAATGGGGTTGCCTCAAGGGGAATTCATGCTTGCCGTCCTCTACGAGGAGGGAGTGGGTGTAGAGAAAAACCCGGCCCAAGCCGCCGCACTGTACAGAAAACTGGCGGCACAGGGCAATGCAGAAGCACAGGAGCGGCTGGACAGGATGAAAAGAGGGAAGGGGAAATAACGGATGCTGCGGCGATGGGTTGTGCTGCATGCGCTGGCCGGCAGTTGGGCTGAGGGCGCGTCACGCGAGGCTATCCGGGAGCGGGTGGCAAAAGCGTATGACAGGTACCAGAAGTGCGGGATGAAAGGGGCGCGCTCGCTTTTTGCGACACAATGACTTCCCTGCTGGAAAAGTGTCGCTTTTTATACACACCTGTTACGTATTTTTCCGCTTTTTGTGCCTGATTCTGCCGATATGCCTGCCGGTTATGGCAAGATAGGGTTTCCCCTTGCGCTGTTTGGCCTACCGGGTGATGCCTTGCCAGTCCGGCAAGGGGAAGCAGATAGAGGATGCAATGATGGGACAAAATAAAACTAACCTGACCTCCCAGATGGCGTTTGGCCTTTTCCTGGCGCTCATGCTGTCGCTTTCCGGTGAGGCTTTGGCGCAGGAGGAAGAGTCGAAACGGGCTCGCCAGGCCGACAGTGCTTTTAGTTATGAAGACGAGGGCTATGCGGCGTCTGATGAAATTTCCGGCAAGGATTCCTATAGCACCCGTTCGCTGGTGAAAACCGGCCTTGAGTATGCAAAAGGCGAGGGGGTTGACCAGGATTATGCCAAGGCGCATGAGTATTTCATGAAGGCGGCCGATGAAGGCAGCGCGAAAGCGCAGTTTTACCTGGGGATCATGTATGCCACCGGCAAGGGGGTAAAGGCGGATCAGGTGCAGGCGGCTTTTTGGTACCAGAAGGCGGCCGACCAGGGTAATACGGATGCGATTTTGAAGCTTGCGGGCATGCATATTTCCGGCAAGGGCGCGGCAAAGGATTTTTCCAAGGCGATGCAGCTGTACAAGGAGGTGGCTGACAAGGGGGATATGCGCGGGATAAACGGGCAGGCGTATCTTTATATGAAGGGTATCGGGGTCACGCAGGATTACACGCAGGCGATGATGCTTTATATGCAGGCAGCGGAAAATGGCAATGCGCACGCGCAAAGCCGTGTCGGCTTTATGTATGCGCGTGGCCTGGGGGTAAGGCTGAATTACGGGCAGGCGTATGAATGGATGCTCAAGGCGGCTGAGCAGGGCAATCTTTTTGCACAGGGTTTTGTCGGCTCGCTTTATGAGCGTGGAAAAGGGGTGAAAGCCGATTATAAGGAAGCGATGGCGTGGTACCAGAAGGCAGCAGAGAAAGGGGATGATTTTTCAATGTACCGCATTGGCGCCCTGTATGAAGAGGGCCGTGGTGTGAAGGCGGACAAAAAAGAGGCGCTGGAATGGTACAAGAAGGCGGCTTCGCAGGGGAGTGATGCTGCCAGAAACCGTCTGATTGAGCTGGAAGAGACAAAATAGGAGTCAATGCAGGATTTACCGGAAACGCACAGAAAAATCTGTGCGTTTTTTTTATTTCTTTTCCATGCGCGATGCCTGTAATAGAGGGTGTTTTTTTCAGCGGGCTCTTCTTTTGAGGTACTTTCTTGTGGCATGATAAAGGCTGATGTTTCCGTTAATCAATTTTTTTGACGAGAAGGGGATGGGTATGATGAAGAAAGGCATGGGGAAAAAGGGATTGCTGGCAGCACTTTTGGCGGTGGGCTGTTTTGCGGCAACGGGTATGGTAACGGCACAGGATGTCGGCGATAAGGGAGAGGCTGATACACCAAAACGCGTGCGCATGCAGCGGGGTGACAATGCGGAAGTGATCGCCACGCTCAGGCAAAAAGCCCAAAGTGGTGATGACAAGGCGCAGGCCCGTTTGGGGATCATGTATGAGCAGGGTCTTGGTGTCAGGAGGGACGGCAAGCAGGCGGTGGCATGGTATGAAAAAGCCGCTGCACAGAATAATTCATTTGCCCAGACGGCTCTGGCCGATATGTACGCCAGGGGCCGTGAGGTGAGCGCGATTATGTGAAGGCGGCAAACTGGGCGCAAAAAGGTGCCGATAATGGCGATCCGAGAGCGCAGCTGATCCTGGCTTATCTGTATGAGAATGGCCTGGGGGTAAAGGAGGACGCCCAGAAAGCGTTTGCGCTTTATACCAAATCGGCCAATAAGGGCGAGACGTTTTCGATGTACAGCCTGGGTGTGATGTATGAGGAAGGCCGGGGCGTTGAGAAGAACAGGGAAAAGGCGATCGAGTGGTATCAGAAGGCCGCTTCGCGTGACAGCACGCCAGCCCAGAAAAAAATGGCGGAAATCCAGTCGAAGTCAGACAAGTGATGCACTAAAAAAGGGTATCGAAAAAAGGCAGCGCCTGGTTTTATGTCAGGCGCTGTTTTTTCGTCTGGAAAGCGCGTTTTGTTGCTTCGCCAGGGGAGCCTGCTGCCTGATTCGTCCGGGATTTCTTATTGACGCGGTGAATATGCCCCGGTAAAAATTTGTGGCATGATGTCAGCCTGACATGTTTTTGTCGGCGGGTTTTCTCACCTTTATCCGGCACCTGATTACTCATGATGCGTTATTTTCTGACCGGTTTTCTGATTTGCCTCTTCGGGCTGGGGAGTGCCCCGGTATGGGCGGATGCTTTTTCTGACGGGAAGCGTTTTGTCCAGAAGAAGCAGTATGCCAAGGCGGTAGAGGCTTTTAAAAAAGGCGCGGAAAAAGGGGATGCGCGTTCGGCGTATGCGCTTGGCCGGATGTATGCCCTGGGTGAAGGGGTGGATACGAACCGCTCTGAAAGCGCGGTCTGGCTGGAACAGGCGGCTCAGAAGGAACATGCCGGGGCGCAGTATCTCCTGGGTGCGATGTGTTTTGATGGTGTCGGTGTTTCCCAGGATGATGAGAAAGCGCTTTTCTGGATGCGGGAGTCTGCGGATAACGGTTTTGCCGAAGCGCAGTATGCGCTCGGCCGGATGTATGCCACTGGCCACGGGGTGTTAAGGGATGGGGCAGAAAGCGCCGCCTGGTATAAAAAGGCGGCTGAGAATGGCCATGTGGAAGCCCAGATTGCCCTGGGGGCAGCCTATGCGGCCGGGCGGGGTGTCGGGAAAAATGATGAGGAGTCGGTCGCCTGGTATCAAAAGGCGGCTGCGGCAGGGGATGCGCAGGGGCAGCGTTATCTGGGTGCGATGTATGCTGCCGGGCGCGGGGTGGAAAAGGACTTTCAGGCGGCTTTTGACTGGTACAAAAAGGCAGCGCTTCAGGGAGATGCGATTGCCCAGCGGAATCTGGGTATCCTGTATGCGACAGGGCGCGGGGTTGACAAAAATTTTGAGGAGGCGGAGTACTGGTACCACAAGGCGGCGTTGCAGGAGGATGCCAGGGCGCAGTATGGATTGGGTGCGCTGTATGCCCGCGGGGCTGGTGTGGAAAAGGATGAGGCAAGGGCTGTCTCCTGGTACCGGAAAGCGGCAAGGCAGAACCTGCCGGATGCACAGTATGCGCTGGGCCTGATGTTTGCCAGCGGACGGGGTGTCAGGAAAAACGGGCAGCAGGCGGCTTACTGGTATGAGAAAGCGGCCGAACAGGGGTATGCCAGAGCGCAGTATAACCTCGGGTTGATGTATGACATGGGACAGGGCATCGAGCAGGATGCGGAAAAGGCATCGATGTGGCTGGTCAAGGCGGCTGAAAACAAGGTGAAAGAGGTCGAGCCATACGTGGCATTCCGGTATGCGCAGGGTATCGGCATGAAAGCGGATGATGCGAAGGCAGCGCACTGGTATGAGAAAGCGGCGGAAAGAGGCGATGTGAAGTCACAGTACAACATCGCCGTGATGTACCTCTGGGGAAGGGGTGTGACGCGTGATGATGAGAAGGCGGCTTACTGGTACAAAAAGGCGGCTGACCAGGGGGACTTCCGTTCTCAGCACAGTCTGGGGGCGCTCTATGAGGAAGGCCGCGGGGTCCAGCAAAGCTATGACATAGCGGCCATGTGGTATGCGCGGGCAGCGGCGACGGAAAATGCCCGTGCCCAGCGGGAACTGTATGGAAAGGAACGTCCGGTACCGGCTGGCGATGTCACGGAGGACAGTGAAGAGGATGGTGGTAAAAAGGTGATAGAAAAGCGGGTTTTTACGCCTGCGGCACCACAGGACAGCAAACCCGCAGCCGATGCTGCCGGTGCCGTAAAGAAAACCGGTAGCAAGACAGCCACGTCCGGGAGCAAGGCCGCTTCTTCCCCTAAAAAAAGCAAACCCCGGACCACCAAAAGCGCGCAGCAAAAAAAGCAGGCCCGGTCACGCAGCAAAAAACGCTGAGTCTGCTGAAAAATTGCTTGATTATTAATACGTTACCGCTACAATGCTACGGTGACCTCACGCTTTGAGGGGGCCGGCGCAAGGAGGGGCTTATGTTGATTACTCGGGTCAGGGCCAGTAACTGGCGCAATTTTTCTGCCATTGATATCTCGCTTAAGGAATTCACTTATCTTGTCGGCGCCAACGGCGTGGGCAAATCCAGCCTGCTTGATATTCCCCGTTTTCTGGGTGACATCTGCCGTGAGGGTGGTGGTGGTTTGCAGGGCGCCCTGAAAAAGCGCGGCGGTCTGGCGCATGTGCGCTCTCTTCTGAATACGTCGGATTCGTCAAAAAAAGGCACGGCGATGAGTGTCGATGTCGAGCTCTCGGAAAAGGTGGGTGGACCGGTAATCTGGCGTTATGTGCTGGCGCTCAGGATGGAAGGCCAGGGACGGCACCGGGACCTGGTGGCCCAGGAGCGGGTGTGGAAAAACGGCAAGCTGATACTCAACCGTCCGACAGCACAGGACAGGCGCGATATGGAGTGCCTGACCCAGACCCAGCTTGAACAGACCGGTGTCAATGGGGATTTTCGTGAACTGGCTGATTTTTTCCGTGCCAACTGCTGTCTCCTGCCTGTTTTTTCACTTCCGCGAGAGGGTGAGACGGTGAATCTGCCCGGTGACGGAACCCGGGTACTGGGGGTTGGGCTGATGGATCGGATTACGCAGGTGCAGGACAGCGCGCGCAATTTCAGGATGAATACGATTGGCCGGATGATGCAGCTGGCTGTTCCCGGGTTTTCGGAACTGTATTTCTGGCGGGATGAGTCAGGCAGCCCGTACCTGGAAGCAAAATATACTACCCACCGCCAGCGCAGCCTGCAAACAGATGAATGGTTTACGGATGACATGCTGCGCATGATCGACTTTTTCTGGTCGACGCTGGATGATCTGCCTTTTCTGATGGTGGATGAACCGGAAAAATATCTTCCGGATGCCCTGATGCAGCGTTTTCCGGCTTTTCTGGTTGAATTGCGCCGCCTGAAAAAGGACAAGACATACCGGATGATGCCGCAGATGGTGATGACGACCAACAGCAGGCAGCTTTTAGCGAGTCCGGGAATTGACCCGGCCAGTGTGATTGTGCTGGAAGCGGGCAGGGCAGGATCAACAGCGCGTACGCTGAAAGCAGCGGAACTGGCAGAGCTGAAGTCAGGGACAGTGCTTGCTGATGTGCTGATGCCGGTTGTACAGGCGGCTATTGGGCCAAAGGTACGGTTTTACAAGTAGGGGCAGGAAGGGTTCTGCCATCAGGAAATGAAACGTGTTTTTTAACAGGGAGGAATCGTATGCGAAGTGGTTTGCGTTTGGTGATTGCGACAGCGGCACTGGCTGTTGCGACAGCGGCTTTTGCCGCGCCGGAAAAAGGTGCGGCTAACGAAGTGGTGCTGCCTTCCGGGGTCAAGGTCGAGACGATAAAGGAGGGAACAGGAAAATCGCCTTCCGCCTCTGACCGGGTAACGGTCCATTATCGTGGCACACTGGTTAACGGAACGGAGTTTGACAGTTCCTACTCACGCGGACAGCCGGCGAACTTCCCGCTGCGCGGTGTGATCCGCTGCTGGACGGAAGGGGTGCAGAAGATGAAAGTCGGTGGCAAGGCAAAGCTGACCTGTCCTTCTGATACGGCTTACGGTTCCCGTGGCGCGGGCAGCCGTATCCCGCCGGACAGCACGCTGATTTTCGAGATTGAGCTCCTGGGCATCAACTGATTTACAGCGGTCCAATGTTAATACGCCCTAATTGCCTGCTGTAAAGCTGCCTTTTCCCGCCTGCCTTCGTTGCCAGGCCAAAATTGAACTCGCCGTATGTCCAATACGCCTTCACCCAATGTTGTCCCGTCGCCTTGGCAGACAAGAAAAATCAGCTTTTCGCGGACAGCAAGTTAATGAGGACAGAGCCTGCAAAGCGGGTATGAAGATACCCGCTTTTTTCCCGGAAAAACAGGTGAGCGTCTCTTTTTTTCACTTTTTGGGAAAAAAGTTTCTGATGTCCAATTATTTTGACTTGTTATGCCGGAATTATCAGTTAGAATGGTTGTCCGCCTTTTCATTTTTAACGAGAAGAATAGATCATGAGAGCAGGAAAGGATGCCCCTTTCAGGATTTGGCCCCTGATACAGATACTGCTTTTTGCCATGCTGATGCAGGCCGGCAGTTCTATTGCTGCTTCTTCCAAAGATCTGTGCGTCAATTGCACGGATGTCGATCCGCTTCAGGATGCCATAGACAACTATTACCGCAAGCAGTACGACAGCGCTTTTCCGCTTTTCCAGAAGTATGCGGTAAAAGGCCACAGGAGCGCACAGAATAATCTCGGCATCATGTATGAGCGCGGCCTTGGTGTGAGGCAGAGCTATACGTCGGCTGTGGAATGGTACAGAAAAGCGGCAGAGCAGGGCTTGCCTGAAGCCCAGTTCAACATGGGCAGGATGTCTTTTAACGGGACCGGGGTGGTAAAGGATCTGGCAAAAGCCGCTGACTGGTACCGGATGGCAGGGGTTCGCGGCCATGCCGAAGCGCAGAACAACCTGGCTGTCATGTACCAGGACGGGCTGGGAGTAACCCGAAACTACCAGCTGGCAGCCGAATGGTATCGCCTTGCGGCAGAGCAGGGGCTGGCCGAGTCGCAGAACAACCTGGGCGCCCTGTATGAAAAAGGCCGGGGTGTTCCACAGAATGATGCTCTGGCACGCTCATGGTTTAACAAGGCGGCAGAGCAGGGATATGTACAGGCCCAGTATCATCTCGGCATGATCTACGAGCAGGGTATTGGTGTCCAGAGGGATTATGGTGTGGCTGTCGAGTGGTACCGCATGGCAGCCGAACACGGATACGGCCTTGCCCAGAACAAGATGGGCGAGATGTATGAGAAAGGCAAAAGTGTCGCCAGGGATGATGCGCAGGCGTTCATCTGGTTTTACAGCGCGGCCGAGCAGGGGCATGCAGAATCCCAGAATGCGCTGGGGGTGATGTATTTTGGCGGCAAGGGTGTGGTACAGGATTTTTCCCAGGCAGCGTTGTGGTTTGGTCGGGCGGCAGAACAAGGGTCTGCCGAGGCAATGAACAATCTGGGCGTGCTTTTTGAAAGAGGTATCGGGTTGCCGCAGGACTATGTCAAGGCGGCGATTCACTACCGCAAGGCAGCCAGAGAGGGCAATGCACAGGCGCAGTACAATCTGGGTCGGCTGTATGCCGCCGGTGCCGGGATGCCGCAAAATGATACGGTTGCCGCCGCCTGGTTTCGCAGTGCGGCCGAGCAGGGGCTGCCAGGCGCGCAGAATAATCTCGGATTCATGTTTGCCCGTGGTCTCGGGGTGCGGCATGATGATATCCAGGCAGCCTACTGGTACAGCCTCGCGGCCAATCAGGGGCTGGCAGATGCCCAGTACAACCTGGCCAGCATGTACTACAAGGGATGCGGAGTAGAGCAGGATTATATCGAGGCGCACGTCTGGTACAAGAAGGCGGCCGCCCAGAAGATGGTGGAAGCGCAAAACAGCCTGGGACTCATGTATGAGCGTGGTGTCGGTGTGCCGCAGCAGGAAGTGCAGGCGGTTTTCTGGTATTACACGGCGGCGACCCAGGGGTATGCCGAATCCCAGAATAACCTGGCAAACATGTATTACACCGGGCAGGGGGTCAAGCAGGATCATGCGCGGGCTTTTATCTGGTATCACCGTGCCGCAGGGCAGGGATTGGCAGCTGCCCAGAATAATCTGGGTGTCCTGTATGAAAGGGGCATGGGTGGTGGCCAGTTTACGGCGCAGGCTATCGAGTGGTACCGGAAAGCCGCCGAGCAGGGTGTGGCTTCCGCCCAGTACAATCTGGGCAGGCTGTACGAAGCCGGGATTGGCTTGCCAAAGGATATGGCGATGGCAGCAGGCTGGTACAGCCAGGCTGCGGAACAGGGGCTGGCAGAAGCACAGAATAACCTGGGTGTCCTGTACTACGAAGGAAGAGGTGTCGTACAGAATTATGTGCAGGCGGCAGACTGGTTTAAAAAGGCGGCTGCCCAGGGATTTGCGGAGGCAAAGAACAATCTCGGGAATCTGTATGTCAGCAACCAGAATGTTTATTTTGTCAGGGGCGTATAAGGAACATATTCTCTGACCCGGCTGGTTTTGGAGAGGGGCAGCGTATGGTACTGTCCCTCTTTTGTCATACGGCACAGGATGAACAGCACGCGTATCGGTTAATCACGAAGACATGACACAATCCGCATCAGTTTTTTATCACACCCGAAAAGCGCCGGTATGGCTGCCGGTAGTGTTTGTTGCCTGTCTGGCACTGGTACCGGATGTGGCGCTGGCCGAAGATTATGCTGACGGGGCTGTCCACTACCAGAAAAAGGAATATTCCCAGGCATTTGCCCTTTTTTCCCGGGCCGCGGAAAGTGGTGACATGCGCGCACAGGCTGCGCTGGCGACCATGTATTACAACGGCGACGGGATGGCTGCAGACCATGTGAAAGCGGCTTACTGGTACCAGAAGGCGGCCAAGCAGGGTGATCCCCAGTCACAGTTCGATCTGGCGGGGATGCTGGAAGAAGGGGAAGGCGTTGCACAGAACTATGTCAGGGCGGCTGAATGGTATGGCAAGGCTGCAGCAAAGGGACACGCCAAGGCGCAGGATAACCTGGGTTTTCTGTATTCCGAAGGCAGGGGTGTGCCGCAGAATGATGCCAAAGCGCTGATGTGGTTTAAAAAGGCGGCGGACCAGGGATTGCCCGAGGCGCTGGCCAATCTGGGCGTGTTTTATTCGGAAGGCCGGGCTGTCGAGAAGAATCTGGCCCAGGCAGTAAACCTGTACAGGCAGGCAGCGAACCAGGGGCTGGCAATGGCGCAGTATGAGCTGGGCAATGCCTGTAAGGACGGGCTGGGTATCAAGCAGGACCTGGCGCAAGCCTATGCCTGGTATAAAAAGGCGGCTGACCAGAACTATGCAGAGGCACAGTATGAGCTCGGGCAGCTTTATCTTGAAGGCATGGGGGTGCCGGAAGATGATGAGCAGGCGCTGTTGTGGTTTTCCAAAGCGGCAGACAAGCATCTGCCGGAAGCCCAGGCCAGTATTGGCCTGATGTATGCCACGGGAAGAGGCACGGAGAAAAATCCGGAAAAAGCGGCAAAATGGTACAGGAAGGCTGCCGAACAGGGATTTCCGGAGGCTCAGCTTTTGCTGGCAGAGCTTTATTACAAGGGTGAAGGTGTCCAGCGCAACGACAAGGAAGCGCTGAAATGGTACAGGAAGGCGGCTGACCAGAACCTGGCCGAGGCCCAGGATTCGCTGGGCCTGATATACACGCGCGGCGACGGGGTTGCCCGTGACTACAAGAAGGCGGTTGAATGGTTTAAGCTGGCAGCAAAACAGGGGTATGCTGAATCCCAGAACAATCTGGGTTTTATGTATGCGCGTGGACTGGGTGTGAAGCAGGACTTTGAAAAGGCGCTGGCGTGGTACCGCAAGGCGGTAGAGCATAATCTGCCGCAGGCGCAGTTTAATCTTGGCGGCATGTACCTGCGTGGTGACGGCGTCAAGCAGAATTACCATACGGCTGCGCAATGGTTCAAAAAGGCGGCAGACCAGGGAATGGATGAGGCAAGGGAAAGCCTGGACCGCATCATGAGAAGAGGGCAGATTCTCAGCGAAGAAGACATGAGTATCTGATTACCATGGCAGTCTTGTCTGTGCCGGGCGGTACTGACAAGACGGTTTGTTTTATTGCTGCCAGATGGAACCTGTTACGGGCAAAATCCGTCTATAACCTGTTTGAGTGCATCATTAACCGCGTCTTTGAGCCCCTGCTGTGAAAACAGTCATCCGCTTTTTACCTGACCGTTTTTTTGTGCAGGGAATCTTTCTTGTTGCCATTTTTGCTTTTGTGCTGCCGCTTGTTTATGCCGGTACCGTGGATGAGGCATGGCGCCTGTACCGCCAGGGAGAGTACGGGAAAGCCTATATGATATTCAAGGAAGGTGCGGAAAAAGGCGATCCGGCCCTGCAGTACGGGTATGGTGTTTTCCTGGCAGAAGGCAAGGGGGGAAAGCGTAATGAGACAGAAGCGGCCATGTGGTTTCGCAAGGCGGCAGACCAGGGCAATGCCGAGGCGCAAAACAGCCTGGGCGACATGTATGACCAGAGCCGGGGGGTGAAGCAGGATCTGGGTCATGCTATCGTCTGGTACCAGAAAGCGGCAGACCAGGGCTATGCCCCTGCGCAGAATAATCTGGGCAGGATGTATGAAAACTCACGCGGTACGCGCCGTGACTACGCCATGGCGGTTTATAACTACATTAATGCCGCCAGGCAGGATTACCCGGCGGCACAGTACCATCTTGGCCTGATGTATGCCAGGGGATGGGGAGTGCAGCAGGATGTGCCGCGTGCGGCGGAGTGGGTGAGGAAATCGGCGCAGCAGGGCTATGCTGAAGCCATGTACATCCTGGCACAGATGCTTGAAAACGGGCATGGTGTCACCAAAAATCCCCGGGAGGCTTTCGCCTGGTACAAAAAGGCAGCAGATGCGGGCCAGGACCGGGCAATGGAGCGTCTTGCCCATGCCTATACAACGGGTGATCTGGGGGAGACCAAAAATATGACGCTCGCCCAATCCTGGTACGAGAAAACCCGTGCGGTGCGCAAGCAGAAACGTTGACCGTTTTTCTGCCTGAAAAACAGGCAGTTTTCTTTTTCTCTTTTATTCTGTTACATGCCTGCCTGATGGGAAGTAAGCGTTCATGCGCCTTTCCGCGTGATATGACAAAGATTGTGTCAGACAGCCGCCAGGTATTGACAGCCGGGCTAAAATAACCCTGCGTCGAAAAGGCGCAAGGGTCAGGCTTCATTAATTTCCTGTTTGCGACAAGCCGTTTTGGCTCAAAGGGTCAGGCGCAACGGGAAATGGGGACGCAGGTGGTGCAGACCACCGTCAGGTTCCTGTTTTTCGATGCAACACCGCCATTTGGGACACAGCGGCTTTGCAGCAGGCAATTTAATGAGGCCTGATTCCAGACAGCACATCGAATTTGTCGCCGAACCGCCGGGGGTCGCGTCCTGGTAGCGCACTGCATAACACCTGGCAAGCCGCAGGTATCCGATGTCGCGCCGGAAAAGGGCTATGCAGAAAAAGCAGGGATTGCGTCCTGCACGATGTGAAAGAAAAACACTCTTTCATACAGGGAGCGACAAATGCGACGATTGACAACCCAGCGGCAGGCTGCCGGATATCTGTTATCCGGGCGCCGGGCCGATTCTTTTCATTTATGCCGCAAGGCTGCCGGGTCAGGCATGGCACCGGCGAAGACGATGGCTTTTCGCCATGGACAACCTTAAGGAAAGGAGTTGCCATGGCACAGCCACCAGCCTATAACCGGGATACCGACTTTGCCCGCAATGCGGGCAGCAATACCGACCACAATGCCTTGAATGCCGAGTTTGACCGTGCATCCAATTCCATCAATGACATCCGTCACAACCTGGCGCTTTTGCAGGCGGATGACGGGCGCTTGCGAAAGGATACGGTTACCCATGATTCTCTTGATAGCGAGCTGATCCGTTATCTTTCTGCCGATGTCCTCGCAGGTGTCCAGGATGAGCTGGACCGGGCATCTGCCGCCGCTTTGAAAGCGGAGAGTGCAATAGAAGGGATTGATGAAAAAATCATCCAGACCGATACGGCGGCCCGGCTTGCAGCAGAAAAGGCCGAAGAGGCGGTGAGAACCGTCCAGCAGGCACAGGAAGCGGCACAGGCACTGGAAAGAGCCAGCCTGCAGCAATGTGAGGCAGAGGGAAGTCCTGACGCCATGCAGGTCAGGATAAACGGCCTGTTGCCGCTGGAGGACATGCAGGCGTTTTTTATCCGGGTTCCGGGCGAAAATACAACCGCCGCTCCTGTTATCCGCTTTGTTGATGATGCGGATGCCCCGGTTTCCTGTACGGTCGTCAAAGGGATGGATGTGCCGCTTGATGCCGGTGACATGGCGGGGGACCATCTGTTTCAGTACAACGCCCGGCTTGAGAAGATCGTGCTGCTGAATCCGACAAGTATCCGTGGCACGCAGGCGGAAGGCTTGCCTGTCGGCGCGGTGACCATGTGGATGGGGACCAATACGCCGAAGGATTT